>NZ_MLCO01000089.1 GCF_001982615.1 Teichococcus deserti | reverse complement strand
CTGCGGGGGCGCGGGGGGAAGAAGGGGCTCGGCCATGGGATGCGCAGCCTTCTGCTGGCGGTTCATGGGAACGGAGGTGCCAATCTATGCGAAAAACAACGGAGAACAAGCGGGATTTTCGGGGTGGCGGATGGCGGGTGGATTGTCGGCAAGGAGGGTGAAGAGATGGTAAAAAGTGGCGATGACAGGCCACCGACTGGAACACCTGATAATAAAAGGTTATCGTGCGCTATATGCTGCTGATCCGGCTGGAGTGGCTGTCAGATGGCCCCAAGCGCTGTGGCGCCACACTCCGGCTGTCCGGCCGATTGCGTCACCCGTGGAAAGGCTTCCGAGGTTCTTGCAACTCCTCACCGCCGATCGGCTGCGATCCTCGACTTCCTGCCTTCACCCGCGCTACCCTCATCCCCATGGCATCCACATGGACCCCTCCCATGGGCTATGACCGCAACGCGCCCAAGCGCGCCATCAATGTCACCATCAATGCCGACCTGCTGACCCAGGCGCGGGCCTATACGCGCAATGTCAGCGGCACCTTGGAAGAACTGCTTGCCGCCTATGTGGAGCAGGAGCGCGCCCGTCGCCGCGCCGAGGATGCCGCCATCGACCGCGTCGTCGACGGCGCCAACCGCTTCCAGGCGGCAAACGGCTTCCTGTCCGACGAATTCTCGAACCTCTGACGTGCCGCAGTTCGACATCTTCCGGAATCCCGGCCAGCGCGCGGCCATCCCCTTTGTCGTCTCGCTGCAATCGACCCGGCTGGAGCGCGCCGCCGGCCGGCTGGTCATTCCCCTCGTCGAAGCCAGTGCCTTCGCGGCGGAGGAGCATTGGCTCACCCCACGCCTGACCGTCGCCGGCCGCCGGCTGGTGGCCAATCCCTTCGACCTGGCGACCGTCCCGCTGGCCCGGCTTGGCGCCCCGGTCGGCCGGATCGAGGACGAGGCCGATCGCGCCGCCCTGCTGCGCGCCGTCGACGAGCTGCTCAGCCAGGCCTGATCCGGCCTGATGCCGCGGCCCCGAACACCGCGGCCCGCAACACGACGGTCCCCGAGACCATGGCCAAGGTCGCATACCGTCCCGGAACGCGCCTAAGGTGGGCGATCGCAGCAGCAGGGAAGCCTCGCCCCTCGTGCATCTGGCCTATGTCGATTGCAGCAACCTTTTCATCGAGGCTCAGAAGGTCAGTGCCGTCAGCCATGGGCTGGCGCGCAGCCTGGCCGATGCGCGCGACCGCCGCGTGACGGATCTGCACTACCGCCTCGACCTCAACCGTCTGATGGCGCTGCTGCAGTGGCTGGAGCACCCGGTGCGGGCCATGCTCTTCGGCAGCATCACCGCCAGCAATGCCGCGCTCTGGCACCATGCCGAGGGCGCCGGCTTCGAGGTGACGGTGGTGGAGCGCGGCTTTGCCGGCCGCGAGAAGCAGGTCGATACCAGCCTGGTCGCCCGGCTCTGCCGCGACGCCTATCGCGACGCCCGGCCGGGGCTGGACCGCATCACCCTGGTCGCCGGCGACGGCGATTATCTGCCCGCGGTGCAGCAGCTGGTGGCCGATGGCTTCGACGTGACCCTGGCCTATTGGGCCCATGCCAGCCGCGAGCTGCGCGAGGCCGCCAGCCGCTTCCAGCCGCTCGACCCCTTCGTCGAGGATCTGTCCCTGTGAACTGACGAGCGCGCCGTTCAGCGATCCTGCTCGGGCACCGCCTTGTGGCCATAGACCCGGTGGTCGGCATCCGGCATGCGCAGCTCCGGATCGCCGCCATCGGCTTGCTCCAGATGCGACTTCAGGCTCTGCAGCGCGGCCTCCATGCCATGCGCCAGGGCCTGGGCCGGGGTCTCGCGCTCGGTCGGGTCGTTAGGCCGGGCGCCGCTGGCGGTGATCACCAGGCGCAGCACGGTCAGCTTGCCATGCTCCTCGACCCGCCATTCGCCGGCGGGGTCGAAGGACCAGCGCAGCCGGCCGGCGGCGGCGTCGCCCTCCAGCCCCTCGCGGGGCAGGGCGGTCTCGTCGCGGCGCAGCTGCGGCAGCCACACCTGCAGGTTCTTGGGATCCGCCAGATAGGCGAAGACCGTGGCGGCGGGACGGGCGATGGTGATCTGCTGCTCCATGCCCGAGCCAACGTTTTTGCCGGTTCTTGGTTGCCGGGGGTCGCCCCCGACCGTGCCGGAGGCCAGAATGCCGCCGCATGAACGACAGGGCGCTGCGCTATTTCCTGGCCGTGGTGCGGGCCGGCTCGATCCGGGCCGCTGCCGCGGCGCTGCATGTGGCGCCCTCCGCGGTCAGCCG
The DNA here is from genome assembly GCF_001982615.1 of Teichococcus deserti. GTDB lineage: Bacteria > Pseudomonadota > Alphaproteobacteria > Acetobacterales > Acetobacteraceae > Pseudoroseomonas > Pseudoroseomonas deserti. The sequence goes on along the minus strand of NZ_MLCO01000089.1, from coordinate 30,123 downwards.
CCAGGTGGCCGAGCTCGAGGCCGGGGCCGGCCAGCCCCTGCTGGAACGCCTGCCGCGCGGCGTGCAGCCGACCGAGGCCGGCCAGGCCGTCGCGCTCCACGCCCAGCGCCAGGAGGACGAGGCGGCGGCGCTGCGCGACCACCTGCGCCGGCTGCGCGGCGGTCTGGAAGGCACCATCCGCCTCTGTTGCGGCGACGGTTTCCTGGCGGATCTGCTGGAGCGCGGGCTGGCCGGGTTTTCCGCCCAGCATCCGGGGCTGCGCTTCGTCATCGTCCCGGGCGGCACCGACCGCATCCAGGCCGCCGTGGCCGAAGGCGAGGCCGAGCTGGGCCTCGCCTACAACCCGCCGGCGCATCCGCTGCTGCAGAGCGCGGCGCGGGCGCGCCAGCCGCTGGTGGCGCTGGTCCCGCCCGACCATCCGCATCGCGGCGGCCCCTTGCACCTGGCCGAGCTGGCCGCCGAGCCGGCGGCGCTGCTCTCCACCGGCCATGGCATCCGCCATCTGCTGGCGCGCGCCGAGGCCGATGGCGGCTTCCGCCTGACGCCGCGGCTCGAGACCGGCTCGGTCGAGCTGCTGCGCCGCTTCGTGCTGGCCGGGATGGGGGTGACCTTCCTGCCGGAATTCGCCGCCAGCGGCGAGCTGGCCGCCGGCCGGCTGCGCGCCATCCCGCTGGCCGACCCGGTGCTGGCCGAGGCCAGCGCGCATCTGCTGCACCGCGCCGGCCGCCGCCTGCCTGAAGGTTCCTTCCTGCTGGCGCGCTGGCTGGCCGAGAACCTGGCCGCGCTGCGCCATTGAAAAGGGGGCCGACCGGCCCCCTTCTCGTCGCGACTAGGACGCCGCGCGCCGCGGCTGCGCCGACAGCCGGTGATAGGCGGCCGCGATGGTCTCGGCGCGGTGGTCGAAGGTGTGGCCGTCCAGCACGATCCTGCGCGCCCGCGCCACCTTCTCGGCCCGCGCCTCGGGGTTCGCCAGATAGTAGGAAATCTTGCGCTTCAGCTCGTCGGCGTCGCGCGCCACCTCGACGGCGTCGCCGAAGACCTCCGACAGGCCGCGCACCGCATCGGTGATGATGAAGGCGCCGGCGGCCGAGGCGTCGAACAGCCGGTTCGACAGGAAGCCGAAGTCGCGCATCGTGTCCCAGTGGTCGTTCAGCAGCACGCCGCAGGAGCCGTACCACTGGTGCAGCTCGGCATTGGAGATGAAGCGGCCGCGGATGAAGCGCTCCGGGATTACCCCCTCCCAGAGCGAGCCGAAGACGGCGACATCGATCCCCGCATCGACGCACCACTTCACCAGCGTCCGATACTCTTTCCGCGAGTTGCCGACGAAGAGCGGGGTCTGCTCCAGCGGCAGCGGCTCCGCCGGCGGGTGGAAGACGCTGGCGTCCGTCGCCTGGTGCAGCGCGCTGACGGGCGCGCGGGTCTGCGGCGCCAGGATCTTGGCGTAGATGTCCGAGGCCACGAAGATATGGTCGTAATCGTCCATCTCGCCGTCGGCGACGCGGTCCGGATGGCTGATCTGCCACATCAGGTTCACCGCCTGCGGATCGACCCGGTAGCGATGCCGGCCGCGGAGCGCGAGGGCCACGTCGTCGCCGCGCCGCTCCCACTCGTCCTGGCAGTCGACACGCACCACCCAGCCGCGCTTCTGCAGCGCCGCGCCCAGCTGGCGGGCGAAGTGGTAGTCGCCCCATTCATTGGCGACGCGGATGTTCGGCGCCGAGATCTTGATCGCCATGCTGATCGGCCGGTCCTGCGGCCGCAGCCGCAGGATGGCCGGCGCCGCCGGCGGCAGGATGGCGGGGCTGGCCTCGAGATGCCCCGCCGCGCCGATGATGCCGACATGCAGGATGCGGTGGCCGGCCGGGCGCTCGCCGCCGTTCAGCAGCAGCACGAAGCGGCGCCGCGCTGCGTTGGCCGGGTCGGGCTGGGCGATGGCGAGGGCCACCGTCTCGTCGCCCATCACCGCGGCGAGCTTCACCGGCGCCTCGGGGGCGGCCGGATCGGGCTCGACGAAGCCGGCGACCAGCTGGTCGGCGACTTGGTCGATGCCGCCGCGTGCGGCTGTGGCGCGGAAGCGGAAGGGGCTGCCGGGCAGGTCCTCGCCGGTCGCGGTGGTGACGCGCAGGCTGTGCTCGGCGCCATCCAGCAGGCTGGCCGGCAGCGCGATGCGGAAGCCGCAGCGGTCGTTCAGCGGCGGGTTGCGGATGAACTGCCGCGGCCGGTCGGCGACCGCCGTGGCAAGCTTCGCGCCCTCGGCGTCCAGCAGCATGACGGTGCTGTCCGGCGAGGCCCAGCCGCTGACGACATGGCCCAGCACCGGATCGAGCCCGGCCTGCGACAGGAAATCGGCCTGATCGATGGTCATGACGGCGGTTCCTTAGCGACCGAGGGTCACGGCGAAGGCGAGCTTCAGCCGGTCTTCCATGGCCTTGCGGCGATGCAGATGCTCGAATTGCCGGCGGCCGCGGCGGGTGACGCGGGCGGCGCCGTTCGGATCGGCCATGACCTGCGACAGCCGGGCCAGGAAGCGCGGCGCATCGTCATGCTGGGTGGCGAAGACGCTGCGGCTGTCGAGCCAGGCCTGGTAGGTCGGGTCGGCCACCGCCACCACCGGCACCTCGGCCGCCAGCGCGGTGATGCCGAGGCTGAGGCTCAGCATGCGGTCGCGCGCGCTGGGTGCGGCCAGGGCCAGGGCGCGGCAGCCGCGCAGCGCCGCCAGCAGCGCCGCCGGCTCCAGCGTCAGCGGCTGGCTGTGGCCGCCGCTGGCCAGGCTCACGGCATAGGACCCGTCGGCCGCCAGGCTGACCAGCAGGCCGGTGTCGCCGCCGCGGCTGCGGGCGGCCAGCGCCATGGCCCAGTCATATTGCGCCTCATCGGGCGCCAGCACGGCGATGCGGGCGCCGGCCGGCCCGTCCTCCAGCGCAGCGACGCCCGTCCCGGCGGGCAGGCTGTCGAAGTCGGCGATCTGCAGCGCGCCGATGGCGATGCCGTGGCGGGTGCCGGCGGGGCGCAGCAGGGCGACCTCGCCCTCCTGCACCAGCGTCAGCAGCGGGATGTCGCCAAGGCCTGCGGCGAAGGCCGCGCTGGCCTCGGCCGGCAGCACCACGGCCTCGCCGGCCAGCAGCGGGCGGGGATCCTCGCCGGGTGCCAGCCAGAGCAGATGTGCGGCCCGGGCCAGGCCGCTGCGCGCGACGAAGCCGCGCAGCGCCGGCAGGTCGGGCAGCAGCAGGCGGATGCTGGCGAAGTCCTCCATCAGCCCGGCCAGGCTGACCATGGCCTGGGCGCCCTCGAGGCTGTCGCCGCCGAGCAGTGTCACCGTCAGCGGCGCGCTGCCCTCGGGCAGCAGCGAGCCCGGCGAGCCCAGCCGGTCCAGCGCGTTCTGCGCCACGATGGCGTTGAAGTCGGTATGCGCCTGCAGGTCGGTCACCTGGCCCCAGGCGACGTTGCGCCGGTAGAAGGCCGTGGTGATCGGCATGCCGAGCGGCGTCACCAGCCGCCCGTATTTCAGCATCAGGTCCCAGTCCTGCACCCGGCCGAGCGCCTCGTTGAAGCCGCCGAGCAGGTCGAAGACCGCGCGCTCCATGCAGATGGTGTTGAGGTCGATGTAGTTGCGGCGCAGCAGCGCCTGGTAGTCGAAGGGGGTGAATTTCAGCTCGGCGGCGCCGAGGCGGGCGCCCTTCATCTCGGTGTCGATATAGCCGCTATAGACCACCGCCTGGCCGGAATGCCGCAGCCCGGCCACCGAGGCCTGGATGAACAGCGGATGCCAGAGATTATCCGAGTCGAGGAACGTGATGTAGCGGCCACGGGAAAACTTCATGCCGAAGTTGCGGGCGATGGCGCCGTTCGACTTCTCCAGCGTCAGGAAGCGGATGCGCGGATCGTCGAAGCCCTTCACCACGAAGGCTGTCTTATCCGTGCTGCCATCGTCGCAGATGATCAGCTCCCAGTTCTTCCAGGACTGGTCGAGCACCGACTGGATCGCCTCGGCGATCAGGAAGCCGCGGTTGAAGGTCGGCATGATGATGCTGACCAGCGGCTCCTCGTCGAGCGGGCGGTCGAGCAGCCATTGCGTCAGCTCGGTCTCGTGCCGGCCGAGATCGGCAGCCAGGCGGCGGCCGCGCTCGGCATCGGCCAGGCCGATATCCTCCAGCAGGCGCTGGATATAGCTGTCGTAGAGCAGCCCCTTGCGGCTGCGCGCCTGGGCCAGCGCCGCATAGGTGCGGGCTTGGCTGGGCGGCGGGGCAGGCGGCGCGGCCTGCGGGGCGCGGGCCAGGCTGTCGAGCCAGGCCTCGACCGCGGCCAGGGCATTCTCCGCCCCGATCCCCTGGGCGCCGGCCCAGCTGCGCGGGTTGAAGCCCGGATTGGGCCAGCGCCATTCAGCGGCGCCCTCGGTCAGCCACTGGGCGAAGCCTGAGCCGGCGGCGACGCCATATTCGCGGCGGTACCAGGCCTCGTTGAACCAGGCATTCGGGCTGAGGCCGCGCGCCGCGCCCTGGGTCACCCAATGGTCGAAGGCGGAGACCACCTGGCCGGCGGCGAGCGCCGCCGCCGCCTGGGGATGCGCCAGCAGATACCAGGCCTCGTCGAACAGCCGCTTGCCGCCGGCCGCGACGAAGGCGTCGAGCGCGGAAGCCGCGGCGGGCTCGGCGACCGCGGGCCTGGCCGCCTGGCTCTGCAGCCGCCAGCGGCGGGCGCCGGCATGGTCGGCGGTGACCGCGAAGCCGGCCAGCGGCTCGCCGCCGGCGGTGCGCAGCTCGACCTGCTCCGCCTGCGGCAGAACGAACAGAAAACCGTGCCGCTGGCCGCCCAGATCGGCGCGCGGCCGGTCGGCGCGGAGCTGGCCGAAGCTGCGGCCGTCCAGCCAGATCTCCAGCGTGACCGGGCGGCCCGGCTCCTCGTGGTCCACCGCCCAGCCGGTGACGCGGTCGCCGCGGCCGGGATCGACCTGCAGGAAGTAGCGGCCCTGCACCTGGCGCACCGGCAGCTCGCCGCCGGCCAGCTGGTAGCCGCCCTTGATGCGGGCCGAGACGAAATGCAGATGCCCGTCCTGCAGCGCCGGCGGCAGCGGCAGGCGGAAGCCGCAGCGGCCGTCATTATAGGCCGGGCCGGTCAGCACCGGATGCGGCAGCTCGGCCAGCAGCTCGGCGATCACCGCGCCATCGGCCAGGATCTCCACCGTCACCGGCGCCGGGGCCAGGTTGCGGTCGACCGCCCAGCCGACCAGCTGGCCGTCGGCGTCGAGCTGCAGCAGCCCTTCCTGCGCGCTGTCGAGCCGCAGCGCCAGCGGCTGGCCGAGCGCCGCGCCGCTGGCGGCGAAGCGCACCGCGACGCTGTGCTCGGCGCCGTCCGACAGGTTGTGCGGCAGCGTCATGCTGAAGCTGCCGGGCGGGCTGTCCTCCAGCCCCAGGTCGCTGCTGATCGGCTCGGCCAGCATGATGGCGTTGACGGCGCCATCGACCACCAGCTCCAGCGAGACCGAGGCCTCGGGGTCGGCGGCGTCCCAGGCCAGGCCATGCACCGCCAGCCCGTCGCGCAGCAGCACGCCGCGCTCCTCGGCCGCCTCGGCCGGGCCGGCCTCGGGCAGGAGGGAGGTCAGGTCCTTCAGCAGTTTCAGTCGCACCGGCGCCTTGCCCGACATCAGCGGCCGGCGGCCGAGCCGCGACAGGCGGAGATCGGCGACCTCGACGACGCTGTCGGCCTGCATCTCGAAGACCAGGTGGAACTTTTCGCCCGGCTCGGCGGCGACCAGCTGCAGCAGCAGGTCGCGCTGCTGCCCGGCGATCTCGCTGTCGAAGCGCAGCAGGTCGGGCATGGCCGGCTTCTTGCCGTTCTTGCTGCCGTCGCAGACCATCAGCCGGGCGCTGACCGGCATGGCGCCGGCGCGCATCCGCCCGAGCCAGCGCAGATGCAGCACATCGCCCGGGTCGCAGCCGTCCAGCGAGAAGGACAGGCAGAAGCGGACATAGCTGCCCGGCTGGCTGACGGCGCAGCGCAGCCCGGCGGCGGGCCAGGCCTCGCCCTGGAAGGTTTCGACATGGAAGCGGCAGGGCTGGTCGCCGGCGCGGGATTCCAGATGGATGTCAGGGATGATATCGGCGCGGTTGCTGTAGTTCTTCTCGGAAACCGCAACCGGTTCTTGGAGAAACTCCGGTGAAATCTGATGAAAGTCCAGGGCGGGCTTGGCGAAGCCATGGACCGCGCGGAGGGATACTTCGCTCATCGTGCCAAATCCACCGAAGATGATTGGTATTATATTACGTTAAGGGTTGCATGGAGGCAAATCTGACGCAACCGCGGACGCGGCCATAATGCTGGAAGCCGGCCTCAAATCTCATCCAGCCCGCCGGCCGCTTCCCACCGGATAGAAAAAGGGCCTGGCCTCCGCAAGGGAAGCCAGGCCCGAACGACCCTCCGCCGGGGCGGTGCGCTTCAGCTCAGAGGAAGAAGTCCCAGGCGGTCAGCGCTTTGCTGTTCTCGACGACGATCAGCATGTCGCGCTGGTTGTCGCCGTTCAGGTCGATCTCGACCCAGGCATGGCCGCCCATGGCGATGGAGCGGAGCTGGCCCTCGGCCTCGCCGGCCGCGGCCGCCTTGAACTCGGTGACGAAGCGGAAGGCCTGGTCGCCCTCGGCCTGGCCGGCATCGATGGCGCTGAGGTCGATCTTGTCCGACTTGTCGTAGGTCGCGCTGCGCGCCAGGTCGAACTGCACCAGATGGTCGGCCGTGGCCTCGGTGTTGCCGCTGTCGCCGATCGCACGATAGACAAAGCGGTCCATAACGCTGTCATTGCCAGCATAGAGCCGGTCGGCGCCGGCGCCGCCCTCCAGCACGTTGCGGCCGGTGGTGCCGCGGATGACATTGGCCAGCGCGTTGCCGCTGCCGTCGAGGTCGCCGGTGCCGGTCAGGGTCAGGTTCTCCACCGCGCCCCCCGCCAGGCTGAAGGAGACGCTGCTATAGACCAGGTCGGTGCCGCCATTGGCGAGCTCGATCACCCGGTCGCCGGTATTGTCGACATAATAGACGTCGTTGCCGAGGCCACCGATCATGGTGTCGGCGCCGAGCCCGCCATCGATCCGGTTGGACCCGCCATTGCCGGTCAGCACATTGGCCACGTCGCTGCCGGTGGCCCAGAGGTTGCCGGTGCCGGTCAGGGTGAGGTTCTCGACCTCGGTGCCGGCCAGGCTGGTGCTGAAGCGGGTGACGATCAGGTCGATGCCGCCATCGGCGAGCTCGATCACCCGGTCGCCGGCATTGTCGACGTAATAGGTGTCGTCGCCGGAGCCGCCCTGCATCGCGTCGGCGCCGAGGCCGCCATCCAGCACATTGGCGCCGGCATTGCCGACCAGCACGTCGTCGAAGCGGCTGCCGATCAGGTTCTCGACCGAGACATAGCTGTCGCCGGCCGCCTCGCCGGTGTTGCGCGTGGCATCGGCCAGGTCGGCGCGCAGCCCGGCCGCGGCCTCGGCATAGCTGACCGTGTCGCTGCCGCTGCCACCGTCGAAGCGGTCGAGGCCGATGCCGCCCATCAGCACGTCGTCGCCGCCGGCGCCGAAGAGCTGGTTGCTGCCGGCGCCGCCGCGCAGGGTGTTGCTGGCGGAATCGCCGGTGAGCTGGTCGTCGAAGGCCGAGCCCGTGATGTTCTCGACCGCCGTGTAGGTGTCGCCCCTGGCCTCGCCGGTATTGCGCGCCGCATTGCCCAGATCGGCGACGACGCCGGCCGCGGCGCGGGCGTAGCTGGCGGTGTCGATGCCGTCAGCGCCCACCAGCCGGTCGGCGCCCAGCCCGCCTTCCAGGATGTCGTCGCCGCCGCGGCCGTTCAGCACGTCGTCGCCGGCATTGCCGACCAGGATATTGGCGGCATGGTCGCCGTTCAGCCGGTCGCCGAAGCGGGAGCCGACCAGGCCCTCGATCGAGGTGAAGCGGTCGCCGCGGGCCTCGCCGGTGCTGCTGCCGGTGTTGATCAGATCCACCGTCAGGCCGGCGGTCGCCCGCTGGTAGGAGGCTAGGTCGGTGCCGGCGCCGCCATCCAGCCGGTCGCCGCCGGCGCCGCCGCTCAGGATATCGTCGCCGGTGCCACCAGCCAGGTCGTCCGCGCCGACGCCGCCGAAGATGGTGTCCGCCGCCGCGCCGCCGCGGACGATGCCGCCGCGCGGGTCGGCGACGGTCACCACCTGCGCCCGTCCGCCGGCCAGGGTGACGACGCGCTGGCCCTCGACCACCACGCTGCCCGCTGCCGGGGTGCCGATGTCGAGCAGCAGCGGCTCGGCGCCGTCGCCGGCCAGGATGGTCAAGGTGCCGGTGTCGGACTGCGCGATCATGGCGTCGTCGAAGGCCAGGCGGGTGACCGTGGCCGCGGTGACGTCGATCTTCTCGATGCCGCTGAGGCGGATGGTCTCCGGCCCGTAGGTGATCTTGCCGGAGACCACCATGGTGTCGGTGCCGGCGCCGCCAAGGATCGGGGTGCCGCCCGCCAGGGAGGCGCGGCCGACGGCGATGGTGTCCGACCCATCGGTGCCCATGACGACCGGGTGGCCGCTGCCGCCGGAGATGGCGCGGCCCACGCCCACCGTCTCGAAGGCAAAGTTGGCAGCGGTCAGGCTGGACAGCCGGACATTCTGCAGGATCACCTCGCCGTCGGAGCCGAACTCGACGATGGTATGCGCGCCGGACTGGATCAGGGTGAGCTCGGCGAAGCTCTTCACCGCATAGCCGCGCAGCACCAGCACGTCGCCGCCAGCGCCGGCGGTGAAGTCGGTGATGGTGTCGGTGCTCTCGCCATAGCCCCGCCAGACGCGGTCGGCGCCGGAGCCGGTGGTGATGGTGTCCGACCCCTTGCCGCCGTAGATCCGGTCGGCGCCGGAGCCGCCGTTCAGGGTGTCGTTGCCGTCCTCGCCATACAGGGTGTCGTTGCCGGAATCGCCATAGAGGATGTCGTTGTCGACGCCGCCATAGATCGTGTCGTGGCCGGCCCCGCCATAGAGAGTGTCGTTGCCCTCGTCGCCATAGAGGGTGTCGCCGCCCTTGCCGCCGCGCAGCACGTCGTGGCCACCCAGGCCCTTCAGATAGGCGCCATTGTCGGAGCCCTGCACGGCGTCGCGCTGCGGCCCGCCGATCATGCGGTCGAAGCGGACGTCGTTGGCCTCGATGGTCGAATGCGGGTGGATCGGCGGCGAGCCAGGCGAGACCGCCTTCCAGGTGTCCTCGCTGACGCCGTGGTCGAGCACCATCTCCCGCACGATGATGGTGTTGCGGCTGTCCGGACTGCCGTGGAAGTTGACGTCGCGGTTGGTGAAGGTCACCTCGACGGTGTTGTAGTGCTCGGCATGCGAGGCCGAGGTGATCACGCCATGCCGCGTGTTCATCGTCGTCACGTCGGTGAAGGTGTTGGCGAAGGCCTCGCGGAAATAGAAGCTGTAGCCGTCGCCGCCATCCTTGTTGTAGGCGCCATCGATCAGGATATGGCTGCCAGACATGTTGAAGGTGGTGTGGAACTTCACCGAGACCGAATGCGATTCCAGCACACTGACGTCGCTGAAATTCGAATCCCTGACGTTGCGGAACTCGATGGTCGGGACGCTGAGCCAGGCGTCGCTGACATTGGCGAAAAGGTCGGGGTCGGAGCCAGGGCCGTCGGTGCGGACGGTGAAGCCCGAGACGCTCAGCCCGGCCAGCATCGGATTGCTCGAGACCGTGGTCTTGCCGGCGGCGAAGGCATAGGGCAGCGGGTGGGACAGCGTCAGCGTGTTGCCGTCGATCGCGGTGATCCTGACCAGCGCCTCGCGCAGGTTGTTGTCCGGCCCATAGGCATCGGGGCCGAGCAGCGCCGCCCATTCCAGGTCGCCGGTCTGCGCCAGATAGGCGTCGTCATTCGGCTGGCCGACATAGATGACGTCGCCGACCTTGAGGTCGCCGATCGCGCTCAGGGTGATGCTGGTCGCGTCCAGCTGGCTGTCGGCCACCAGGCTGCCGACCTCGCTGCGGCCGCCTCTGGCATAGGCCAGGATGGCGCTGTCGGCATTGGCGTCGGTGATGGTCGAATGGATGATGGTGGCGCCGCTGCCGGCGCCGCGCAGCGTGACATTGTCGTTGGTGATGGCGATCCGCGCATCCCAGTAGTAGTCGCCGGCGGCGAGCTCGATCGTCACGCCAGGGCCGGCGGCGTCGAGCAGGGCCTGCACTGCCTGGGCGCTGGTGCCGGCCGCCACGTGGTAGACCGTCGGGTCCTCGCCCGCGAACAGGAAGTCGCCGGCGGTGAGCTGGCTGGCCTGCACGCCCTTCAGGGTGACGCTGCCGCCGGGCAGGGCGATGGTGACGCCCTGGCTGCCGTCGGTCAGCGTCAGGTCCTGCAGCGAATGGACCGAGCCGAAGGCGCGCAGGTCGAGCCTCTCCATGGCGCTGGCCACGTCGAAATCGGTGATGGTGGCGCTTCCGCCCGGCTTGATGACGAAGGTGTCGGCATCGGCGCCGCCGGTCGCGGTGTCCTTGCCGGCGCCGATGACCAGCGTGTCATAGCCCGCGCCGCCATCGATCTGGTTGGTGCCCGACCCACCGTCCAGGTGGTCGTTGCCGTCCTGGCCGGCGAGCTGGTCGTTGCCGCCCTGGCCGAGCAGGCGGTCATGGCCTTCGCCGCCCAGCAGCCGGTCGGCGCCGCTGCCGCCGGTGATGGTGTCGGCGCCGCTGCCGCCCTGGACATGGCCCTTCACGCCATCGGCGATGGCGACCTCCTGCCCCTGGTAGTTGCGCAGGCTGACCAGGCCGGTGCCGTTCAGCAGCACGGTGCCGGCGCCCTGCACCTGGGCGGTGTCCAGCGTCATCGCATTGCCGCCGTGCTGGATCTCCAGCACCTTGCCCGCCGCCTGCGACACGGCATGCGCGTCCAGGCTGACGCTCAGGCTCTCGGTGGCCCGGGTGAAATCCAGCACCTCGACGGATTCGAGGCCTGCCAGCCGGTCCATGCCGACCGAGGCGGCGGCGGCCGTGAAGATCATGGTGTCGCGGCCGTCGCCGCCGTCGATCCGGTCGTCGGCGCCAAGGCGATAGGCGCTGCCGTCGACCATGAAGACGTCGTCGCCGGCGCCGCCGGTGAAGCTGTCCGCCCCGGCGGTCAGGCTGAACTTCTGCGTCACCGGGCCGCCGGCCAGCAGGAAGTCGCCGGCGCCGAGCTGGCTGCGGCTGACGCCCTGCAGGACGAGGCTGGTCTCCGGCAGGCCGATGACGACACCGCCATCCTGGTCGGTCAGGCTCAGCTTGCCGAAGGTGGTGATGCCGGTGAAGGCGCGCAGGTCGATCAGCTCGGCCAGGGAGGCCGCGTTGAAGTCGGTGATGGTAACGCGGCCGCCGGCGCGCAGGACGAAGCGGTCGTCGCCGGCGCCGCCCGTGGCGACGCTGTCGCCCGGGCCGCCCAGCAGCAGCGTGTCGTCGCCATCGCCGCCGTTCAGCACGTTGCGGCCGCCGCGGCCATCGAGGATGTCGTCGCCCGCCCCGCCGGCCAGCGTGTCGTTGCCGCTGCCGCCGGTGATCTGGTCGGCCGCGCTGCCGCCCAGGACCTGGCCGTCGACGCCATCCTTGATGGTGACCGCCTGGCCGGCATAGTTGCGCAGCGTCGCGAGGCCGGTGCCGTTCAGCAGCACGGTGCCGGCGCCCTGCACCGCGGAGGCGTCCAGCAGCAGGGCATTGCCGGCGTATTGCACCTCCAGCAGCCGGCCGTCGGCCTGGGCGACGGCCTGGGCGTCGAGGCTGAGGCCGATGCCGTCGGTGGCGCGGGTGAAGTCCAGCACCTCGACCGAATTGACCCCGGTGAGCCGGGCATAGCCGACGGAAGCGGCGGTCGCGGTGAAGCTCAGCGTGTCGCGGCCGGCGCCGCCGTCCAGCCGGTCCTCCGGCGCCAGGCGGGTGACGCTGCCATTGACCAGGAAGAGGTCGTCGGCCGCACCGCCCGTGAAGTCGTCGATGCCGGTGGTGAGCGCGAACTGCATCGGCGGCACGCCGCCGGCGAAGATGAAGTTCTTCGCGGCCAGCTGGGCGCCGCCGATCCCCTGCAGGAACAGGCTGGTGCCGGGCAGGGCGATGGCGACACCGCCGTCGCGGTCGGTGAGCGCGAGCTGGGCGAAGCTGGAAATGCCCGGGAAGGCGCGCAGGTCGATGACCTCGGTGGCCGAGGCATAGTCGAAATCGGCGATGGTGACCTGGCCGCCGGCGCGCAGGACGAAATGGTCGCCGCCGGCGCCGCCCGTGGCGACGCTGTCGCCCGCCCCGCCCAGCAGCAGCGTGTCGTCGCCATCGCCGCCATTCAGCACGTTGCGGCCGCCGCGGCCATCGAGGATGTCGTCGCCCGCCCCGCCGGCCAGCGTGTCGTTGCCGCTGCCGCCGGTGATCTGGTCGGCCGCGCTGCCGCCCAGGACCTGGCCGTCGACGCCATCCTTGATGGTGACCGCCTGGCCGGCATAGTTGCGCAGCGTCGCGAGGCCGGTGCCGTTCAGCAGCACGGTGCCGGCGCCCTGCACCGCGGAGGCGTCCAGCAGCAGGGCATTGCCGGCATATTGCACCTCCAGCACCCGGCCGTCGGCCTGGGCGACGGCCTGGGCGTCGAGGCTGAGGCCGATGCCGTCGGTGGCGCGGGTGAAGTCCAGCACCTCGACCGAGCTCACGCCGGCCAGCCGGGCGAAGCCCACCGAGGCGGCGGTCGCGGTGAAGCTCAGCGTGTCGCGGCCGGCGCCGCCGTCCAGCCGGTCCTCCGGCGCCAGGCGGGTGACGCTGCCATTGACCAGGAAGAGGTCGTCGGCCGCACCGCCGGTGAAGTCGTCGATGCCGGTGGTGAGCGCGAACTGCATCGGCGGCGTGCCGCCGGCGAAGATGAAGTCCTTCTCCGTCAGCTGGGCGCTGCTGACGCCCTGCAGGAACAGGCTGGTGCCAGGCAGGGTGACGGCGACGCCGCCGTCGCGATCCGCGAGGCCGAGCTGCGCGAAGCGGCTGATGGTCGTGAAGGCGCGCAGGTCGATGACCTCGGTGGCCGAGGCCTGGTCGAAATCGGCAATGGTGACGCGGCCGCCGACGCGCAGGACGAAGCGGTCGTCGCCGGCGCCGCCCGTGGCGAGGCTGTCGCCCGCCCCGCCCAGCAGCAGCGTGTCGGCGCCGTCGCCGCCGTTCAGCACGTTGCTGCCGCCGCGGCCGTCGAGAATGTCGTCGCCGGCGCCACCCTGCAGCAGGTCGTCGCCGCTGCCGCCGGTGATGCTGTCGGCGCCGCTGCCGCCGGTGACCCGGCCGGCGACGCCATCCTTGACCGTGACCGCCTGGCCGCTGGCCGAGTTCAGCGTCACCAGCCCGGTGCCATTCAGCAGCACGGTGCCGGCGCCGGCCACGGCCGACGTGTTCAGCTGCACCGCATTGGCGGCGTAGCGCAGCTCCAGGACGCCCTGCGCCGCCTGCGACACGGCCTGCGCATCCAGCGAGAGCGCGATGCTGGTGGTGCCGGCGGTCATGTCCAGCGCTTCGATCGAGGTGACGCCGGTCAGCCGGGTCGCCGAGAGCGACAGGGTGGTGGTCGTGAAGCGCAGCGTGTCGAAGCCTGCCCCGCCATCGATCCGGTCGGTCTCCGCCAGCCGGGTCACGCTGCCGTTCACCAGGAAGACGTCATCCTCCGCGCTGCCCGTCAGGGTGTCGTCGGCGGTGGTGAGGGAGAAGCTGGCCATGGATCGCTTTCAGCAGGGGCGGGAATGGCGGGCAGCGGGTGGCAGGCAGGGGCCACAAGCAGCTGCCAAGTTCGAGTTGAAAGAAAATTTCAATATTCTTGGACGGCGGCTGACCGTCCAAATGACCGATGCGCCGGCTGGGACCGGTTTCTCGCCTTGGGCAGTTGAACCGTGGAGCACGAGGATGACATTTGAGCGAGGATTGTTGACGAATCCCTAAGCGGCGCTGCGATGACCGCTGCGCCGGCGATGCGGGACGCATGAAGCCTTCCGGGTAGGAGGAGAGGCGGTCGCACTCATCAACTGCCGCGCGACCCGGCCTGCAATCATGCGGCAGTCATGGGCCTTGCTTGTCAGAATTATGCCATCCGGCCTATGCTTGACGCCGCCTCATGAAGAACGGAATCGTCGTTGCTGGGGCCTGGAGAAGCAGCGGGACGGCTCCGATTTTTATTTGCCGGGTTTTTTATTTGCCGGACGCGATACGCAGGAAGATCGAGATGGACGACAAGCGACTGCCGCCGACATTCAAGATCAGCGACATCGTTGCTGAGTTCAGCTCGGTGGCCATTGTCGGCAATTCCCCCCGCCTGATGGAGAACAGCCATGGCGCGGCGATCGACAGCCATGACCTGATCATCCGCGTCAATGACGGGCGCATCCAGGGCTTCGAGCAGCATACGGGGCAACGGACGACGCTGCGCTACATCGGCGTGCCGCTGAAGGAACGCTACCAGGCCTTCTTTCGCGGCTTCGCCGAGGACAGCCTGATCTTCACCCGCGCGGAGAACCGGCTGATCCTGCAGGAGCTCGGCTGCCACACCCCGGCGCGCTACATCCGGCAGCACAGTCAGGTGCCGCTGGCCGCCTTCGGCAAGCTGGCCGGGCTGATCGAGATCGGCAGCTTCCCGGAACGCCCGCCGCGCAGCGGCATCGTGCTGCTGTCGCTTCTGGTCGATGCCATGCAGGCGGGCAAGAAGGTCTCGATCTTCGGCATGGAGACCGAGGCGCGCAGCAGCGGCGCCGAGCATTTCTACGCCGACGGCAGGAAGTTCGCAGGCTCCACCGCGACCTGGGAGAACTACCATTGCCCGATGGAGCGGGAGTTCGAAACGCTGAAGGCGCTCGCCGCCCAGTCGCTGATCACCATCAACTGAGGATTGGCGAGCATGCAGGACCTGTCCGAGCTCAAGCTCGCCGGCAATGTCGTCTTCGGACAGGACGGCCATCTGTTCCTGGCCTCCGACCGGCACTTCACCATGGATGTGCTGACCGGGCAGAAGAAGACGACCGAGCGCAGCCTCCGCAACTTCAAGGAAAACCTGAACCGGCGCGAGGTCCTGTCGCGCCGGGCGGGCGCCCGCTACCTGCATCTCGTGGCGCCGGACAAGCACGTGGCCCTGCGGCAGCATTTCCCCCTGTCGGACTTCGTCGTGCTGGGCGAGCAGTACCGGGACCACGCCACCCCGAACTTCCTCTACCCCGTCGAGGAGCTGCGCGCGGTGGGCGGCGGCTACAGCCGCACCGACACGCATTGGAACGTGCGCGGGCAGATCGCCATCGCCGGCCTGCTGGCGCGCAGCTTCGAGCTGGAGCCGGCCGAGGTCGCCGCGGCCGAGGCGGTGCTGCAGCGGCAGATCCGGCCGGGCACGAGGCCGACGGCGGGCGATCTGGGCGTCAAGCTGACGCCGCCGCAGACCGAGCTGATGGAAAGCTACCGCGTCCCCTGGAAGATCCACAGCTTCTCGAACGAGATGCAGTCGGGCAATGACGGGCGGATCCGCATCACCTTCAGCGAGAGCCCGCATGCCAGGGGCCGGCTGCTGATCTTCGGCGATTCCTTCATTGCCCAGACGCAGAACGCCCTGACCGCCTTCTTCAAGGAGATCGTCTTCTGCCGCACGCGCTTCTTCCATCATGAGATGGTGGTGGCGACGCGGCCCGACTATGTGCTGTCGGAGAATGTCGAGCGCTATCTCTTCGCCGTCGGCACCGATGCCGAGGCGCCGCCGATGCTGCTGATGGCGCAGCTCAGCGGGCATCAGGTCAGCTTCACCGAGCAGAACCTGGCCGCCTTCGGCGCGATCATGGCGCCGCGCAGCCGGCACTACAAAGACTTCGTCGGCAAGCTCTATGGCGCGGAGGCCGTGGCGGAGCCGGCCTGACCGGCGCTACCCGCTCACCCAGACCCGCATCCGCCGCGCCGCGCCTTCCGCAGGAAGGGGGGCGGCCGGCGCCTCTCCTGCCCCGAACCGCGCCAGCGCCTGCTGGAAGGCGATCGGCGTGGCGCCGAGGTCCAGCACCGGCAGCGGCCAGGCGGTCTCGCCCGGCGCGGACAGCGCCAGAGCGGCCGGCGCCACCCGCGGCCAGCCCTCGAGCTGTCCGGGATGCGGCGGCGTCGCGCTGCAGAACAGGCAGGACATCCCGCGCGCGGCGGCATAGGCCAGCGCCTGCTGCGCCAGGCTGCCCTCCAGCCGGTCGGCCAGCAGCAGCAGGCCGGCGGTGCCCTCGGGCGGGGCGAGCTCGCTGTCCGGCAGGGCGATGGCGTGGAACAGCACCGGCGAGGCGGCGATGTTGCGCAGCGCCGGCGGCAGTGGCCCGCGCCGGCCGCGCAGGTCCCAGAGCAGCCAGGTCTGCGGCGCGGCAAACGGATCGGCGAAGGCCATGCGGCGATGCGCCACCTCGCGATAGAGCAGGTCGTAGTCGCGGGCCATGGCGCGGATGTTGCGCGCGCCCGCCGCCTCGCTGGCCTGCCAGGCGCGTAGCTCTGCCAGCCGCCGGTCGACGCCGGTGACATCGCGCGCGGCGGAAAGGATCGCGTCCAGCAGCGCGGCCGGCTCGCGCGTCTCGAACAGCCAGCCGCCGCCCTGGGCGCGGATGCGCTCGCCCACCGCGCCGAGATCGAGGGCGAAGACCGGCAGCCCCGCCGCCCAGAGTTCCGTCAGCGTATGGCAATAGGTCTCGGGCCAGATCGACAGCACCGCGCCGAACTGCACGTCCAGCGTCTCGACGCGGTCCAGGAATTCGTCGCGGGCGTAGCGGCCGTGCAGCACCAGGCCGGGCGCCTCGCGCATCGCGCCGGCATCGCCCAGGATGTGGAACGCAACGCGCTGTCCCTGGTCGAGCGCCACCATGGCCTCGATCAGCTTCGCACCTTTGGCGGCCGAGATGTTCCCCGGCACCAGGATCCGCACCACGCCATCGGACGGCGCGGTCGCGCGGGGCGCCGGCGCCAGGAAGCTGTCGAAGCTGCGGCCATGCGCCACGACGCGGAAGTCGCGCCCGGCGAGCTCCGGATAGGAGGCGGTGATCACCCCGCGCGCATGGGCCGAAGTGGTGACGAAGGCGTCGCAGGCCGCCAGCGCCGGCCGGAGCATCTCGCGCCAGCGGTGGACGAAATTGTTGCGCAGCGGCGGCACCTGCTCGGCCGGCCAGAGCTCGGCGCGGCATTCGGCCTCGCCCTGGGTGCAGATGCCGCCGCAATGGCGCATCTCGCCATCCAGCAGCTTGATGGTCGGGCAGGTGACGTAGAAGTCGTGCAGCGACAGCACCACGGGGATGCCCAGCGCCCGCGCCACCTCCGGCAGGCCGAGGCCGTGCCAGGCCAGGTGGCGGATATGCAGGAGCTCGATGGCGTGCAGCAGCAGCCATTCGGCGATGATGGCGTCGTACTGCTCGCTGCGGTGGACCGCCATCTGGATCGGCGCGTCCAGGCTGCGCTGCTCGACCGGCAGCAGGGCGCCCTCGACCAGCCGCTGCAGGGTCAGCTGCTGGCCGTTGCAGACCAGCAGCCAGGGCTCGTAGCGATCCTCGAGGCCCCGCATCAGGTCCATGTTGGTCTGCGGCGTGCCGCCGGATTCCGTCGAGATGACGAAAAGCACCCGCGGCCGCGGCGGCGTCGCGCCCTGGAAGGCGCGACGCACCCGCCAGCGCATCGCCAGCTGCCGTGGGTCCTTCTGGAAGACGCCGATCAGCGGCTTGTATTCGGGGAAGCGCGCGTCGAGCCGGGCGCGGCCCTCGCGCAGCAGATTGGCCCGCGCCGCGCCGAAGCTCGCCGATTGCCGGTGCTGCACATAGGTGCGGTCGTCGACCACATGCTGCCAGCCGGCGCGCAGCGCCCGCATGCAGAGGTCGTTCTCCTCGCCATAGCCGCGCGGAAAGGCCTCGATGTCGAGCACCCCGACGGCGTCCAGCGCGTCCCGCCGCAGGTACAGGCAGAAACCGTGGCCGGTCGGCACTTCCGGATAGGCGGCGCGCGAGGCCTGGGTCACCAGCCGGCCGACATCGCCGGTCGACAGCCCGCGCGGCAGGGCATTGCCGCCGCCCAGCCGCGGCGCCGAGAAGGCGCCCGCATTGTCCGAGAGCGGCGAGGCGCTGGCGGTGCGCGGGCTGGCATAGGCGGCCGCCGTCAGCCCCTCCAGCCAGCGCGGCGGCAGCAGCGTGTCGGAATTCAGCAGCACCACGTCGCGTGTGCCGGCGGCCGCGATGCCGCGGTTGCAGGTGCCGGTGAAGCCGAGATTCGTCTCGTTGCGCAGCACCCGGATGTTGCGGCGGCCCTCATAGGCAGAAAGCACCTCGGCCACGCGTGGATCGGGGCTGGCATCGTCGATGAGAAGCAGCTCGGCCTCGCCGCCGGTCTCGGCGACCATGGTTTTCAGGCAGGCGGCCAGGTCGTCGGGCGCGTTGTAGATGGGGATGACGATGGCGACCTGCGGCCGGTGGGTCGCCAGGCTGCGCCAGGGTCCCTCGGCGCGGCCGCGTGTCGCCGGCAGCGGCGGCAGCTCCAGCGGCTCGCCGGGCAGCAGGGAACCTTCGCCGGCAATGCGGGCGGTGACGGTCAGCGGCCCGCCGTCGCGCGGCTGGTTGGCGATCGGAAAGACGAAGCCGCCCTGGCCGCTGGTGGTGCCGCGGTCCTGCAGGTCCTTGCGGTGCCGCGCGGCGGGGATGGTGTCGTAGATCACCCCGTCCAGCAGGATCTCGACGGCGGGCACGGCCCAGCGCGGCTCGCGGAAGGCGGCCCAGCCGCGCACGGCGCCCTCGTGATAGGTCTCCAGGCGCCCGAGCGAGACCGGGGAGAAATTCGCCTCCTTCTCGGCGACCTGCTTGCCGGAGCTTTCCAGCACCACGCGCCGCGTGGCGCCGGGCTTGAAGGGTTGCGCCTCGGCGACCGCCCGGGCGAGCGCCACGGCGGTGACGGAGAAGCCGTGCGGCCGGTCGGGGCGCGGCTGGCCGCCGGTCAGGTCCGGGCGGGTGATGGTCAGGGTGAGGGGCAGGCGGGTGCCGTCCGGCAGCAGCACCGCCGCCTCGCCGGTGCCGTGCCAAAGCGCCGGGTCGATCAGCCAGCCGGAAATGCCGGCCTGGCTCGCCATCTCCAGCGCGCCCTGGGGAGCGAAGGCGGTCCAGCGATCGGCGGTGACCGCGGCCTCGCCCTCGACGGTCAGGCTGAGCGGCGCGGCGGGCGGCTGGTCATGGCCCCAGGCGAAATCCTCGCGGAAGGCCAGGAAGCGGGGGCCATCCTCCTTGTCGGGCAGGTCGCGGCGGGGGAACCAGTGACGGATCTCGAAAGTGTCGCCGCCGGCCTGCAGCAGGATGCGAGCCGGCCAGTCGCGGTCGCGCGGCACCGCCAGCCAGCCCGAGATCATCAGGAAGCCGCTGCCGAAAGCCATGCTGTCGATGGCCGCCTTGAAGGCCATGCCGCGTCCCCGCATCCGGTCCGTCGAATCTCGGCCGCCGGGCAGGGCGGCCATCGCCGCCCGGCCGGCCCTTGGGGGCCGCCCGGGCGAGGTCAGCCTGCCTCAGGGACGGCCGATCGAGGAATAGTCGAAGCCGGCGTCGCGCATCGCCTCCGGGTCCCAGACATTGCGCAGGTCGCAAATGACCTTGCCGGCCATGGCACCCTTGATCTTCTCGGCCGAGAGGGCGCGGAACTCGTTCCACTCGGTGATCAGCACCAGGGCGTCGGCGCCGCGGGCGGCGTCCAGCGCGTTCTCCGCCCAATGCACCGAGGCGGGCAGCGACTGCTTCGCATGGCTCGGCTGCGGGTCATAGGCGCGGATGGTGGCGCCCGCCGCGGCCAGGGCCGGCAGGATGACCAGCGACGGCGCGTCGCGCATGTCGTCGGTCTCCGGCTTGAAGGTCACGCCCAGCACCGCGATGGTCTTGCCGGTGACGCTGCCGCCGCAGGCGGCGATGACGCGCTCGGCCATCTGCGCCTTGCGGGCCTCGTTGGCGGCGATGGTCTGCTCGACGATGGTCGCCGGCGCGCCGAGCTCCTGCGCGGTGCGGGCCAGGGCCAGCGTGTCCTTCGGGAAGCAGGAACCGCCATAGCCGGGACCCGCATGCAGGAACTTGCGGCCGATGCGGCCATCGAGGCCCATGCCGCGGGCCACGTCATGCACGTTGGCGCCGGCCTTCTCGCAGAGGTCGGCCATCTGGTTGATGAAGGTGATCTTCACCGCCAGGAAGGCGTTCGCCGCATACTTGATCAGCTCGGCGGTCTCGATGGCGGTGGCCAGGACCGGCGTCTCGATCAGGTAGAGCGGACGGTAGAGCTTCTTCAGCACAGCCAGGGCGCGATCGGAATCGACGCCGACGACGACGCGGTCCGGCCGCATGAAGTCGCCGATCGCATTGCCCTCGCGCAGGAATTCCGGATTCGAGGCGACCTCGATCTGCAGGTCCGGCCGCGCCTTGCGGACGATCTCCTTGACCTTGCGGCCGGTGCCGACCGGGACGGTCGACTTGGTGACGAGCACCAGCGGACCCTCGGCGGCCATCGCCACCTGCTCGGCGGCGGCGAAGACATAGGACAGATCGGCATGGCCATCACCGCGGCGGGTGGGGGTGCCCACCGCCAGGAAGACGGCCTCGGCGCCGCGGACGGCTTCCTTCAGGTCGGTGGTGAAGGTCAGCCGGCCGTCGGCCACGTTCTCGGACACCAGCTTGTCGAGGCCGGGCTCGTAGATGGGGATGCGGCCCTCGCGCAGCGCCTCGATCTTGCTGATCTCGGTGTCGACCACGCAGACATCGGTGCCGAACTCGGCGAAGCAGGCTCCGGAGACGAGGCCGACATAGCCGGCACCGATCATGGCAATCTTCACGAGGCAGCTCCAGGCAGGCTCTTGGGATGGGGAACGCTGTTCGGCTCGTCGGCCAGGCGCAGCAGATGCTGGCCATAGGCGGTCTTGGCGAAGAGGCGGCCGCGGGCGCGCAGCTGCTCGACGTCGATGAAGCCGTTCAGGAAGGCGATCTCTTCCAGGCAGGCGATGGGCAGGCCCTGACGCTGCTGGATGGCGCGGACGAATTCGCCGGCGTCGAGCAGCGAGTCATGCGTCCCCGTGTCGAGCCAGGCATAGCCGCGGCCGAGCTGCTCCACCCGCAGCGTGCCGGCCTGGAGATAGGCCAGGTTGACGTCGGTGATCTCCAGCTCGCCGCGCGGCGAGGGCTTCACCTGGGCCGCGATGTCGACGACGCTGTTGTCGTAGAAATAGAGGCCGGTCACCGCCCAGCTGGAGCGCGGCTCGGCCGGCTTTTCGACGATGGACAGCGCGCGGCCCTCGGCGTCGAACTCGACCACGCCATAGCGTTGCGGATCCTCGACATGATAGGCGAAGACGGTCGCACCTTCGGGACGCGCGCGCGCCGCCTGCATGATGTCGGAGAGGTTGGCGCCGTAGAAGATGTTGTCGCCCAGCACCAGGGCCACCGAATCATCGCCGATGAAGTCGCGGCCGATCAGGAAGGCCTGGGCCAGGCCCTCGGGCTTGGGCTGCTCGGCATAGACGAAGGTGATGCCGTACTGGCTGCCGTCGCCCAGCAGCTTCTGGTACATCGGCATGAATTCGGGCGAGGTGATGATCAGGATCTCGCGGATGCCCGCCAGCATCAGCACCGAGATCGGATAATAGACCATCGGCTTGTCATAGACCGGCAGCAGCTGCTTGTTCACCGCCAAGGTCGCGGGATGCAGCCGGGTGCCGGAGCCGCCGGCCAGAACAATGCCCTTCATCGAATGGTTTCCTGCAGCGGGGGGCCAATCAGCGTGGTCAAGGTCTCGTCGAGCCGCGCGCGCCAGTCGCCGGCGGGAATGCCGTGCACCGCCTGCAGATGGCTGCAGTCGAGCCGGCCATCGGCCGGACGGACGGCGCGGGTCGGGTAGTCGGCGGTGGCGATCGCCTTGAGGGTCGGCACCTTGTGGCCGCGGGCGGCGGCGCCGGCGAAGATCGCCTCGGCGAAGCCGTGCCACGTGGTGTGCGGCGCGCCGGTCAGGTGGAACAGGCCGAAGCGCGGATCGCCGGCCTGGGCCTGCACCAGGTGCGGCGCCATGACGCGGACGGCTTCCGCCAGGTCAGCGGCGAAGGTCGGCGCGCCATACTGGTCGGCGACAACACCGACCTCGTCACGCGTGGAAGCCAGCCGCAGCATGGTCTTCACAAAATTATTGCCGTCGGCCGAGCAGACCCAGGCGGTGCGCAGGATGACGCTGCGCGGATTGGCGGCCATGACGGCGCGCTCGCCCTGCAGCTTGGACAGGCCATAGACGCCCTGCGGCCCGGGCGCGTCGGTCTCGCGATAGGGCGCGCCGCCCAGGCCCGAGAAGACGTAATCCGTCGAGTAATGCACGAAGGGGGCGCCGACCGCCGCCGCTTCGGCGGCCAGCCAGGCCGCGCCGTCCCGGTTGACCGCGAAGGCCAGCGCCGTGTCGTCCTCGGCCTTGTCCACCGCCGTATAGGCGGCGGCGTTGATCACCAGCTCGGGCCGGGCGGCGGCGACGGCTGCGGCCAGGCTCTCCCGCGAGGTCAGGTCGAGTTCCGGCGGCTCCAGCGCGGTGATCTCGTGGCCCTCCGGCTCGAGCGCGCGCAGCAAAGCGCAGGCGACCTGGCCGACCCGGCCGGCGATCAGGATGCGCATCAGCTGGCGGCCTTGGCGGGGAGAAGACCCAGGCGCTCGCCGCTATAGACGCGCTCGCGCAGCGGCTGCCACCACCAGTCGTTCTCGAGATACCAGGCAATGGTCTTCTCGAGGCCGGTCGCGAAGGTCTCGGACGGCTCCCAGCCGAGCTCGGCCTTCAGCTTGCTGGCATCGATGGCATAGCGCGCATCATGGCCGGGGCGGTCGGTGACGAAGCTGATCAGCCGGCGGCGCGGGCCGGCGGCATCGGGGCGCAGCCGGTCGAGCGTGTCGCAGATGGCTTCCACCACCTCGATGTTCCGCCGCTCGGAATTGCCGCCGACATTGTAGGTCTGGCCCGGCTTGCCCCGCTGCAGCACGGCGATCAGCGCGGTGACATGGTCGTCGACGAAAAGCCAGTCGCGGACATTCTCGCCCTTGCCGTAGACCGGCAGCGGCTTGCCCTCGAGGGCGTTGAGGATGGTCAGCGGGATCAGCTTCTCGGGGAAATGGAACGGCCCGTAATTGTTCGAGCAGTTGGTCATCAGCGTCGGCAGGCCATAGGTCTCGTGCCAGGCGGCGACCAGGTGGTCCGAGCCCGCCTTGGTCGCCGAATAGGGCGAGCGCGGGGAATAGGGAGTGGTCTCGGTGAAATAGCCCGTCGCGCCGAGCGAGCCGAAGACCTCGTCCGTTGAGATATGCAGGAAGCGGAAGTTTTCCTTCGCGGCGCCCTCGAGGCCCAGCCAATAGGCGCGGGCGGCTTCCAGCAGGACGAAGGTGCCGACCAGGTTGGTCTGCACGAAGGGCGCAGCGCCGGCGATCGAGCGGTCGACATGGCTCTCGGCCGCCAGATGCATCACCGCATCGGGGCGGAAATCGGCCATGGCCTTGGCCATCGCCTCGGCGTCCGCGATGTCGGCCTGCAGGAAGCCGAAGCCCGGCTTGCCTTCGCAGTCCCGTAAGGAGCGGCGCTCGCCGGCATAGGTCAGCTTGTCGACCACCAGCACCGCCTCGGCGACCTGATCGAGGACGAGGCGCCGGACCAGGGCCGAGCCGATGAAACCGGCGCCGCCGGTGACCAGGATGCGCATCAGGGGCGTCCTCTGCAGAATGCTGACGTCAGAAGTAGTCGGGGAGGTCGCGCAGCCTGGGCTGGCGGGAATCCTTGTCGGAGAGCACCGGGCCGCCGGCAGGCAGGGTCCAGCGGATGCCGACATCCGGGTCGTCCCAGGCGAGGCCCTTGTCGCTGGCCGGCGCATAATAGCCGCTGACCTTGTAGGCGACGGCGCAATCCGGTTCGAGCGTGCAGAAGCCATGCGCGAAGCCGACCGGGACATAGAGCTGGTTGCCGGCCTCGGCCGAGAGCTCGACCGCGACATACTGGCCGTAGGTGGGCGAGGCGCGGCGCAGGTCGACGGCGACGTCGAGCACCCGGCCCGAGAGGACGCGGACCAGCTTAGCCTGCGGCTCCGGCTGCGACTGGAAATGCAGCCCGCGCAGCGTGCCGGCTGGCTGGGAGATGGAGAAATTGTCCTGCACGAACTCGGTCGTCAGGCCGCAGGCGGCGAAGTCGCGCGCGCTGTAGGTCTCGGAGAAGGCGCCGCGGGCATCGCCGAAGCGCCGTGTCTCGACAAGGATCGGCCCGTCCATCGTGAAGCTGGCCAGGGTGAAATTGCGCGAACTGCGCACCTCACGCAGTTCCCCCTGCTGGATGGCCGCCAGGGCACGATCGGGCAAAGCGGTCGACATGAAAGGGCCCTTAACCTGGATTGCTGCAATGCACCATGGTGAGACGCTGCAAATCAATTGCCTAGCATATGATTTTCACGCGCACGACCCGGCGGGCGGGCCGAAAGAATGGACTTTCAATTAAGCATTGAGTTCTCGGTAGGATTTACCCCGGCGCGCCGCGATTGGCAAAGCCCTCTGGCCTTTCTTGAAAACAGCCTCACGAAGCCGCGAGTTCGCCTCTTTGGTTTGCATCCGATGCAAAGCCGTGGCGCCCGGCCACGCCTGCGCTTACTGTTGCGCCATGGAGACGAGACAGGATCAGGGGCGCTTCACGCGCGAGGCGCAGGCGCGGGGGGTGCGGATCACCGTGCATCCCGCGCGGCCGGCGCTGTCCTTCCTGGCAGCGGCCTGGCTGCTGGGGCTGCTCTTCGGCCTGCCGGCCCTGGCGGTGCTGATCGATCCCGCGCGGCACGAGCCGGTCGGGCTGGCCGCGGCGCTGGCCGGGCTGGCGGTGGTGGCAGTGGCAGCGTTCGCTCTGCGCCGGGCGCGGCAGGGGCGCGGGCCGCGGCCGCTGCTGCTGGATGCCTCCGGCCTGACCCTGCCGGAGCGGCACCTGCCATGGTCGGAGCTGCGCAGCCTGACCCTGCGCCAGCCCGAGCCGGGCCGCCAGGCCGCCGCGGCGCCCGGGCTGCATGCGCTGGCCGCCCGCATCGCCGCCCGCCAGCACGCCGCCGAGACCGCGCTGCTGGCCGAGACGGCGGGGGAGGGCACCCCCCTGCTGGTCGCCGGCGGCCTCGGCCCCGAGGTCGCCGCCGCGCTGCGCGACGCGGTGCTGGCCGCACGTCCTGATCAATAGGGCAGCACGCGCTCCATGATCTGCTGGCCCCAGCGCGGCCGCTGCAGGTCGCTGGAGACGCCGCGGCCGCCATAGGCGATGCGGGCCTCGGCAATCTTTTCCGAGGCGATGCGGTTGTTGGGGCGGATATCCTCCGGCCGGATCAGCCCGCGCAGCTGCAGCTCGCGCAGCTCGTTGTTGACGCGGATCTCCTGCGAGCCGGCGATCTCCAGATTGCCGCTGGGCAGCACGCGGATGACGGTCGCCGCCAGCTGCAGCCGGATCTTCTCGTTGCGGCGGATCTTGCCGGTGCCGTCGGCGGTGCTGTCGCCGCCCAGGCTCACCGCCGGCGCCGTCTGCCCGCCGAAGATGCGGCCGAAGATGCCCTGCAGCCCGAAAAGGAAGGGCATGTTCAAGGTCTGCTCGGCCTTGTGCTCCAGCTCGGTCTTGTTGTCGAACTGGGCGCTGTCGTCGATCTCGATCTCGACCGTCAGCAGGTCGCCGACGGTGCGGGCGCGCTGGTCGCGGAAGAAGCTGCGCGAGCCCGCGCGCCAGAGCGAGCCCGGCAGGGTCGGCCCGGTGCCGGCCAGGCGCGGCCGGTTGGAGACCTCGATCGGCGTGTCGCCCTCGGCGATCGGCGGGATGGCCTCGATGGCGCCGGGGGCCGAGATCGGCGGCGGGCGTCCGATATGGCCGAAGCTGTCGCAGCCGGCGAGGCCAAGGGCGGCCAGCGCCAGCAGGGCGGTGCGGCGGGTCATGGCGCGCGTACCTCGGCGGTGCCATCGGCCACCACGAGCGCGCGGATGGTGCGGCCGCTGCGCGGGTTGTGCACCCGGATCATCTCGCCCAGCGCGCCGGATTCCATGGCCCGCCCCTCCATCTCCAGGGTGACGCCGGCGCGCTTCCAGAAGACGCGGATCATCTGGGTGGAACGGATGGCGGAAGGCTCGCCGACATCGCGCTCGGTCAGCGCCGCGCTGCCGCGCACCCGGCGCTTGACCTCGAGCCCGACCAGGTTGCGCTCGGCCTCGATCAGCCCGGGCATCGGCCGGCGCGGGGCCATGGCCTCGACATCCTGGCTGGCGATGATGTCGCCGGGCGCGAGCTGCCGGGTCGCATGCCAGACCTCCCGCGCCGCCACGGGGGCCGCCGACAGCAGCAGCGCGGCGACGAGGGGAGGAAGCCAGAGGGACATGGGCCGCCTCACCGCACGTTGTTGGTGGTCTGCAGCATCTGGTCGGTCGCCTCGATGACCTTGGAGTTCATCTCGTAGGCGCGCTGGGCGGCGATCAGCTGGGTGATCTCCTGCACCACGTTCACGTTGGAGGCCTCGAGATAGTACTGGCGGATCTTGCCGTAGCCGGGATCGGTCGGCAGGCCCTGGTTCGGCTGGCCGGAAGCCTCGGTCTCCAGGAACTTGTTGCCGCCGATCGCCTCGAGCCCGGCCTCGTTGGGGAAGGTGAAGAGCTCCAGCCGGCCGACATTCTGCTGCTGGCCATTGGCCTGGGTGACCAGCACCTCGCCGGCCTGGTTGATGGTGACGTCGCGCACCTCGACGGGGATGTTGATCGCCGGCTGCACCGGATAGCCGTCGCTGGTGACGATCTGGCCCTGGTTCGACAGCTTGAAGGTGCCGTCGCGGGTATAGGCGACGGTGCCGTCCGGCAGGTTGATGCCGAAATAGCCGCGGCCCTCCAGCGCCACGTCGTAGACATTGCCGGTCTCCTGCAGCGTGCCCTGCAGGGTGATGCGGTTGATCGCCGAGCTGCGCACGCCCAGGCCCACCTGCGTGCCCACCGGCAGCAGCGTCCCCGCCTCGGAGGAGGAGGAGCCGACGCGTTCCGAGCTCTGGTAGAGCAGGTCCTGGAACTCCGCCTTGCGCCGGGTGTAGGCGGTGGTGGAGACATTGGCGATGTTGTGGGCGATGACCTCGACATTGGTCTGCTGGGCCTGCATGCCGGTGGCCGCGATGTTCATGGCGCGCATGGTTTTTCGCTTTCCTTGGCCGGCGCCGGCGGTGCCGCTGGCCTTGCGTCACGGGAGAGGAAGGGGAGGGACGGTCAGTTCGGCCGGCCCAGCATCTCGATCATCCGCCGCATCCGCTGGTCGTCATCGGCGATGAAGCGCTGCATGGTCTCATAGGCGCGCTGCACCAGGGTCAGGTTGGCGAGTTCCTGCACCGGCTGGATGGTCGAGGCCTCGAGCGCGCCCTGCACCAGCCGCGTCCGCGTCCCCGGCTGGGTCGGGTCGATCGGCTGCAGCTGGTTGGCGGGGATGTCCATCAGCCCGTCGCCGGCCTTGCGCACGCCGCGCATGTCGCCGGCGGTGAACAGGCCGATGCGGCCGACCTGCTCCACCCGCCCCTCGACGGTGGCCAGCACGTTGCCGTCGGCGCGCACCTCGATGCTGGTGGCGCGCTCGGGCAGCAGGATGCGGGCGCCGCCCTCGCCGGAGATGGCGCGGCCGCTGCTGTCGACCAGTGCGCCCTCAGCGCTCATCTTGAAGCGGCCGTCGCGGCTGTAGCCGCGGCCGGCATTGCCCGGCCGTTCGACCGCGAAGAAGCCCTCGCCGTCGATCGCCATGTCGAGCGGATTGCCAGTGGCCCCGATCTCGCCCTGGCGGGTGTCGATATAGGTGGCGCGGTCCTGCACGAAGGCGATCTCGCGTCCCGGCACGGCCAGCCGGTTCACATGGCTCTGGAACAGCGTGCGGTCGCCGCGATAGCCGGTGCTGGTGGCATTGGCCAGGTTGTTGGCCACCACCTCCATCTGCTGCCGCAGCGCGAGCTGGCCGGAGAGGCTGACGACGCTCGGACTGTCCATGCTCAGTTCCTCCCTGGTGTCGCGGGCGCGGCGGGCGGCGCGGGCAGCACCTGCTCGATCTGCCGGCTGCGGCTGATCGCCTGGCGGGCCGCGGCGACGCCGCGCGGCGGCGCCGGCGCGGTGTTGTCGGACAGCCGCAGCAGGGCGGCGGCACTGCCCTCGGGCGCCAGCAGCTCGCCGGGCAGGGCGACGCGCGGGCGGGCGAGCGCCGCGGCGCTGGCCAGCCGCGCCGTCGCCTCGGAGCGGGTCGGCGGGTCGAGCGAGCTCTCCCGCAGCAGCTCGGCATAGGCGGTCGCCGCCTCGCCCCAGGCCTGGCCCTGGAACAGCAGCGCCGCGCGCGCCTGGCGGTCAGCCAGCTCGTCGAGTCCGGCCAGCGCCTGCGCTCCTTCCAGCGGCTTGCCCAGCCGCGACAAGGCGAGCGCCGCGATGCGCTTCGCCGGATCGGATGCCGGCAGCGGCTGCAGCAACGCCAGGGCGCGCAGCGGGTCGCCTTGCTCGGCCAGCGCCTCGGCCCGGGCCTGCAGCAGCGCGCCGTCGGGCTGGGCGATGGTGGCGGCGGCCAGTTGCCGGCTGGCCTCCAGCGCCGCGTCGGGCAGGCCCTGGTCCAGCATCAGCCGCGCAGCCCCCAGCCGGATGTCGTCGCCGCGCTCGCCCGGCGTCGCATAGCCTTCATACTGCCAGTAGAGCGCCAGACGCTCGCCGGCCGGCGGCAGGGTCAGGCCGCGCGCATCGACCAGCAGCAGCCGCAGCGCCTGCGCCGCCAGCCGCGCCGCACGGCTTTCCATGGTGGGCCGCGCCGAGGCCTGGCTGGCCTCGTCGGCGACGCGCAGCGCGGCGCCCAGGTCGCCGCGCTCCAGCAGGCGCTGGGCATAGAGGATGGCAGATTCCTCGCCCAGCGGGTCGTGCCGGTAGGTGCGGGCGAAGTCGATCAGCGCCTGCTCGGCGCGCTGGCCCTCGGCGTCCTGGCGCATCAGGTTCAGCGCCGCCAGGCGCGCCCGGGCGTAAAGCGCGGCGACGCTGCGGCCGCGCGCGGCGCGCTCCAGATACATCATCTCGTCGGCGCGGTTGCCCTCCAGCCGGGCCTGGCGTGACAGCAGCCAGTTGCGCACCACCTGCTGGTCGGGACGCAGATCCGTCATGGTGCGCACCGTGGCCACCAGCACGCGCAAGGTCTCGACATCCTCCTCCACCGCGTCCGACAGGACATGGGCGAAGGCGATGCGCAGATCGGGGGGCACGTCGCGCAGCAGGGCGCGGATCTGCGGCGCGTGGCGCGCCAGGGCCGGCGCGTCGCCGGTCAGCGCCGCGGCCAGGCCGCGCCACAGCGGCAGGTCGGGGCGCGCGCAATCGGCGGCCTCGGCCAGCAGGACGGAGCCCGGGTCGATGCGCTGGCGGCCCAGGATCCGGGCGATGTCGCGGGCGCGTTCCAGCCGCGCGCGAAGCTCCGGCGGCGCGCTTTCGGCGACCGGGGCGGAGAGCACGTCCAGCGCCTCCCGCGGCATCTCGTGGATGGCGTAGAACTCGGCCATCGACGCCATCTCGGCCAGGCCCTGGTCGGACAGCGCCAGGCCAGCCCGGCGCGCCACCAGCTCCTCCAGATAGGGCTGCCGCCCGGCCCAGTCGCGGAAGCTGAAGGGCGGCGCCAGGCAGGGCGGCTTCGGCGCCGCCTCGGAACTCGGCCCGAAGCGCGGATTGGGCAGCGGCTGGCCCGGCGCGGCCGCCGGCGGCGTGGCGCCGCCGGGTCCAGCGGCGCCCGGGGTTGCGCCGGAGGGGCTGGTGCCGGAGGGGCTGGTGCCGCCCTGGCCGGGCGGCCGCGGCGCCGGCGCCGCGTTCAGCAGGTTCAGCTTGCCCAGGATGCTCTCGCGCAGGCCGGTGAGGTCCTCGGCGGCCGGCGGCGGCTCGGCCTGGCCGCGGCGTCCGCGCGGGGATGCCGCGGGCGCGGCGGCCTGGGCCTCGCGCGGCTGGTCGCGCCCGGCGGGCGCCTGGCGCCGCGGGGTGCGGCGCAGGTCGACATAGAGCAGCCCGCCGGTGCTGCCGAGCTCGGCGGCGCAATCGGCGCAGCTCGGCTGCAGCACCAGCACGGTCTCCTCGCCCTCCTGGCGGAGCTCGGCAGCACCGGCGGGCTGCTCTATGTCGACCTGCGCCGCACCCC
>NZ_MLCO01000088.1 GCF_001982615.1 Teichococcus deserti | reverse complement strand
GCCCCCGCCGAGCTGCCCCTGCCGGCCTGCCCCGCTGGGACAGCGGCGCCCGACCTGCTAGCATGGCAGCGCCTCTCGCGAAGGTCCTTCAATGCGCTGCCTGGTCATCTCGCCCACCCCGAGCCACCCCGCCAATACCGGCAACCGCCAGCGCATCCAGGCGCTGCTGCAGCGGCTGAAGCGCCAGGGGCACGAGGTGCATTTCTGCTTCGTGGCACGCGAGGCGGTGGGCGAGCCGGATCTCGAGGCGATGCGCCAGGCCTGGGACCGGCTGACCGTGCTGCCCTACAACCGCGCGCAGGAACGCCGCAGCAAGGGCCGCGTCTTCGGCATCGACGACTGGTTCCCGCCCGGGCTGGAGGCCGCCATCGCCGGCCTCGCCGAGGAGGAGATCTATCACCTCGTCATGGTCGAGTACGTCTTCTTCAGCCGCGCGCTGGAGCTGTTCCCGGCCGGCACCCTCAAGGTCATCGACACCCACGACGTCTTCGCCGACCGCGACCGCCGGCTGCGCGCCATCGGCCTGGAGCCCGCCTTCTTCTACACCACGCCGGAAGAGGAAACCCGCGGCCTGGACCGCGCCGACCTGGTGCTGGCCATCCAGGATGCCGAGCGGGAGGAGCTGGAGGAGCGCACCCGCGCCCTCGTCGTCACCCTCGGCCATGTGCCGCCCGTGCCGCCCCTGCCGCCGCGCGGCACCGCGACGCCGCCGGTGATCGGCTATGTCGGCAGCAGCAATCCGATCAACCAGGCGGCGCTGGCCGCGCTGCTGGCGGCGGCCGACCTGCCGGCGCTGGCGGCCGCGGGCGCCGAATGGCGCATCGCCGGTGGTGCTGCGCGTGCGGTGCCGGCCAACACCCCGCCGCTGACCGCGATGGGGGAGGTGGACAACCTCGAAAGCTTCTATGCCGGCATCGATCTGGCGGTGAACCCGCACCAGGGCGGCACCGGGCTGAAGATCAAGACCGTCGAGGCGCTGGCCTATGGCCGCCCCGTGATCGGCACCGCCGACGCCTTCCTGGGGATGGACCCCGAGGCGCCCTTCCACAGCAGCGGCAGCGCCGCAGCCCTCGCGCCCCTGCTGCAGCGCTTCGCAACCGATGCGGCCTATCGGGACGAGGTCGCCGCCGCCAGCCGCACCCTCTTCGCCCGCTATGCCGCCGAGGTCTCCAGCCAGGCCGCCATCCTGCGCGACCGCCAGACGCTCGAGCATGCGCTGCGCCGGCCGCGCGCCCTGCTGGTCACCGACATCCCCTTCTGGGAGGAAAGCCTCGGCAACCACGCCCGCATCGCCGAGATGCTGCGCGTCGGCCGCCCGGTCTTCGACACCGATCTCTTTGCCCTGCGCCAGATGGATGCGGCGGACCGCGCGGCGGCGCAGCGGCTGCTCGGCGGCCGCGGCCGGGTCTTCTCGATCGACGACCAGCCCGAGACGGCGGCGGCCGCCATCCCCGCCTGGATCGAGGCGAAGCAGCTGCTGGAGCCCTTCGAGCGCAAGCAGTTCTCGCGCCAGCACTTCGCCGCGCTGGAGGCGCATCTGCAGGCGGAAAGCTATGCCATCGGCATCGTCGAATACATCCGCCTGAGCTATCTCCGCCATGCGCGCGGCTTCCCGGCGACCCGGGTGCTCGACACGCACGACGTCATGTCGCTGCGGGCGCAGAACTTCGCCCATTTCGGCCTCGAGCACCACATCCGCATCGACGTGCCGGAGGAGCTGAAGATCCTCGACGGCTTCGACCTGCTGCTCGCCATCCAGGCCAGCGAACACCGCTTCCTCGAGCGCAGCCTGCCCGGCAAGTCGCTCTACCTGCCGCACAGCCTGCCGCCCGGGCCGCGCATCGACGCCAGCCGCCCGGCCCAGCGCATCGTCTTCGTCGGCGGCGACAGCCCGATGAACCGCGACGGGCTGCGCTGGTTCGTCGACCAGGTCTGGCCCTGCTTCGAGGCGCGCGGCGATGTCGCGCTGCATGTCGCCGGCAGCGTCTGCGACAGCCTGCGCGAGCTGCCGGCCGCGCCGCGCAACATCGTGCTGCACGGACCGGTCGCCGACCTGGCCGGCTTCCTCGACCAGGCCGATATCGGCATCAATCCCGTCTATTATGGCGGCGGGCTGAAGATCAAGACGGTGGAATATCTCGCCCGCGGCATCCCCGCGGTGCTGACCGAGGAAGCCGTCTTCGGCATCGAGGGCGGCGCCGGCACCGCCTATCGCCTGGCCCGCTCGCGCGCCGAATTCGTCGGCCACCTCCTCGCCCTGATCGAGGATCCCGCCGGCCGCGCCCGCTGCGCCGAGGCCGCCTTCGCCTTCGGCCGCCGGCAGTTCGGCCGCGCCGTCTCGCGCCGCGCGCTGCAGGCCATCGCCGATCTCGGCCGCGCCGCCACCGCCCTGCCGCGCCGCGCGGCCTGAGGCGAGGCTGGCGGTGATCTACTTCGCCGAGCGGCTGCAGCTGGCGGTGGAAGGCCTGGCGCGGCTGGCCCCGCGCCGCCTGCTGCTCTGCGGCTGGATGCTGACGCCGCGCGGCGCGCCGCCGCAGCTGCGGGTGACGGCGGGCGACCAGGTGGTGACGCCGGTGCAGTCGCTCGCCCCGCCGCGTCCCGACGTCACCCTGCTGCAGCCGGACCTCGCCCAGGTCCAGGGCTTTCTTCTCGTGCTGGACGGCGTGCCGGAGGGCGCGCCGCTGGTGCTGACGCTCGCCGCCGGCGGGCTGTCGGGCCGCGTCAACCTGCGCGATCCCGGCATCAACCGCGACCTGGACAAGGCTTTCGCGCGGCTGCCGGCGGCGCTGGGCTTCAGCCTGCTGCGCGGCGCGCGCGACGATCCGGCGCGCTGGCCGCTGCTGCGCCACGGCTATCGCGCGCACGGCGCCTTCGGCGGCTGGCTCGACGCCCTGCCGCAGCTCGGCTCTGCTGCCCTCAGCGATCCCGACGGTCTGCTCCGTCACGCCGCGACGGCGGCGACCACGGGCGGCGAGGTCATGCTCGGCCTGCGCTTCGCCGGCCGGCCGCAGCGCGGGCTCGAGGTCGAGCTGATCGCCCTGGCCCGCCTCGCGGCGCCCGACGGCGCCGGCGACGAGACCGCCTTCGTCCCGCTGGAAGACGACCATTGCACGACAATGGGCGCGACCGCCTGCCTCCATGCCCGCCTGCCCACCCCTCTGCTGCCGCGGCTGGTCGCGCTGGAGCTGGTGGCGGAACTCCGTTTCGATGACGAACGGCGATGGCTGCGCTGCCGGCCAGGGGTGGTGCCGCTGCCGGCCTTTCTCGACGCCATCGCGGCGCAGGCCGGGCCCGAGGCCGAGGGCAGCCTGGCCGAAGCCCTGCTGCGGCCGGTGCTGGCCCGGCGCGAGGCGGCGCTGGCGCCGCGCCTGGCTGGCCTGCCGCCTGTGCCGGCCGCGCCGGCCGGCGCGCCGCTGGCCCTCGTCACCGGCTGCGACGAGCCCGCGCTGCTCCCCCTGCTGGAGATCGTCGCCGCCGGGCTGGAGCGGCGCTGCGGAGGGCTGGTCCTGCTCGGCCGCCAGGCCGAGGCCGCAGCGCAGATCTTCGCCCGCCGTGGCCGGCGCCCCGCCCAGGCCGCGCGCCTGGCCGGCCCGGCTCTCGCCGCCGCCATCGCCGGCGACACGCCGGTCGTGCTGCTGGAAGCGCAGCGGCTGGGCCAGGCGGTGATCGACCAGCAGCTGGACGCGCTCTTCGCGGCCCCGCTGCAGGGCGCCGGGCTCGCCCGGCTGCAGGCGCTGCACGACCTGGCCGGCTGCGGCGACCTGTCGGACAGCCTGGCGCGGCTGCGGCGCGACCCGCGGCAGCCCTGGCAGCCGCCGGCCCAGGCCTGGTGCCGGCCGCTGGCCGGGCAGATGATCAACGACCATCTCGAACGCCTCTGGACGCTCGCCGCATGAGCGCGATCTGCGTCATCGCCCATTCGCATCCCGACCTGTCCAAGGGTGGCGGCGAGGTCGCGGCCTATCGCCAGGTGCAGGCCCTGCGCAGCGCCGGGCGGCGCGCCATCCTGGTCGCCGCCTCGGCGGCCGGCACCGGCACGGCCGCGCGCCAGCCGACCGGGCTGGCCACCCCGCATGCCGAGGACGAGTTCCTCTACGATGTCGGCGGCATGGAGGCGGACCGGCTCTGGTGGACGGATCCGTTCCAGCGGCGCGCGCTGGTGCGCTTCCTGGCTGGCCTGCCGGTCCAGGCCTATCATTTTCACCACTACTGGCGCGTCGGCATCGACCTGATCGCCGAGCTGATGGAGGCGCGGCCCGAGGCCCGCTTCGCCATCACCCTGCACGAGATGCTGGCGATCTGCATCAACCACGGCCAGATGATCCGCACCGAGGGGCGCGAGCTGTGCCACGCGGAGTCGCCTCTGCGCTGCCTCGGCTGCTTCCCCGGGAGGACCATCCCGGGCCTGGTGCTGCGCAAGGCCGCGCTGCTGGAAGGGCTGCGCCGCTTCCACCACCGCTTCTACCCCTCGGCCTTCATCCGCGCCCGCTACGAGGCCTGGGGCCTGGCCGGCACCGCCGGCTCGGTGCTGGAGAACTACCTGGGCGACGAGCTGCTCGCCCTGCCTCGCCGCCCGGCGCCCGGGACCCCCGACCCGGCCCTGGCGCGGCATTTCGGCTTCTTCGGCCAGCCGACGCCCTTCAAGGGCCTCGACATCCTGGTGCGCGGCTTCGGCCTGGCCCTGCCAGACATCCCCGGGGCGCGGCTGACCGTCTTCGGCGCCGAGCGTGCCGACCTGCTGCGCGACTTCCCCGATCTCCTGCCGGTGCTCGAGGGGATCGGCGGCAGCCTGCGCTTCGCCGGCCGCTATGATCCGGCCGAGGTCTCGACGCTGATGGGCTCGGTCGGCTGGGTCGTCATCCCCTCGATCTGGTGGGAGAACTCGCCCGTCGTCATCCAGGAGGCGCGGCGCAGCGGCACGCCGCTGATCGCCTCCGACATTGGCGGCATGGCGGAGAAGGTGCTGGACGGCGTCGACGGGCTGCATTTCCGCCGCGCCGCGCCCGGCGACCTGGCCCGCGTGCTGGCCGAGGCGGCGCGGCCCGAGACCCATGCGCGGCTGGCCGCCAGCCTCCGCGACGTCATCGGCAAGGCCGAGTTCCTCGACGCCCTCGACGCCGTCTTCGGCGCGGAGCGCCACCCCACCCGCTAGCAGGAAGGAACAACGATGCAGATCGAGGTCACGCGCGGCGGGCGGGTCGAATCCCGCCATGCCATCGCCTTCGCCGTCAGCGACGCCAGGGGCGGGCTGCTGCTCTCCGGCGGCGATGTCGAGGCCGCCATCTTCCCGCGTTCGGCGGTGAAGGTGATCCAGGCGCTGCCGCTGGTCGAAAGCGGCGCCGCCGACCGCTTCGGCCTGGATGACGAGGCCCTGGCCCTGGCCTGCGCCTCGCACAACGGCGAAGCCGCCCATGCCGCCGTCGCCGCCCGCACCCTCTCCCGCCTCGGCCTCGATGCCGCGGCGCTGGAATGCGGCGCGCACTGGCCGAGCCTGCCGGAAGCCGCGCGCGGCCTGGCCTGCGAGGCGCCGGGCAGGCCCAGCGCCCTGCACAACAACTGCTCCGGCAAGCATTCCGGCTTCCTGTGCCTGGCCTGCGGGCTGGATGTCGCGCCGCGCGGCTACATCCGGCCGGAGCATGCGGTGCAGCGCGCGGTCAAATCGGCGCTGGAGGCGGTGGCCGGGGTGACCCTGCCCGAGGGCAGCCACGGCATCGACGGCTGCTCGATCCCGACCTATGCCCTGCCGCTGGCCGCGCTGGCGCAGGGCTTCGCCCGGCTCGGCACCGGAGAGGGCCTTTCCGCCGGCCATGCCGCCGCCGCCGCCCGGCTGCGCGCCGCGGTCGCCGCCCACCCCTTCATGGTGGCCGGCACCGGCCGCTTCGACACCGCGGTGATGACGGCGCTGGGCGCCCGCGCCTTTACCAAGGTCGGCGCCGAGGGCGTCTTCTGCGCCATCCTGCCCGAGCAGGGGCTGGGCATCGCGCTGAAATGCGCCGACGGTGCCACCCGCGCCGCGGAGGTGGCCATGGCAGCCCTCCTCGCCCGCCTCCTGCCCGATCTTCCCGAGGAGGTCTCCACCCTCGCCGCGCCGGTGATGCGGAACTGGAACGGCATCGAGGTCGGGCGGATGCGGGCGGTGTTCTGAGCCTGCCGGGCGGCGGCGTTCTGGCTAGGTCGCCGCCTGAACTTCGGGACGCCGCTCGGACTGGGGCAGGCTGTCCCCCTCCCCCTCCTTCGCGATCTTGGCCACGCCCAGCACTGCCTCGCGCAGGCTGGGCACCAGGCAGGGCACGCCGACCGACTGGCGCAGCGTGTCGTCCAGCTGCCCTTCCGGCGCCGTCCACAGCCCCAGCATCACCGGCACCCCGGGCAGCCGCTGCTCCAGCCGCCGCACCAGGTAGCGCAGATGCGAGGGCGCGCCGCGCATCTGCACGGTGCAGATCACCACCAGCCGGGTGCCCTCGGCGGTGAAGCTCTCGACATTGCGGCGCGAGACCTCGGCATGCGGCACCACCCGCGCGCCAATGCCATGCTTGCGCAGGATCTGCGCCAGCATCAGCGCCGAGACCTCGTCGAAGGCGCCGCGCCCGGCGACGCAGAGCACCGAGCCCTCGGCGCGCCAGGCCTCGGGCATGGTCTCGGCCTCGGGCAGGCCCGGCAGGGTCGGGCGCGGCAGCCGGCGCTCGGCGGCGGAAAGGCGGAAGCGCAGCGACGGCTTCTCGCCCGGGGCAGGCGGCGGCGGCGGGTCGATATCGGCATGCTCGTCCAGCGCCTCGGCCAGCTCGACGATGGAATCGCGGATGCGGTCCAGCTGGTCCGGGGTGACCAGTCCGCGGCGGACGTCGGCCGCGGCCAGCGCCAGCCCCTTCAGCGCCACCTCGTCGTAATAGGAGCAGAGCGAGCGGTCGCGCAGCAGCATCTCCGCCTGTTCCTGCGCCTCGTCGGGGTCGCCGGCCAGGCTGCGCTGGTAGAAGTTTTCCACGGGCGTCAAAGCCGGGCGGTCGCCGAGCAGGACGTCGAGGAACTCCAACCGGCGGACATGGCGGCCGAGCACGACGAGGCACAGCGTCACCGGCGTCGCGATGATCAGGCCGATCGGGCCCCAGATCCAGCTCCAGAAGATCGCGGCGATCACCACCGAGACCGGCGACATGCCGCTGGAATGGCCATAGGCCAGCGGCTCGACCACATAGGCGGCGATCGGCTCGACCGCCAGGAACAGCGCGGCCGTCCAGACCACCATCGACCAGCCCGGATCGACGGCGGCGGCCAGGCCGATGGGCAGGACCGCGCCCAGGATGCCGCCGATATAGGGGACGAAGCGCAGCAGGGCGGCCACCAGACCCCAGAGCAGCGGGCTGGGCAGGCCGATCAGCAGCAGGCCGAGCCCGATCACCGCGCCGAAGGCCATGTTGATGCAGAGCTGCGCCAGGAAGAAGCGGCTGAGGCGGTAGACCGCGTCGTCCATGGCCACCGTCGTGCGGTGCAGGTCGGTCGAGCCGAACAGCCGGATCATGCGGTCGCGCAGATCCTCCCGCTGCAGCAGCACGAAGGCGGTGACCACCAGGATGATGCCGGCCTGGGCGAAGGGCCCCATCAGCGGCGCCAGGATGCGCCCGGCCATCTGCATCGGCGTCGGATCGGGGGTGTGCAGCTCGACCGGCAGCGGCGGCACCGGCGTGGCCGAGGGGGTTGCGCTGGGCGGCGCGACGCTCGGCACCGTTGGGCTCCGCCCGCCCAGATCCTCGCCGAGGCGCCCGAGCAGCGAGCCCATGCGGCCGACCGTCATCTCGCGCAGCGCGTCCAGCTTGCGCATCACCGTGTGCTGGTAGATCGGCGCATTGTTGGCGAGCTCGGCCAGCTGCGCGCCGATCAGCGCGGCGGCGGCCAGGATGACGCCGACCGCCACCAGCACCGCCAGCAGCACCGACAGCACCCGCCCCAGCCGTGCCCGGCGCAGCAGCCGCACCAGCGGCGACAGCACCATGCTCAGCAGGATCGCCAGCACCACCGGGATCAGCACGTCGCGGCCCAGATAGAGGCCCGCGACGATCACCACGCCGCCGGCCAGCGTGGTCAGGCTGCGCAGGTCCGGAACCTCGGCGGCCGCCACCTTGGCGCGCAACGGCGCCCCGGCAGACGGCGGCGAGGCCATGCGGAAGGGGGCATCGGGCATGGGAACGGGCTTCTCCGGCGGCGAAGGCTGCGTGGTCGCAGCCGATAACGCCGGAACGCGTCAAAAGGTCGCGCTGGCTGGCCTGGTCTTAGCGAATCAGGCCGTGGACTTTGCCGACCGGGCTTGCCGCCGCCGAGACCAGCTTGCGCACCGGGGGGGCGGAGGGGTGCAGCAGCAGCCCGTCGGGCGTCAGCTCGACGCGGGCGTCGCGATAGACCGCCTGGGCCAGTTGCAGGTTTTCGGTGAAGGCCGCCTTGAAATGCTTGCGCAGCCGGATACCGGCGCCGAACTGGGTCGCCAGCGCGGTCCAGCTGATCAGCTTGTCGTCGGTCAGCGCGTGCAGCCGGTAGGCCAGCCAGCAATAGACGTCGAGCGCCATGGAGGAATTGCGGATATGGCGGATCGCCGCCTCGTCCAGCGGCACGGCATGCTGCTTCAGCTGCTGGAAGAAGCTTTCCGACAGCCGGGCATTCTCGACAAAAAGGTCGCCCTGCCCCGCCGGCCCCGCCGGGTCGTCGACGAACATCGCGATGTCGACGATGTTCTGGTTCACCAGCACCGAGGCGCCGTTGCGGGTGAAATGGAAGGACAGGCGGCAGCGGCTGATGCGGTCGGCCTGCTCGCGCACCAGCTTGGTGGTCTTGCCGCCGACCGAGACGCCGAGCCGGCCGAGGAAGTCGCGCAGCGACCGGCCGAGCTGGATGTCGCGCGAGCCGGTGCGCAGCGCCTCCGACTGCAGGTAGATCAGGATCAGCCGGGCGATGGCGCCGAAGGGCACGCCGACATGCGCCGGCTGCCCGTCGGGGCCCAGCCGGACGCCAGGCTCCACCAGCAGCGTCATGCTGTCGGTCTCGAGCTTCCAGATCGCCGTGTTGTCGTCCGGCCGGCGGTGCGGCAGCGCGGTCTGGCACCAGCCGGAATGGATATAGCCGATGCCGATATCCTCATCGGCCGCCCAGGAGGCCGCGGCCTCGACGATGCGCGGTCCCCGCCGGCCTTCGACCAGCTCGCGGCTGGCCTGGCGCCCGTGGGTCTCGATGAGGGTATGGACGGTTCCCATGATCTTCCGTGGCAAGCCGTGGCGCTAAGTGTCTGGGGTCATCGACGCTGTGGAACCTGACCGACCCGTCCGCCCCTGTCGACGTGGACTCTGCCGACCGAAAGCTAATTGCAGATAGTTGTTTCTACTATTTGCTTTGCGACGGCAGAGTCCCCGGGATCATTTTGCCAAGTCCTTGTTTTTTCATGGACGCCTGGCGGCAAAGTCCACGATCCGGCCGCCAGGGTCCACGCCCGCCGCTGTGGCCGACTCCGCGGCCCTGCCGAGTCCTGGCCGCGCCGGCCGGTCCGGCCCGCCTCGTGGACTCTGGCGACCGCCGCCCTTCGAGTCCTGGGCGGCCCGAAGCCCCTTGCAGATCAAGGCGGTCGCCAAAGTCCACGGTCCTGGAGCGCGCGCCCTCCCCCGCCCCGTGGCGGCCCGGGCTCCTGCGCAGCCGGTCGCCAGAGTCCACGCTCCGGTCCACGCCGCAGCCTCCAGTGTGGACCGGAGCGACCACCCCTGGCCTCATCGCGAGGCGCGCCAGGCGGCATAGAGGTCGTCCAGCCGCTCGACCAGGAAGCGGCTGAACTCGGGCGCCATGCGGTCGTTCACCGTCAGCCGCATGCCCTGCGGCCCGGGCTCCACCTTCACCACCGGGTCGCCCTGCGGGCTGCGCCACCACAGATCCGCCTCCGGCGCCTGCCGCCCGTCGCGGAGCGCCGCGAAGATCCGCTGGAAGCGGGCGTCGCTGTTCAGCGCGCGGAAGCCGGGGCTGGCCATGGCGCGCTCGGCCAGCGGCGCGGCATCCTCGGCCGCGAACAGGCGCTGCAGCTCCAGCCAGCGCGGCCGCCCGGTGCGCGGCGCGGCGCCGATCGCCAGGATCACCGGCCGCGGGATCGCGCGCACCACCTGCAGGTAGCGCGTCATCTCCGCCGACTGCACGGCGAGTGCGGCATGCAGGGTCGGCCGGTCGAAGCCGCGCGCCTCCAGATGGCTGGCGAAGAGGGCGCGTTCGATGAAGGTGAGGTTGCGCCGCTCGATGTTCTCCTTGCCCTGGGCCACCACCAGCTCGGCATCCGACAGCGGCCGGATGATCGCCTGCAGCGTGATGCCCAGCCGCTTCACCGCCAGCAGCCGGCGGTGGCCATAGGCCATCTGGTAATGCCCGGCCTTCTCCGGATGCGGCCGCACCAGCACCGGCACCTGCTGGCCGGAGCTGGCGATCGACTGCACCAGCTCGGACAGCTCCGCCTCGCTGTCGCCGGCCATGCGGTCGGCGACGAAGGAGGCGTCGACCACGGCCGGGTCCAGCGTCACCACGGTCTCGCCGCCCTCGATGCGGGCGCGCAGCGCCTCCGCCTCCTCGCGCAGCTGGCCGAGGCTGACGCCCATGGCGCGCACGGCGCCGGAGGGGACGCGGTTGACGGCGGCCGTCTCGGGGGCGGCGGGCTCGGCGGCCTCGGCGCCTTCGCCGCCCAGCAGGCGGCGCAGCGTGTCCTTGCGGCTCATTTACTTCGCTCCCCGTCGCCAGGCGCGGGTCACCAGCCCCTGGATCTCGGCATTCACCGCGTCCAGCGCCTCGGTCGCGCGGTTGTAGGTCTCGCGGGAGAAATTCTGCGGCCCCACTTCATAGAGTGTCTGCTTGGTCAGGCCGGCATCGGAGATGGCGGTGGACTTGACCATCGGGTTGGTCAGCACACGCTCGCCGAACAGCGAGCGCAGGAAGCCGACCACCTGGGTCTGCGGCCCGTCCTGCGGCTCGTAGCGGGTGACCAGGTAGCGCAGGAAGTCATAGTCCAGCCGTCCGCCGGCCTCGCGCACCACCGACAGCAGGTCGGCGGTCATCAGCAGGAACTGGCACATGCTGGCGATGTCCAGCATCTGCGGATGCACGGTGATCAGCACGCCGGTCGCGGCGCAAAGCGCGGCCAGCGTCAGGAAGCCGAGCTGCGGCGGGCAGTCGATGACCACGATGTCATAGTCGGACGCCACGCTTTCCAGCGCCTCGGTCAGCCGGGTGAAGAACAGCGTCTCGCGCTGGCCCTCCTGGCGCGCCAGCAGCCGGGGCGTGTCGTGCTCGAACTCGTGCAGTTCCAGGTTGGCCGGCACCAGGTCGAGGCCCGGGATATAGCTCGGCCGGATGACCTCCTTCAGCGGCCGCCGCGCCTTGTCGTAGCGCAGCGCGGCGTAGAGCGTCTCGTTCTCGCCGATATCGAGCTCCGGCTGGTAGCCGAACAGCGCCGAGAGGCTGGCCTGCGGGTCGAGGTCGAGGGCCAGCACGCGGTGGCCCTGGAAGGCCAGGTACTGCGCCAGATGCGCCGTGGTGGTGGTCTTGCCCGAGCCGCCCTTGAAATTCGCGACCGCGATGACCTGCAGATGCTCGCCCTCGGCGCGGCGCGGCGAGGCCGGGCGGCCCTTGCCCTTCAGCATGCCGCGCAGCGCGTGGATCTGCTCCAGCGTATAGGCGCGGCGGCCGCCGGCACCTTTTTCTGGCACGGGCCCTTCCCCTGCCAGGGCCAGCTGGCGCAGATAGCTGTCGCTGATCTGCAGCAGGGTGGCCGCCTCGCCGCTCGAGAAGCGGCGCAGGGTCTTCTGCGCGGCAGGGGGGAAGATGCGGTTGCGCAGCAGGGCGAGCTGGGCGCTCAGCGCCTGGGCATCGGCGCCGATGCGCTGGTCGATCGGCTCGATGACCGCGGCGTCGCCGCTGTCGGGGCTGGTGGGGCGAGCGGGCATGACCGACGCTTTTCTCCGCAATTGAGGCGTTTCGGCGTTAGGATAGCAGCATGGCGTTGGCTTGTGGCCCCACCGTTTCGTCGCTTTTTCGTAGTTTTTGCGCCCCTCTTTCTCGTGGTGCTCCGCCGTTGACAGCTGTCAATGGCCGCGGGCCCGGGGTGCCCGTGTGGTGAAGCGTCTGCTGCTGGGGCTGGTGGCGGCGGGGGCCCTGGCCGCCGCCGGCTACCACGTTATGAATCAACAGGATCCGCCACCCGCCCGGCCCGTCCAGGCCATTGAATCGCTGGGCGTCGGCGCCCTCGGGCGGGTCGAGCCGGCCTCTCGCATCCGCCGCCTTGGCGCACCGGGCGGCATGAATGTCACTCGTCTGGGCCGGCTGCTGGTCGAGGAAGGCGCCACGGTGACCGAGCACCAGCTGCTGGCGGAGCTGGCCGACGCGCCGCAGAAGGACGCCCAGACCGCGCGCGCCCTGGCGGCCCTGGCCGAGGCCGAGGCGCGCCTGGCCCTGACCCGGGCGGCAGGCCGGGCGGAGGAGCGCCGCGCCCAGCAGGCCCGCCTGGCCGCGCTGCGGGCGGCCGAGGAAAGCGCCCGGCGCGAGGCCGACCGTGCCGACCGCCTGGTGCCCAGCGGCGCCGGCGGCGCCGCCGAGGCCGAGCGCCGCCGCTTCGCCGCCATCCGCGCCACGGCCGAGGTCGCGGAAGCCGAGGCCGAGCTTGCCCGCCTGCAGAGTCCACGCCCCGAGGACCTCTCGGTCGCCGAAGCCCAGCGCGACGCCGCCCGCGCTGCGCACCAAGCGGCGGAAGCGGAAGCCGAGCTCTCCCGCATCCGCGCACCCCTCTCCGGCACCGTGCTGCATCTCTATGCCCGCCCGGGCGACCTGCTGGGCAA
This sequence comes from Teichococcus deserti, assembly GCF_001982615.1. GTDB lineage: Bacteria > Pseudomonadota > Alphaproteobacteria > Acetobacterales > Acetobacteraceae > Pseudoroseomonas > Pseudoroseomonas deserti. The sequence goes on along the minus strand of NZ_MLCO01000088.1, from coordinate 18,064 downwards.
TGACGGGCTGCTGGACATGGCCGACCTGACCCGCATCGACGTGGTCGCGGATGTCTACGAGACCGACCTGCCCCGCCTGCGCCTCGGCCAGCGCGCAGAAATCCAGATCCCCGGCAGCGCCACCCGCCTGGACGCCACGCTCAGGGAGATCGGCTGGCAGGTGCGCCGCACCACCCAGGCCGGCACCGACCCGGTGGCCGCGGTGGATGCCCGCACCGTCCCGGTCCGTCTGGCGCTGGACGCGGCCGGCATCGCCCTGCTCGGCCGCCGGTCGAACATGCAGGTGCAGGTGGCGATCCGGCCATGACCCTCGCCGACCGGATCTTCCTGCCCCTTCGCCTGGCCTGGCGGCAGCTGCGGGCCGAGAAGGCGCGGCTCGCCTCGGCCATCGCCGGCGTCATGTTCGCCTGCGTGCTGGTCTTCATGCAGCTGGGCTTCCGCGCCGCCCTCTTCGATTCAGCGACCTCGCTGATCTCGGCGATGCGGGCGGAAGTCTTCCTGATCCATCCGCTGACCATGGCGAGCTTCCGCCCCGAGCCCCTGCCACGCGCCCGCGCTGGCCAGGTCCTCGCCCTGCCCGAGGTGATGCAGGCGACCCCGGTCTATCTGGCGCAATCCACCTGGCGCAGCCCGGAGGATGGCAGCCGCCGCACCATCCAGTTGATCGGCTTCGACGTCGAGGCCGGCGCCATGGCCTTCACCGGCCTCGAGCATGTGGCCGCCGCCCTGAAGCAGCCGGACAGCGCCGCCTTCGATCTGCGCTCCCGTCCCGAATTTGGCCCCGTCCAGCCGATGCTGGAGGCGCTGGGCGGCCGCCCGTTGCCCGTCCAGGTCGGCAACCGCCGTCTCGACGTCGTGGGCACCGTGGAGATCGGCCCTTCCTTCGGCGCCGACGGCAATCTGGTGCTCAACGAGACCAATTTTCACCGGCTGGTCCCCGAGCGGCCCTTCAGCAACACCGACCTGGTGGCCATCCGCCTGCAGCCGGGCAGCGACATCGCCGCCGTCCAGGCGCAGCTGCGCGCCCTGCTGCCGCAGGATGTCGCGGTGCTGACCCATCCCGAGCTGGTCGCCTGGGAACGCCGCTACTGGGAGACGGCGACGCCGATCGGCTTCATCTTCGGCTTCGGCAGCCTGATGGGCCTGATCGTCGGCATGGTGATCGTCTACCAGATCCTGTTCAGCGACATCGCCAACCACCTGCGCGAATACGCCACCCTCAAGGCCATCGGCTATGGCAACGGCTATCTGTCGCGCAGCGTGCTGAGCTCGGCCTTCATCCTGGCCCTGCTGGGCTTCATTCCCGGCGCCGTCGCCTCGGCACTGCTCTACGACGTCATCGGCCAGGCGACCTTCCTGCCCCTGGGCATGACGCTGGACCGCGGGCTGACCGTCTTCGGCCTGATCTTCGGCATGTGCGCTGCGGCCGGGCTGCTGGCCATGCGCAAGCTGCGCGACGCCGATCCTGCGGACATGTTCTGATGCACCCCGTCACGCTGGAGGGCGTCACCTATTCCTACGGCAGTGGCGAGCTGCGCCGCGCCGTGCTGCGCGATGTCTCCCTGACCGTCGCCGAGGGAGAAATCGTCCTCCTGACCGGTCCTTCGGGCTCGGGCAAGACGACGCTGCTGACCCTGATCGGCGCGTTGCGGGCCATGCAGCAGGGCTCGGCCCGGGTTCTGGGACGCGAGCTGCAGGGCGCGTCGGAGGCCGCGCGCGTCGCGCTGCGCCGCCGCATCGGCTTCATCTTCCAGGCGCATAATCTTCTCGGTTTCCTCTCCGCCCGGCAGAATGTGGCCATGGCGCTGGAGACCGAGGCGAAGCTTCCCGAGCGGCAGCGCCTGGCGGAAGCCGACCGCATGCTGGCCGCCGTCGGCCTGGCCGAACACCTGCACAAGGCGCCCGGCCAGCTTTCCGGCGGGCAGCGCCAGCGCGTGGCGGTTGCCCGCGCTCTGGTCGCCAGCCCCGGCCTGGTCCTGGCCGACGAGCCTACCGCCGCCCTCGACAAGGCCAGCGGCCAGGAGGTGGTGCGGCAGCTGCGCGATCTGGCGCGCAGCCGTGGCGTCGCTATTCTGCTGGTCACGCATGATCCGCGCATCCTGGACATTGCCGACCGCGTGGTTAGCATGGAGGATGGCCGGATCGTCTCTGCCAACCGCCCGGCTGAAGGCCCAGCCGCTTAGGATCGCGTCGTTCGAATGCCCGTCTTGCCTGCGCCCGATCCTGAATCCACGCGCCTCGCCACGCTGCATCGCCTGGGCCTGCTCGATAGCCCGGACAGCGCTGATTTCGACGCCCTGGTGCATCTGGCCGCGCAGCGCTTCGGCTGCCCGATCGCGCTGCTGGTGCTGCTCGACCGCGACCGCCTCTGGTTCCAGGCCACGCACGGGCTGGACGTCCGCCAGATCCCGCGCGAAGAGGCCTTCTGCGACCACACCATCCGCGGCGACCAGCCGCTGCTGGTGGCCGACGCCGCCGCCGATCCCCGCTTCCGCGCCAATGCCCTGGTCACCGGCACGCTGGGCGTCCGCTTCTATGCCGGCATGCCGCTGGCGGTGGATGGCCAGAAGGTGGCGACGCTGGCGCTGCTCGACCGTGTCCCGCGGGACCTGCCGCCCGAGGATGTCGCCGCGCTGCGCCAGTTCGGCCGCATCGCCGAGGGGCTGCTGCAATCCCGCGCCGCCCATCGCGACGCGGAGGAGCAGGCGCGGCTGACCAGCCGCACGGCCAGGCTGCTGCAGCAATCCGGGCGACTGGCCCAGCTCGGCGGCTGGGAATACGACCTGCGCAGCGGCCTGTCCTTCTGTTCCGACGAGGCCTTCCGCATCTACGGCTACCCCTCCGGGGCCGGCGTGCAGCTTGGCGACGGGCTGTCGCACTATCCGCAGCCCGGCCGCGACCGGCTGAAGGCAGCACTGACCCACACGGCGGCCACCGGCGAGCCGATGGAATTCGAGGCCGATTTCCTCACCATCCAGGGCGAGCCCCGCCGTGTGCGCGTGCTCGCCGAGGCCGAGCATGAGGACGGCCAGCCGGTCCGGCTGATCGGCAGCCTGCAGGACATCACCGAGACCTGGGCGATGCGCCAGCGCCTGCAGGAGATGCTACAGCAGGACGCGCTGACGGGCCTCGCCAACCGCTCCCTGCTGCAGCAGCGGCTGGATGCCGCCCTGGCCGCGCCGCCGCCGCCGGGCCAGGCCATCGCCCTGCTGCTGCTCGACCTCGACAATTTCCAGGAGCTGAACGACCGCCACGGCCATGCCCTGGGCGATGCCGTGCTGCGCGAGGTCGGCCGCCGGCTGCAGCGCGCCGTCGGCACCAGCGGCCTGGCCGCGCGCACCGGCAGCGACGAATTCGCCGTGCTGATCCCGGGGCTGGAGCCCGACCGGCTGGCGACGCTGGCGGGCGGCCTGGCCACCCTGCTGCGCCAGCCGATCCCTGGGCCGGAGGGGCTAGGCATCGCCCTGACCATTAGCCTGGGCGCGGCGCTTGGTCCGCAGCACGGCGCCGATGGCGAGGCGCTGATGCGCCACGCCGACATCGCCCTGTCGCATGGCCGGCGCAGCGGACGCGGCCAGACAACGCTGTTCTCGCCACAGATCGCCGAGCGCTTCGACCAGCGCCGCGACGCCATCCAGCTGGTCTCCCAGGCGCTGGCCGGCGGCTGGCTGCAGCCTTTCTACCAGCCGAAATACCGCCTGTCCGACCGCCGCCTGCACGGGTTCGAGGCGCTGGCCCGCATCGTGACACCCGAAGGCCGCGTCATCGGCCCCGCCCAGTTCTGGCCCGCCCTGCAGGACCACGACACCGCCCGCCTGGTCGGCACCCGCATGCTGGAGGGCATCACCGCCGACCTCGCCCGCTGGCGCGGCCAGGGCCTGCCGGAAACCCGCATCGGCCTGAACGTCACCGAGGCCGACTTCGCCGGCGGCGACCTGGCCGCACGGGTGCTGGCGCGGCTGGATGCCTGCGGCGTGCCGCCAACCTCGCTGAAGATCGAGGTGACGGAGACGGTGTTCCTGGCCGATGCCTCGCCGATGATCGCCGAGACGCTGGAAGAGCTGGCCAGCGTCGGCATCGATATCTCTCTCGATGACTTCGGCACGGGCTATGCTTCGCTGACGCACCTGCGCGATTTCCCGATCCAGGAGCTCAAGATCGACAAGAGCTTCACGGATCGCCTGGAAGATGACGCTGGCAGCGCGCTGATCGTCGAGACGATGATACGCTTGGCCCATGGCCTGGGCATGCGCGTGGTCGCCGAAGGCGTCGAGCATGAGGAGCAGCATGCGCGGCTGACCCGCATGGGCTGCGACCTCGGCCAGGGATTTCTCTATGGCAGGCCGGCGCCTGCCGAGGAGGCGGAGGAGCGGCTGGCTAGATGACCAGCCCGCCGCTGCGGTTGAGGATCTCGCGCGCCAGGCTCAGCCCGGCGGTCAGCGAGGTCTTGGGATTGGCCGGGGACGGCCGCCCTTCCAGCCGGATGGTGAAGTCGGCGGCGGTGGAACGCACGCTGACCTCGTGGACATTGCGGGCAATGGTGGGATCGGCGACCAGCCTGACTCGCGTCGCCTCGAAGCCGGCGCCGGCCAACGCCACGGTGGCCGCCACATTGGCGTTCTGCGGGTAGTCGCGTGCGGCGCCGCGGGCAGTGCCTTCGTAGAAGGTCACCGGCGTGGTCACCGCCGAGAGATCCAGCATCCGCTCCGCTGCCGTGCCGCGCCAGGCCTGGGGGGGCTTTCTTCCCGTGTAGGTAACCTCCTCCAGGCCGGAGAGGCGGGCGGCGACCAGGGCGTCGATGCCGCCGACCGCACCGGGAGGCAGGATCAGCGGCGCTCCGCCGGCGGCGGAGGCGGCCAGCAGGCGGTCATGCAGCGCGGCCTCGGCCAGGGCGCCGATGGCGATCACGGCCAGCGGCACGCCGGCGCCCAGGATCGCCTCGGCATGGTCACGGACGGCGGCGTGGCCGGCGCATTCGGCGACGAAGTCCGGGCGGGCGGCCAGCATGTCCGGCAGCGAGGTGAAGATCACCCGGGTCTCGGCGATGGCGGGGCCGTCGCGGTCGAGCAGCGCCGCCGCCCTGGCCTCGCTGCCCGGGCGGGCCAGGACGGACAGGACAGCCAACTTGCGCGGCAGGCGGCCGGCGAGCGCCTGCAGCGTGGTCCCGGCCATGCCGCCGGCGCCGATGAGGGCGAGATGCCGCAGCATGGCGGTCAGCCCTCGACTGGAGCGAGGGTGGTGAGGTGCTGGCGCAAGGCCTCGGGCAGCGGCATGGGGCGGCGCGTGGCGGCCTCGACGAGGACGACCACGCCCTCGGCGGTGGCGGCGCAGAGCTCGCCCTGGAACACCGCCTGGCCGGTGGTGAAGGAGGTGCGGCCGATGGCGGTCACCGCCGTGCCGATGTCGACGGTGCTGAGCTCGCGGATCTCAGCGCGGAAGTCGATGGCGATGCGGGCGATGACGAAATAGCTGTCGGGGCCGGGCAGGACCTGCTGCATCAGCTCCACCCGGGCGGTCTCGAAATAGGTCGCATATTTGGCGTTGTTGACATGGCCCAGGCGGTCGGTGTCGCCGAAGCGGACGCGGTCCTGGGCCCAGAGCCGGTAGGTGGCGCGGCTCAGCAGGCGGGGTTCATTGGCCATGGGAAAGCCTTTCTGATCAGCCTTCGGTCCTATGCCGGCCAGGCGCTACTGGGAAGGGTGATTGCCGCGCTGCCCCGCCCGCGCGACAAGCGAGCCAGGGGGGACCGAGGATGGTGCAGGAGGAAGAGGCCGCCGGGCGGCATGGGATGCTGCTGGCGCTGTGCGGCTGCGTGGTGCTGTGCATGACCACTTGGTTCTCGGCGGCGGCGGTGCTGCCGCAGCTCAGGGCGCTGTGGTCGCTGTCGGATGCGGCGGCCGGGTGGATGACGATCGGGGTGCAGATCGGCTTCGTGCTGGGGGCGGTGGCCGCGGCGGTGACCGGGCTGCCGGACCGGGTGGCGCCGCGGCGGCTGATGGCGGTCGCGGCAGCGGGGGCGGCAGCGGCCAATCTGGCGCTGCTCTGGGCGCCGGGCGCCGAGGTCGCGCTGGGGCTCAGGGTCGCGACCGGCGTGCTTATGGCGGGGGTCTATCCGCCGGCGCTGAAGCTGGTGGCGACCTGGTTCCGGCGCGGGCGCGGGGTGGCGCTGGGCAGCGTGATCGGGGCGCTGACGCTGGGCTCGGCGCTGCCGCATGCCGTCAATGCGGTGGGCGGGGTGGCGTGGCAGGGGGTCATCTCGGTGGCCAGCCTGGCGACGCTGCTGGGCGGCTTAGGCGTGCTGCTGCTGCGGGAGGGGCCGTATCCGTTTCCGAAGTCCAGCTTCGATGCGCGGCGGCTGGGGCAGGCGCTGGCCGCGCGGCCGGTGCTGCTGGCGACGGGCGGGTATCTCGGCCACATGTGGGAGCTCTATGCCATGTGGGCCTGGATGCTGTCCTTCCTGGGCGCCCGGGTGGGGCAGGGCAGCCTGGCGTCGTGGCTGTGCTTCGCGATCGTCGCGGTGGGCGCGCCGGCCTGCATCGCCGCCGGCGCGCTGGCCGATCGCTGGGGGCGAACGGCGGTGACGATGGGGCTGATGGCGGCGTCGGGGCTTTGCGCCGCGCTGATGGGCTTCGCCTATGCCGGGCCGCTGTGGCTGGTGGTGGCGGTGGGGCTGGTCTGGGGGGCGACGGTGATCGCGGATTCGGCGCAGTTCTCGGCCGTGGTGACCGAGGTGGGCGACCCGGCCCTGGTTGGCACCGCGCTGACCGCGCAGCTTGGCCTTGGTTTCGGCCTGACGGCGCTGGCGATCTGGCTGGTGCCTTTGGTTGCCGGTGTCGTGGGCTGGCAGTGGGCTTTCGTGGTGCTGGTGCCCGGCCCGTTGCTGGGCATCTGGTCGATGGGCCTGCTGCGCTTGCGGCCGGAGGCCCAGCGCATCGCCGGCGGCAAGCGGTGAAAAAGAATGTGGGGGTCCGGGGGGCATTCAATGCCCCCGGCCTTAGCTTTCTAATTCTTTCTCGACGTATTTGAGCTCGGCGATCGCCTGCTCGAGTGCTTCCGACAGCCGGCCCACTTTCGCCTTCAGCGCCTCCTGCTGCCGCAGCAGCAGCGCCCGGCGCCCGAGCATCTCCTGGCGTTCCCGCTCGAGGGCTTTCTTGAAGGCCTCGATTTCCCGCCGCCGCACGTCGGGATGGACCAGGCCCTTCTGGCGGGCCTGGGCCAGCTCTTCATTGGCGAGCGTCGTCAGCAGATAGGCTGCCGAATAGGTCCGCGGCATCTCGCCCGACTGGAAGGTGCCGGCGTCGACCGCGCGGGCGACGGTGGCCAGCTGGTAGGCGACCTGGCGACCGAAAGGCAGGCGGTCGACGACCTCACGCTCATAGGCCTTGGGGAAGCGGCGCTTCGCTTCGACCAGGTAGCGGCCGATGGCCAGGAACTTGTCCTGGGCTTCCTTCCAGAGGCGGGCGATGTGCTCGACGGCCTGGTCGGCGGAGCGCAGCGGGACCAGGGCGTTGGCGACGAGGGCCACGCGCTCGTCATGCATCTCGGCGAAGGGGGCGGCCGGAGCGTCGCCTGCTTCCAGGTCGTCGCGGCGCTTCTGCAGCTGGCGGCGGGAATAGGCCATGGCGGTCACAGCCCCATCATGTTGCGGACGAAGTCCCAGGCGGCCTCGAAATCCTCGGCCCCCTTGGCGCCGGAGATCTCGCAGACGCCAACACCGTAGCCGTGGGTGTTCTGGATGTCTTCCAGTTGCCGCACCGGCAGCGGGCACAGCAGCCCGGCCTTGTTCAGCCGGCGCTGGGCGTCGCGGAAGGAGAGGGTGCCGGTCGCCGGCTCGGCGCCCTTGGACTTGGCCGGCAGGGTCACGCGGCTGGCGCGGTTGATCAGGAAGGCGGAGCGGATGCGGCGCTCCTTCAGCAGCGCCATCCAGCCGATGACCGAATCAACATCCGGCTTGCCGGTGGTGGCCGGGACCAGCACGAAATCCGAGCGGTCGAGCAGGATGGAGGTCTGCTGCGGCAGGTATTCGATGGCCGGTGGGGTGTCGACCAGGACGATGTCGAGATCCGGCGTCGCGTCGATCTCGGCGATGGCGGCCTCGATCTCGGTCAGCGGGCGGGAGAAGAGGCGGATCGGCGCCGCATCGGCCGGGCGCAGCCGGTGCCAGGCGGAGAGCGAGCGCTGCATGTCGGTGTCGAGGATGGCGGTGCGCAGCCCGTCGCGCGCGGCGAAGGTGGCCAGGTTCAGCACGGAGGTGGTCTTGCCGGTGCCGCCCTTCGGACTCTGGCAGGAGAGCCAGCGGGCCGTGTTCTTCGGGGAGGCGGTCGCGGGCTTGGCAGGAGGCACGGAATTTTCCCCGGGTCACGAACCGGGGCAGTTTAGGGCAGGGGGCGCGAATGTCTAACCCGGTTAGACATTCGCGCCCATCGATGGAACCGATCCCATTCTACCAGCCGGTGAAGCCAGGGCCGATCTCGGCCGCGGCGGCGCGCAGGACGGGCAGGAACTGGCGGCGCAGCTGGTCGAGGGGGGCACGGGCGGCCGAGGTGCCGATGTTCAGCGCCGCCACGGTGCGGCCGGTCGCGTCCTGAACGGGGACGGCGATGGAGCGGGCGCCGAGCTCGAGCTCGCCATCGAGGATGGCGTAGCGCTGGCGCCGGGCCTCGACGATGCGGGCGCGGAGTTGGGCCGGGTCGGTGATGGTGCGCGCCGTCCAGGGCTGCGGCGGGTGGCGCGCCAGCCAGGCGTCCAGCGCGTCCTCTGCCAGCCCGGCCAGCAGCACGCGGCCGAGGGAGGAAGCATGGGCGGGCAGGCGGGAGCCGACATCGATGCGGGAGGAATAGACCCGGCGCGCTTCGACCCGGGCGATATAGACCACCTCGGCGCCGTCGAGCACGGCCATGGAGCAGCTCTCGTTGAGCTGCTCGGAGACCGCCTGGATGACGGGCTTGACCACCTCCGCCCGGCCGAAGCTGGCGAGATAGCCATGGCTGAAGCGCAGCACCCTTGGCGTCAGCCAGAACAGCTTGCCGTCGCTGGCCAGGTAGTCGAGCGCGGCCAGGGTGAGCAGGAAGCGCCGCGCGGTGCCGCGGCTGAGGCCGGTCAGCGCCGCCACCTGGGTCAGGGTCTGCTTCTCCCGCCCCGGGCCGAAGCATTCCAGCACCGCCAGGCCGCGGCCGAGGGCGGAGACGAAGTCCGGGGTCGAGGCCTCGGGCGTCGACATGCCTGGTTTTCCTCCCCCATTCGAAATGCGGCTGTGCCAGCCAAGCGAAGCTTGCGGCGAAGAGGCTTGACACCGCGACCGCCAGGGTCTGACCTAACGGCAAAAGCGGACATATGTCCATCTGGCGGACAAATCAGACCGGGTTCTAAGACCGGGGTCCCGCCAGCCTGATAGGGACGGGAGAAGAAAGATGTTGCACCGCCGCAGCCTGCTGGCGGCCACGGCCCTTGGCCTGGCCTCGCCGCTTGCCGCCCCACGCCTGGCCCGCGCGCAGGCGGGGTCGCATGTCATCGGCACGCTCTTCCCCATGGCCGGGCCGAATGCCGAATATGGCGGCATCTTCACCAGCGGCATCCAGCTGGCGATCGAGCACATCACCGCCGACAAGTGGCTGCAGAAGCCGATCGAGCTGCGCGCCCAGGACAGCCAGGGCACGCCGCAGGGCGGCGCCGTCGGCATGACCAAGCTGGCCAATGTCGATCGCGCCCCCTACGTGCTGCTGGGCTTCACCGGCGTGTCGAAGGCGGCCGCGCCCATCGGGACGCGCAACAAGGTCGTCATGATCAATGGCGGCGGCGTCGGGCCCGACCTGGCCGAGCTTTCCCCTTACTTCTGGAACGTCATTCCCCTGGTGAACCAGGAAGTGCAGGCCATGCTCCCCTGGCTGCAGGCGCAGAAGCTGCTGAAGATCGCGCTGGTCTATGTCGACGATCCGCTCGGCACCGGCGTGCTGGCCGAGCTGAAGAACGGGCTGCCCGGCATCGGCGGCCAGCTGGTCGGCAGCTTCAGCATCCCGCCGGCGACGCAGCAGTTTGCCGCCATCGCCGCGCGCGTCCGCGACAGCAAGCCGGACGCGGTCTATTTCGCCAGCTACGGCGCGCAGCAGTCGCAGATCGTCAAGCAGCTGCGCGACAACGGCATCAGCCAGCCGCTGCTGACCTATTCGGGCGGCTCGATCCCCTCGGTGCAGGCGCTGCCGGAGGCGGAAGGGCTGGTGCTCAGCGGCCAGGCGGCCGACTGGACGCGCGACGATGCGGTGACCAAGCGCTTCGTCACCGACTGGCGCGCCAAGCACAACAGCGAGCCCACCGCCTATCACCAGAACTACTACAACGGCATGCGGCTGTTCGGCCTGCTGGCCCAGGGGCTGGAAAAGGCGGGCAAGCCGGTCGATGGCGAGAATCTCCGCGAGGAATGGCTGCGGGTGAAGCGCTTCGCCTTCGTCGGCGGCGAGGGCGTCTTCGAGGAGCGCGGCACGATGAGCATGCCGATGCAGATCAACCAGGTGCGCGGCGGCCGGTCGCAGAAGATCGCCTGATGCTGTTCCTGCAGCTGCTGGTCAGCGGCATCCAGACCGGCGCCATCTATGCGTTGACGGCGGCGGGTTTTGCCCTCATTTTCGGCGCGACCCGCGTCTTCCATGTGGCGCATGGCGCGGCCTTCGCCCTCGCCGGCTATTCCTTCCTGGCGCTCAGCCAGGCGGGCTTTCCCTGGTTCGTCGGCGCCGGCGCGGCGCTGGTCGTCGCCGTCGCCTTCGGGCTGTTCATGGACTTTCTCGTCTACCGACCGATCCAGCGGCACGAGGGCTCCTTCTTCACCGTCTTCGTCGCCGCCTTCGGCATGTCGATCGTGGTGCAGAGCCTGATCGAGCTGGGCTTCGGCCGCGGCTTCGTCGTCGTCGCCTCGCCGCTGACCCGCGCGCATGAGGTGCTGCCGGGGCTGTACCTGGCCGATATCTTCTGGGTCGCGGTGGGCGTGGCGCTGCTGCTGTTCGGCGCTGTCACCCTGTTCCTGGAGCGGACGCGGATCGGCATCGGGCTGCGGGCGCTGTCGGAAAACCCTGAGCTGCTGCGCGCCTTCGGCCTGTCCTCGCGCCGGCTGTCGATGGTGGCCTTCGGGCTGGGCTCGGCGTTGGCGGTGCCGGGGGCGGTGCTGACGGCGATGACCTCCGGCCTGCAGCCGGCGATCGCGGCGCAGGTGATGCTGGTGTCGCTTGCGGCGGCCGTGGTGGGCGGCATCGGCAGCCTGCGCGGCGCGGCGCTGGCCGGGCTGCTGCTGGGCGTGGTGGAAAACCTGGTGGTCTCGGTGCTCGACACGCAGTGGAGCGCTGCCGCCGGCTTCGTCGTGCTCTTCGCCTTCATCCTGTTCAAGCCCAGCGGCCTGTTCGGCCAGGCGGTGGCCCGATGATCGCCTATCTGCTGAACCTGGCGACGCTGGCCACCATCTTCGGCATCCTGGCCGCCAGCCTGAACGTGCTGATCGGCTATGCGGGGATTTTCTCCATCGCCCATGCGGTGTTCTTCGGGCTGGGCGCCTATGCCGGGGCGCAGCTGGCGCTGCAATTCATCCCTGACGTGCTGCTGGCCTGTCTGGCGGGCGGGGCGATCTCCGCGGCGCTGTCGCTCTGCCTGGCGCTGCCGGCGCTGCGCGTCCGCGGGGAGTATTTCGTCGCCGCCAGCCTCGGGCTGCAGATGATGGCGGTGACCGTCTTCTCCGAGGCGCATGCGCTGACGGGCGGGCATGGCGGGCTGGTCGGCATTCCGCCGGCGACGCTGTTCGGCGCCGATGTCTCCGGCCCGGCGCCCTTCCTGGTCTTCGCGCTGGCGGTGCTGGGACTGCTGCTGCTGGCGGTGCGGCTGCTGATGCGCGGCAGCTTCGGCCGGGCGCTGATGGCGATCCGCGACAGCGAGAGCGCCGCCGAGGCCTTCGGCAAGGATGTGCGCGCGCTGAAGACCCTGGCGGTGGCGCTGGGCTGCGCCATGGCGGGCGTCGCCGGCGCGCTCTTCGCTTTCTACATGGCCTTCGTCAACGTCGAGAGCTTCACCCTCGAGCAGTCGATCCTGGTGATGGCGATGGTCATCATCGGGGGGACGGCGACGCTGGCGGGGCCCTTGATCGGTGTGCTGCTGCTGTTGCTGCTGCCGGCCGGGCTTTCTTTTCTTCCCTTCATCCCGCCGACGCAGATCGGCGCGGTGCAGCAGCTGATCTATGGGCTCGCCATGACGCTGCTGATGATCTTCCGCCCGGCGGGCATCGCGGGGGGGCGTCGCTGATGGGTGTCCCCTTTTCCATTCGAGGCCTCGACAAGAAATTCGGCGGCCTCGCCGCCGTCCAGAATGTCGACCTGGACCTGCAGGAAGGTGTCACCACCGCCCTGGTCGGGCCGAACGGCGCCGGCAAGACCACGCTGTTCAACCTGGCCACCGGCCATATCATCCCCGATGGCGGCGAGGTGCTGCTGGACGGCAAGTCGGTGCTCGGCCAGTCGCCGCATCTGATCGCGCGGATGGGCGTCGCGCGCAGCTTCCAGGACCTGCGGCTGTTCGGGCGGATGTCGGTGCGCGACAATGTCCGCGCCGCCATCGAGCCGACCGCCTGGCTGTGGCAGCCTGGCGGCGGCAGTGCGGCCCGCAAGCGGGAGGCGGCCGTGGATGCCGCGCTGGACCGCTGCGGGCTGACCAAGCAGGCCGATGCCCGGGCGGTGGATCTCGCCTATGCCGAACGAAAATTCCTGTCGGTGGCGCGGATCCTGGCGACGGGGGCGCGGATCTGGCTGCTGGACGAGCCGGCCTCCGGCCTCGACCCGCATTCGCGGGCGCGCTTCGTGCAGCTGGTGCGCGACGCCGTCGCCGAGGGCGTCACCATCTGCCTGATCGAGCACAACCTCGACATCGTCACCGAGCTCGCCGACCGGATCGCCTTCCTCGACCGCGGCGCCAAGCTGGCCGAGGGCGCGCCGCAGGAGATCCTGCGCGACCCCAAGCTGATCGGCATCTATTTCGGGGAGCAGCGGACATGAGCGGCAGCACCGCGCCGGCACTGTCCGGCAAGGGCCTCGGCGCCGGCTATGGCGGGCGCGAGGTCTTTTCCCAGTTCGACTTCGCGCTGCCGCAGGGCGAGGTGCTGTGCCTCGTGGGCCATAACGGCGCGGGCAAGTCGACGCTGCTGAAGGCGCTGTTCGGGCTGCATCCGGTGAGCGCCGGCGAAATCCGGCTGCGCGGGCAGCTGCTGAAGCCGCGGCCGGAAGCCATGGCACGCGAGGGCGTCGCCTATGTCCCCGAGGGGCGCGGCGTGTTTCCCGGGCTGGTGGTGCGGGAAATCTTTCAGCTCGCGCTGTGGTCGGCCAAGCTGGACGGGGCCGAGGCGGAAAAGCGCACCGAGGAAGTGCTGGAGGTGCTGCCGCGCATCCGCGAGTTCTGGACGCGGCGGGCCGGGACCCTGTCGGGCGGGCAGCAGCAGATGGTCTCGGTGGGGCGGGCGCTGCTGTCGCGGCCCTCGATCCTGCTGCTGGACGAGCCGTCGATCGGGCTGGCGCCAAAGACCTTCCAGGATCTGATGGCGCCGATCCGGGCGCTGCAGCAGCGGCTGGGCATGTCGATCCTGCTGGTCGAGCAGAATGTCGGCGAGGCCTTCGCCGTCTCCGACCGCGTCGCGGTCATGAAGTCCGGCCGGATGATCTTCGAGGGCGTCCCCGACGACCTTTCCGATCATGCGAAGCTGATGGACATGTTCTGAGGGGAAGCCAGGAAATGCTGTTTCACGTGGCGATGGAGGTCCGGCTGCCGCCGGACATGCCGGCGGACCAGGCGAACGACCTGAAGACGCGGGAGAAGGCGATGGCGCAGGAGATCCAGCGCGCCGGCAAATGGCCGCAGCTGTGGCGGGTGGCCGGGCGCTACGCCAATATCTCGATCTTCGACGTGGCGGATGCGGATGAGCTGCACACGCTGCTCTCCGCCCTGCCGCTGTTTCCCTACATGGATGTGCGGGTGACGGCGCTGGCGCGCCATCCTTCGGCGATCTGAGGGGGGCATCCGATGACCGAGATGAAGATCCTGGCCGAAGGGCTGCGCTTCCCGGAAGGCCCGGTGGCCATGCCGGACGGGTCGGTGGTGCTGGTGGAGCTGGCCGCCCAGGTGGTCAGCCGCATCGCCGCCGATGGCACGCGCAGCGTGGTGGCCAAGGTGGAAGGCTCGCCCAACGGGCTGGCCGTGGGGCCCGGCGGGCTGCTCTACCTTTGCAACAATGGCGGCTTCTCCTGGCATGAGGAGGACGGGCTGCTGCGGCCCTCCGGCCAGTCGGCGGATTATTCCGGCGGGCGGATCGAGACGATCGACCCGAAGACCGGCGCGGTGAAGCGGCTCTACGACAATGTCGATGGGGTGACGCTGAAGGGGCCGAACGACATCGTCTTCGACGGTCAGGACGGCTTTTGGTTCAGCGACCTGGGCAAGGTGCGGGCGCGCGACCGGGACCATGGCGGGATCTATTGGGCGGCGAGCGACGGCTCGAAGATCGTCGAGGCCGCCTTCCCGGTGCCGGGCGGGGCCAATGGCATCGGGCTGTCGCCGGATGGCAAGGTGGTCTATGCCGCCGAGACGGAGACCGGCCGCCTCTGGGCCTGGGACATCATCGGCCCGGGGCAGGTGAAGAAGGCGCCCTGGCCGAGCCCGCATGGTGGCCGGCTGGTCTGCCAGTTCCCGGGCTTCCGTCGCCTCGACAGCCTGGCGGTGGCGGCGAGCGGCAATATCGTGGTGGCCACGCTGGTCGAGGGCGAGATCACCACGGTGAGCCCGGGGGGCGAGATCGTCGACGTGGTGAAGATGCCCGAGCGGATGCCCACGAATATCTGCTTCGGCGGCGCTGACCTCCGGACCGCCTATGTCACGCTGTCGACGACGGGCAAGCTGGCGGTGCTGCCCTGGCGCGAGCCTGGCTTGAAGCTGGCTTATTCTTAACTGATAAAAATAGATGGGGGATTCGGGGGAATACTTTCCCCCGATCTTTTTTCTGTCTTGGAGGCTTCGATGGTCGCTGTCCCTGAGTTCCAGGTCCCAGGCCTGCATCACCGGCGTGTCGGCGACATCGTGGTCACCGCGGTGAGCGACGGCTATCTGAACGGGTCGAATGCCGCGCTGCAGAACATGGAGCAGGATCGGATCGCCGAGCTGCTGGTCGGTGCTTTCCGGCCGACGCCGCGGCGGGGCTCGGTCAACACGTTCCTCATCTGGTCGCAGGGCCGGGTGGCGCTGATCGACACCGGCTGCGGGCCACATATGCAGCCCACGGCCGGGAAGCTTTTTTCCAATCTGGCGGCGGCGCATGTGCCGCCCGAGGCGGTCGACACGGTGCTGCTGACGCATATGCACCCCGACCACTCCAACGGTCTGGCCGATGTGCATGGCGAGGCGCTGTTCCCGCAGGCGGAGCTCGGGCTGCACGAGGCGGAGCTGGCCTACTGGCAGGATCCGGAGGCGGCGCGGGTGGCGGCCGAGAGCAAGCAGGGGGTTCTCTACTTTGCCAACGCCCCGGCGCAGCTGGCGCCCTATCGCGACCGGCTGAAGCCTTTCGGCGACGGGGCGGAGGTGTTTCCAGGGGTGACCGCCGTGCATCTGCCGGGGCATACGCCGGGACATAGCGGGTATCGGATCGCGTCCGGCGACGAGCAGCTGCTGATCTGGGGCGACATCATCCATGTGCCTGAGGTGCAGGTGCCGCATCCGGAGGTGA
Source organism: Teichococcus deserti (assembly GCF_001982615.1). Lineage (GTDB taxonomy): Bacteria > Pseudomonadota > Alphaproteobacteria > Acetobacterales > Acetobacteraceae > Pseudoroseomonas > Pseudoroseomonas deserti. Next base: position 2,334 of record NZ_MLCO01000088.1, on the reverse strand, counting down.
CGATGCAGTTCGACGTCGACCCGGCGCAGGCGATCGCGACGCGCAAGCGGACCTTCGACATGGTGGCGGCCGACCGCATGCTGGTGGCGGGGATGCATGTGCATTTCCCGGGCTACGCGCATCTGCGGCGGCAGGGCAGCGGCGTGGAATTGATCCAGGAGGCCTGGACGCTGCCGTTCTGAGGCGGTTGCGCCGGCGGTCGTGAGCCCCAACAACAGGGAGGTCCGGCGCCGTGGCGCCGGGCCTTTCGCGTTTCTGGAGGGAGTGCCTGGATGACCGACGCCCCGCTGCGCCTGATCGGCGATATAGGCGGCACCAATGCCCGCTTCGCGCTCTGCCGGCTGGGCGGGCTGCCGGAGGCGGAACGCAAGCTGCCGGTTGCCGAGCATGCCGGTCTGGTCGAGGCGGCGCAGGCCTATCTGGAGGGGCGGCAGGTCGAGGAGGCGGTGCTGGCGGTGGCGACGCCGGTGCTGGGGGACGCTGTCTCCTTCACCAACAGCCCGTGGCGCTTCTCGATCCGGGAGGCGGAGCGCGCCCTGGGGCTGCGCAAGCTGACGGTCATCAACGACTTCGTGGCGCAGGCGGCGGCGATCCCGCTGCTGGAGGCGCGCGACATGGTGGTGCTGCAGCCGGGCGAGGCGCGGCCGCGCCGGCCGCGGCTGGTGATCGGGCCGGGGACGGGGCTCGGCGTCGCCTTCCTGCAGGAGGATTCCTCCGGCCGCTTCCAGATCCTGCCGAGCGAGGGGGGGCATGCTTCCTTCGCGCCGCAGGACGCACTGCAGGCGGAGCTGCTGAAGCGGATGCGCAAGCTCCATGGCGGGCATGTGTCGCAGGAGCGGCTGGTCTGCGGACCCGGGCTGCTGGAGGTGGCGCGGATCCTGGCCGAGATGGAAGGCGTGGCGCTGAAGCTTGAGAGCTCGCGCGACGTCTCGGACGGGGCACAGAAGGGCGAGCCGGTCTGCGCCCAGGCGGTGACGCTGTTCTGCGAGATGCTGGGGGCGGTCGCCGGCAACCTGGCCCTCAGCCTGCTGACCGAGGGCGGGGTCTATGTCGCCGGCGGGCTGTGCCGGACGCTGGGGCCGCTGCTGGATGGCGCCGCCATCCGCCGGGGCTTCGCCGCCAAGGGCCGGTTCGGCGGCTATCTGCAGGGCCTGCCGATGTGGCAGGTGCTGCGGCCGCATACCGGGCTGCTGGGGGCCGCCGCCTATCATCACTGAGGCGGGGCCGCCACTGAGCCCGGTCCGCGCGTCCCGGCGACCGCTGCCTAGGGTGGCGGGGGCACCAGCGCGCGGTGGGCGATCTCGGCGCCCCAGAGGGCGCGGGTGAGCGGGCCGTGCAGCGGCTGCCGGTAGGTCAGGCTGTAGCTGGCGCCGGGGGCGGGGGCGATGGACAGGCGCTCGCCCTGCAGCAGCGGCGCAGCCTCCAGCAGGGCGCGGCGCAGGCCGAGGGGCGTGTCGGGCTCGGCCGCGGCGGCGGCGCGCTCGAGGGCGGTGGCGATGCTGAGCTGCCAGCCGAGCTCGACGGTGCTGGCGAGGACCAGCAGGCCGAGCAGGGTGAAGAGGAGCTTCTCCGGTCGCCGCGGCAGCCAGGGAAGGAGGAGGGTGGCGGCCTGCGGCGGCAGGGCAGGTTTTGCTGCGCTCATGCGCGCAGTTGAACCCGGCCCGGGTTAATATTTTCCCAGCATACCGGCCCGGCTAGCGCATCGGGCCGCCGGGACGGCGGGCGTTCCGGAAGGATGCCGCCGCTCCTCCGCGAGGGTCTGGTGGCCAGGTCGTGATGCGGCCCTGCGTGATGGGTCAGAGCCTGATGGGCCATGGCGGAACGGCCGAGACGCCGGAGGCCTGCGGCCAAACAGAGATCCAGAGCAGATCGCCCGCGCCGGCCCCCCAGGCAATCCGGTCCAGCGTAAACCTGGCATTTTTTCTTGTCCCCGCTTTGTAAACGCTTGCCCGTTTCTGTCGTTATCCCCCCCGAAGGCTGCGCTTGACCTCGGCGCGGCAAGAAGAAAGGGAGAAATGATGATGCGCGGCACCACCCCGGCCCTGGCTCTTGTTGTCGCCTTGCTGGCAGCCCCGGCTGCCATGGCGCAGGGCGCCGCCGCCCCGGCACCGGGCGCCAACCCGTCCCCGCCGGAGCGCACCGCCGTCCCGCCGGCCACCACCACCCCCGGCGAGCGCCCGGCCGAGCGCAACACGCCGCCCGCCATCGGCAGCGTCCCGGCCGCCGGCGCCAACAGCTTCACCGAGGCGCAGGCGCGCGGCCGCATCGAGGCCGCCGGCTTCACCCAGGTCGAAGGGCTGAAGAAGGACGATCAGGGCGTCTGGCGCGGCCAGG
>NZ_MLCO01000087.1 GCF_001982615.1 Teichococcus deserti | reverse complement strand
ATCTCTGGGACCTGCCGGTGATCTCCAACCCGCCGCCGGCGGCGATGCACCGGCAGATCAGCGGCTGGTTCGCGACCGCCGGCATCGCGCCGCGGCGGCTGTCCGCCTGCACCTCGGTCGCCGTCATCGCCGAGCTGGTGGCGGGGGGCATCGGCGCGGGGCTGCTGCCGATGCGGATGGCGACCCGCTATGTCGCCGAGGGCAGCATGACCCTGCTGGCGGCCAATCCGCCGGTCGAGAATGGCCGCCTTTTCACCACCTACCGCATGGGGGTGGAGGAGCCGAAGGTGATGGCCGTGGCCCGCGCCATCTCCCGCGTGCTGGCCAGCATCGACTACCTGCAGGCGTGAGCGTCAGGCCAGCGCTGGCACGATCGCCTGCTCGACGAGTTCGTGCAGCGCGCGGGCATGGCCGCCGGCGCCGCCCGAGCGCTGGTTGGGGTCGGAGGTCATGGCGATGGACAGGCCTAGCCCCGGCAGCACATGCGCCATTTGCCCGCCGAAGCCCCAGGCGTAGAAGCGCGGCTGCTGCCCGATCGGCCGCAGGAACCAGCCATAGCCATAGGCGTCGCCGGTGAAGGCGGAGGCGGTGCGCGGCGTCCAGCAGGCGGTGATCCAGTCGGGCCGCAGCACGTTCTGGCCGTTCAGCCGGTGCATCTCCGCGAAGCGCAACAGACCCCGCGGCGACATCAGCATGTCGTTGCCGCCGAAGAAGATGCCCTGCGGGTCGCGCGGCCAGGGCGGCAGGGCGATGTCCAGCGGCCCGGCCAGCCAGTCGCGCGCCAGGGCATGGGTGGAGCGCCCGGTCACCCGGGTCAGGATCGCCGAGAGCAGATGCGTGTTGCCGGTGGAATAGAGCATCGGCCCGCCCGGATCGGCGACGAAGGGCCGGGCGAGCGCCGCCCGCACCCAGTCCCGGCTGGCGACCCATTGCCCGTAATAGGCGCCGGAGGTGCGCTCCAGCCCGGCCTGCATCGACAGCAGGTTGCCGATGGTGATGCGGGCCAGCCGTGGATCGGGATTGGCCGGCAGGCGGTCGCGCAGGATCGGCGCGATGGGCTGGTCGGGGCCCTCCAGATGGCCGCGGGCGATGGCAGCGCCGACCAGCGCGGCGATCACCGATTTCGAGACCGACTTGACGTTGGCCGGGCGGTCGGGCGGCGGGCCGCGGTAATGCCGCTCGGCGATGACGGCGCCGTTCCGGGCGACGATCAGGTTGTGCAGCGGCGCCAGGGCCTCGGCGGCGTCGAGCGCCGGCCCCAGGCGCGGATCGGCCTCGGCCCGGGCGGCCAGCGGCAGCAGGGCGGGCGTGGCCAGCAGCAGTCGTCGTGTCAGCATTTCTTTCAGATGGCGCGGCGATGCCGCGCCGGAACCCCGCGTTACGCTTCGCCAAGATCCGGCAGCGGCCGGGCGGCCTCGGCATAGCCCGCCCAGGGGTCGGCGCGCTTCAGCCGGGCGGGCGCCGTCGCGATGGTGAAGGCCTTGGGGTCCAGCTTCGGCCCGAGCTCCTTCCAGGCGATCGGCATGGAGACCGTGGCACCCGGCCGCGCCCGCGGCGACCAGGCGGCCACCGCCGTCGCGCTGTGGTCATTGCGCAGATAATCCAAGAAAATCCTGCCGCGGCGGGCCTTCTTGGCGAGCGTCGTGGTGTATCGGCCGGGCTTCGCCTGGGCCAGCACGTCGCACAGCGCCTTGCAGAAGGCCTTGGCCTCCGGCCAGCCGGCGCCGGGGGTCAGCGGCACCACCACATGCAGCCCCTTGCCGCCGGTGGTCTTGACAAAGGCGCCGAGCGCGAGCTGCTCCAGATGCGTCTTCAGGTCGCGCGCGGCGGCGATGACCGCGTCGAAACCCGTCCCCTCGCCGGGGTCGAGGTCGAAGACCAGCCGGTCGGGGCGGTCGACGTCGTCCGCCATGGCGCCCCAGGGATGGATCTCCAGCACTGCCGCCTGGGCCAGCGCCGCCAGCCCGGCCGCGTCGTCCAGCGCCAGATAGGGTTCCCGCTCGCCCTCCACCTTCACCTCGCGCAGCAGGGAGGAGGTGCCGCGGCCGGCATGGCGCTGGAAGAAGCGCTGGCCCTCGATGCCGTCCGGCGCGCGCAGCAGCGAGACCGGGCGGCCGCCGGCAGAGGCCAGCAGCCGCGGCGCCACGGCGGCGTAGTAGTCGGCCAGCTGCCGCTTGGTCACCGGCGGGTCCGGCCAGAGCCGCTTGTCGGGATTGCTCAGCCGCGGGCCCGTCCTCGCGCCTGTTGCGGGCGACGCCGGCTTCGCCTTGCCGGGCTTCGCCAGCGGGCCAGGCGGCGTCACCTCCGCGGCCGGCTTGTCCTCGCGCAATCCCTTGAAGGAGGCCTGGCGGATCCGGCCCTCGCCGGTCCAGCCGGCAAAGTCGACCTCGGCCACCAGCCGCGGCTCGACCCATTGCGCGCCGCGCCGGTCGGCCGGGTCGACCCCGGCGGAGAAGGGCGAGGTCTTGCGGCCCAGCGGCTTCAGCGCCCGCGCCAGGCTGGCGGCATGCGCCCCGGAAATGCCCGAGCCGACGCGGCCGAGATAGACCAGGCCGCCATCACGCCAGGCGCCGAGCAGCAGGGTCATGCTGCCCTTGGGCCCTTTGCCGACGCCGCCGATGACGAATTCGTCGTTGCCGCGGCACTTGGCCTTCACCCAGTCGCCGCTGCGCCCGGCGCGGTAGGGGGAGGCCGCGCGTTTCGACACCACCCCCTCCAGCCCCATCTGGCAGGCGGAGCGCAGCACGGCGGCGCCGGGGGCGGCGAAATGCTCGACATAGACCACCGCTTTCGGCCCCCGCTTCAGCAGCTGCTGCAGCCGTGCCTTGCGCTCGGTCAGCGGCGCGTCGCGCCAGTCCTTGGCCCCCTCGGCCAGCAGGTCGAAGGCGAAGAAGCGCAGGCTCCCGGTGCGGCCCTGCTCCATGGCGCCGACCAGGGCGGCGAAATCCGGCGTGCCCTCGGCATCGGTCGCCACCAGCTCGCCATCCAGCACGGCATCCGGCAGCTTGCCCAGCGCCGCGGCGGTCTCGGGGAAGCGGCCGGTCCAGTCGAGGCCGTTGCGGGTGAAAAGAATGGCGGCCCCGTCGCGGAGATGCGCCTGCAGCCGGTAGCCGTCGAGCTTCAGCTCATGCAGCCAGGCCTCGCCGGAAGGGGCGCGGTCCTCGCTGGCGCAGAGCTGCGGCGGCACAAAGCGGCCGATCTCGACCGGCGCCTCGGCGGCGGTGCGCTCCTCGGCCCTGGAGCGGCGCGGGGCGCGGGGTGGCGGCGCCGCGCCGGCCTTCTGGCGCGCCGCGGCGATCCGCCCCGGCGAGGCAAGGACGCGCCCCTTCGCCGCCGGCTTCTCCGCCGCCGCGCCGGCGATCTCGGCCATGCTGCGGCCGGAGGCGACGGAGGTCTGCTCCGCCTCGACCAGGGCTTCGCCCTCGCCGGGACGGGCGGCCTCGTCATTCTCCTTGATCAGCAGCCAGTTGTCGCGCTTCTCCCTGGCGCGGCGGCGCATCCGCACCAGGGTCCAGCCGCCCTGCAGCCGCTCGCCATGGGCGCGGAACTTCAGCTTGCCCTCGGCCAGGGCCTTCGCCGGATCGTCGTCCAGGCTTTCCCAGCTGCCGCGGTCCCAGAGCATCACGGTGCCGCCGCCATACTGGCCCTTGGGGATGGTGCCCTCGAAGCTGCCATAGCTGAGGGGATGGTCCTCGACCTCCACGGCCAGCCGCTTGTCGGCCGGGTCCAGGCTGGGGCCGCGGGTGACGGCCCAGCTTTTCAGCGTGCCGTCCAGCTCCAGCCGCAGGTCGTAATGCAGCCGGGTGGCATCGTGCTTCTGGATGACCAGCTGCGGCTGCTTGCCACGCCGCCCGCCGGATTTCGGCTCGGCGGTGCGGCTGAAGTCGCGTTTCTCGTGATAGCGCTGCAGGCTGGCTTTGGTCGGCATGGCATTCCCGCTCCTGCAGCGAGAACGCCAGCGCCGTTCGGAAGGTTTTTCCGCCGTGTCAGGCGGCGCGCATGCGCTGGGCCGCCATCTCGCCGATCATCACGCAGGTGAAGTGCAGGTTGGCGCGGCAGTCGGTGGGCATGATGGCGGCATCGGCCACCCGCAGCCCCTCGACGCCATGCACCCGCAGATCGGGGTCGACCACCGCCATGGCGTCGCTGGCCGGCGCCATGCGGCAGGTGCCGGCGGCATGCTGGATGTCGTTGCACTCGGCCAGCATCAGCGCGTCGAGCTCGGCATCCGGCAGGGCGACGGCTTCGGCGAAGGGCAGGTCGAGCTCGCCGAAGCGGATGGCGGTCGCGATGCCGGCGACTTCCGGCCGCGCCACGATCTTCGCCAGCCGGCGCAGCCCGTCGCGCAGACGCAGGCGGTCGCGCGGATCGTCCAGCATGTTCTCCTCGACCACCGGATTGGCGGCAGGATCGGCCGAGGTCAGCCGCACCTCGCCGCGGGAGAAGGCGTCATAGACCGAGACGCCGATCGAGCCGACCGGCGCCGGCCCGCCGGGGACGAAGCCGGTGTGGTTGAAGGCGATCATGATCATGTCGCGCGCGCCGCCCTCGCCGAGGCCGGAGCTGTAGGTCAGGCAGCAATTGGTGTGGCGGCTGTCCGGGTCAGGGGCGACATGCTCCGGCTTCAGATGCAGGCTGGCGCGCAGGATCGGATGGTCCATCAGCCCCTGGCCGACGCCGGGGGTGTCCTGCAGCACCGGGATGCCGAGGCCCGCCAGCTGCGCCGCCGGGCCGATGCCGGAGCGCATCAGGATGGTCGGGCTGTGGATGGCGCCGGCGCTGAGCACGATTTCCTTCGCCGCGATCTCGACGGCGGCGGGCTCGCCTTCGAAGCGGACCAGCAGGCCGCGGGCGCGCTTGCCGTCGAACAGGACCTTCTCGACCAATGCGCCGCCGCGGATCTCGAGGTTCGGGCGGCCGCGGGCGGGCTCCAGGTAGCCGTCATTGGTGGTCACCCGCAGCCCGTCGCGGCTGTTGATCGGGTAGCAGGCGACGCCCTCGCCCTGGGGCGCGTTCAGGTCCGCCTTCCAGGGATAGCCGAGGCCCAAGGCCGAATCCCGCAGCGCGCGGTCGACCGCGCCCCATTCGGCCTGCGGCGCGTGATGGACCGGCAGCGGCCCGCCCTGGCGGATGCCTGGGCCGGCGGCGGTCTCGTTGTCGTCCTCGATGCGGTCGAAGATCGGCAGCACGTCGGCGGCCGCCCAGCCGGTGCAGCCCAGCGAGGCCCAATGGTCGAAGGCCGCCGGCACGCCGCGGATGGCGATCTGCGCGTTCACCGTCGAGGAGCCGCCCATGGTCTTGCCGCGCCAGTAGAAGCGCGGCGCCTGGACGCGGGTGCGGCGGGTTTCCAGCCCCGGCCACTGCCATTCGGCCTGATGCGCCGGGTCGCGCATGAAGGGGATGATATTGGCGCTGCGCAGCGCATGCGGCGCCTCCGCCGAGCGCCAATCGCGCCCTGCCTCCAGCAGCAGCACGCGGCGGGAAGCATCCTCGGAGAGGCGGGCGGCGAGCGGGGCGCCGGCAGAGCCGGCCCCCACCACGATCACGTCATACATGCGGTCCGGCCTTATTTCTTGGTGACGTTCCAAAACAGCGGGATCGCCGAATTCGGCAGCCCCTCCAGCACGGCGCGATAGGCGGCGGGCTGGGCGAACTGGCCGAAGGGGATGCCCAGGCCCTGCTCGTAGATGATGGCCTGGATCTGGCCGGCGATGTCGCGCTGCGCCTCGCGGCTGGGCGCGCGGGCGAAGGCCTCGTAGAGCGGCACCAGGCGCTGGTCGCAGATGAAGCCGCCGGTCAGCGAGCTGGTGCAGTTGAAGGCGATCACCGAATTGGTCAGCGGCGAGGCCAGGTCGAAGCCCAGCGCATGCACGCCATAGACGCTCCAGCCCTGGCGCTGGGTGCGGCGGGCCAGCACCGAGGCCCAGTCCATCACCTGCAGGTCGACCTTGAAGCCGGCCCGCGCCAGGCGGTCGGCCAGGATCTGGCTGGAAACCTTGGGCGCCTCGAGGTCGGAGGCGGTCAGCACGATCACCGGCTCGCCGGCGTATTTCGTCTGCTTCAGCGCCGCGGCCGCGGCCTCGATCGAGGGATCGACCAGGGCCTCGGCGCCCTGCAGCGTCTCATAGGGCGAGCCGCAGATGAAGAAGGCGGCGCAGGACTCCGAATAGCGGCCGTCGAGGCCGAGCCCGGCCATGACCTCGGTCTGGTTGACCAGGCGCAGCAGCACGCGGCGGATGGCCGGGTCGTTGAAGGGCGGCGAGGCGGTGTTGACGCGGTAATGGCCGGTGAAGCGGTGCGCGCCGGTGAAGTTCATCAGCCGCAGCCGGCGGTCGCGCTCGATGGCGGCCAGCATGTCGAAGGGCGCGTATTGCATGTAGTCGATGTCGCCGGCCTGCAGCGCGGAATAGGCCGTGGCGCCGTCGGGGATGACGCGGATGTCGAGGCCGTCGACCTTCACCACCTTGGCCCCCGCCAGGAAGTCGGTGGGCTCGGGGCGCGGCCTGTAGGCCTCGTTGCGGCGCAGATACAGGCTGTCGCCGGTGCGGTGCCGGGCGCGGTCATAGACGAAGGGGCCGGAGCCGACGATCTCGGAAACCTGCCTCGCGCCCGGGGTCGCCGCGATCCGCGCCGGCATGATGAAGGGCGTGGGCGAGGAGGTGGTGCCGAGGGTGTCGAGCACCAGCCCGTAGCGCTCCTTCAGCACCAGGGTGAAGCTGCCGGGGCCGGTCGCCTCCAGCCTGTCGGTCACCGCGGCCAGGCGGCCGCCGAGCGCGCTGCGGGTGAACCAGCGCTTCAGCGAGGCGACCACGTCGGCGCCGGTGACGGGCGCGCCGTCATGGAAGCTCTGGCCCGGGCGCAGGGTGAAGTTCCAGGTCAGCCCGTCTTCCGAGGTGGTGTACTTGTCCACCATCTGCGGCTGCATCGTGCCCTTGGAATCCGGGCCGAACAGCGTGTCGAAGACCATGTAGCCGAAGGTGCGGGTGATATAGGCGCCGGTGAAATGCGGATCGAGGGTGACGATCTCCGCCTCCAGCACCACCTTCAGCGGCTCGGCCCGCAGCGGGGCGGCGCCAATCCCGAAAGCCAGGGGACCCAGGGCCAGGGCGCCGAGCGCCAGCCAGTTACGCCATCGCATCATCGTGTCATCCCGGAATGAAACCTTCTTGGGACAAGCAAGCCCTATGCCGGTGTGATTGACCAGATGGAAAAATCAATTTGGCCGAACGGTCGTGGCCAAGCGCCGGGTCGACCCGGTCGCGGGCGCCGCCTGAAAGAGGGGCGGATCGGGGCAGGAGTGCCGGGATGGGCGCCACCATTGCGCAGATGAAGGCGGTCGAGGCGCTGTCGCGCACCGGCCGCTTCTCGCCGGCCGCCGGGGAGCTGGGCCTGAGCCAGCCCACCGTCCCGGCCCAGCTGCCGGCCCTCGAGCAGGCCAGCCGCCGTCGCATCTTCCGGCGCTGTGCGCGCGGCTCGCCCAGGAGCTGGCGGAAGAGCGGCGGATGGGCATCCATCTGATCGCCGTGCAGTCGGCGGACGGGTCGCTGGTGCTGGCCGATCTGCTGCCGGTGCTGGAGGAAATCGCGCGTCGCCTGGCTGCTGGACAGCGCCCTGGCCTGTAGCCTGCGGCAGCACGGACAGAAAAAAGATGGGGTCCAGGGGAATTCCTTCCCCTGGCCTTCCTTTTTCCTAGTGCGGCAGGATCTTGCTGAGCACTGGCATCAGGATCGCGCCGGCGACCATGCCGATGATGCCCGACAGCCCGGCCGTGATCAGCCAGGCGAGGAAGCCATTGCCGGTGACGGCCGATGCGTCGTGGACGAGGTGGGCGGGGGTGGCCCAGCCGAGCACTTCCGCGCCGTGCAGCAGGATGCCGCCGCCGACCCAGAGCATCGCCGCCGTGCCGACGATGGCGAGGATCTTCAGGAAGTGCGGCATGCCGATGACCAGGCCGCGGCCGACCGCCTGGGTGACCGGGCGCAGCGCCTGGTCGGCGCCCGAGGGCGGCGTCGCATCGCCCGGCGCCGGGCGGCCGCGCAGGCCGAGCAGCGTGCCGGCCGGGCGCGGATTGGCGGCCAGCGCGACGCCCAGGTCGTCGGCCTTCACGATCAGCGCGACGCTGCCATAGACCAGCACGGTGATGCCGATGCCGACGACCGCCAGGATCACCGCCTGCATGACCACGGACTGGGTGGCGAGGCCGGCGAGGGTGAGCGCCATGATCTCGGCCGACAGGATGAAGTCGGTCTTGATGGCGCCCTTGATCTTCTGCTCTTCCAGGGCGACGGCGTTCTCGGCGGTGACGGCCGGGGCGGCCTTGGCCGGGTCCTTGCCGCGCAGGCTCTCGATGACCTTGAGCGCGCCTTCATAGCAGAGGTAGGCGCCGCCCAGCATCAGCAGCGGGGTGATGATCCAGGGCGCGAAGACGCTGAGCAGCAGGGCCGCGGGCAGCAGGAAGAGCAGCTTGTTCTTCAGCGAGCCCAGCGCGATGCGGCCGACGATGGGCAGCTCGCGGGTGGCTGCGAAGCCGACGACGTAGCGCGGCGTGACGGCGGCGTCGTCGATCACCACGCCCAGCGCCTTGGTGCCGGCCTTGGCCGATTGCGCGGCGATGTCGTCGAGCGAGGCGGCGGCGACCTTGGCGAGAGCGGCGACATCGTCGAGCAGCGCGAGCAGGCCGACGCTCATCGCGGCGCCGCCTGGCCAGGGGTCGGGAAGGGGAGGGGCAAGGTCGGGCCTCATGCGCGAAAGGTCGGATGGCCATAGCCGGAGCCAGGCGGATGAAAAATCCGAAATCTCGGAGAGGGTTTCAACCGAACGCGAGCTGACGGCCCGCCGGTTGCGCGGCGCGCCGTGAAATTTCGATGACGCACTGGCCTGGGGCGGCGCAAGCTCTAGTCTGCGGCCGCCTCCGGAAGGGATCTGGACCCGATGCGCCGTCTCCTCGCCACCACCGCCCTGCTGGGCGGCCTCGTCGCCGGGCTGCTCCCCGGGGCCGCCTCGGCCCAGACGATCTTCCCGATCAACCGCGCCGAGATCCTGGCCGGCAGCCGCTTCGACGTGAAGGTCGAGTTCGCCGGCGTCGTCGCCCGCGACGCGCTGCGGGTCACGCTGAACGGCAAGCCGCTGGACGAGGCCTTCGGCAAGGCGGCCGAGTTCGTCGAGCGCGAGGACGGCCAGGCCGCCTCCAGCCTGGTGCTGCGCGACGCGGTGCTGGCCACCCCCGGCCGCTACGTGCTGCAGGCCAGCGACGGGCAGAACACCGCCTCGGTCTCCTGGGAGGTCTATGCGGCCCCCGGCCAGCGCCGGGCGCAGAACGTCATCCTGTTCGTGGGCGACGGCATGACGGTGGCCAATGTCACCGCGGCGCGCATCCTGTCCCGCGGGATCGAGGAAGGCCGCTACCGCTCGACCCTGGCGATGGACAACCTGCCGCGGATGGCGACCGTCGGCACCTCGGGCAGCGATTCCATCGCCACCGACAGCGCCAATTCGGCGGCCGCCTACAACACTGGCCACAAGTCGGCGGTGAACGCGCTGAACGTCTATGCCTCGCGCGCCCGCGGCACGCTGGACCACCCGAAGGTCGAGACCATCGCCAGCCTGGTGCGCCGCCAGCTGGGCATGTCGATCGGCATCGTCACCACCGCCGAGATCCAGGACGCGACGCCGGCCGCCGTCTTCGCCCATACCCGCCGCCGCAACGACTATATCCCGATCACCGACCAGCTGCTCGCGGCGCAGCCGGAGGTGGTGATGGGCGGCGGCTCGGCCTCCTTCCTGCCGCGCTCGACCCCCGGCTCGCGCCGCGCCGACGAGCGCAACATGATCGACGCCTTCCGCCAGGCCGGCTATGTCTTCGGCGACAGCGCCGAGAGCATGACCGCCGCCGCCGCCGATCCGAACACCCGCCGGCTGCTGGGCCTGTTCAACCTGGGCAACATGGACGGCGCGCTGGACCGCTTCTACCTGCGCCAGGGCACGGTCGGCCGCTTCCCGAACCAGCCCGACCTGACCGAGCAGACCCGCGCCGCGCTGCAGGTGCTGTCGCGCAACCCGGCCGGCTTCTTCCTGATGGTCGAGAGCGGCTCGATCGACAAGTTCAACCATCCGCTGGACTGGGAGCGCTCGGTCTACGAGACCATCATGCTCGACAACGCCCTGAAGGTGGCGCTGGACTGGGCGGCGAACCGCGACGACACGCTGATCGTCGTCGTCCCCGACCACAACCACGGCATGAGCATCACCGGCACGGTCGACGACAACCGCCCGGGCACCGAGATGCGCGAGAAGGTCGGCGTCTACGAGCAGGCCGGCTTCCCCAACTATCCGGCGGCCGATGCGCGCGGCTATCCGCCGCGGGTCGACGTCTCCCGCCGCCTGGCGGTGTTCTTCGCCAACTTCCCTGACTACTACGAGACCTTCCGCCCGCATCTGGAAGGCCCGAATGTGCCGGCCGTCGCGCAGCAGGGCCAGGCCAACCGCTTCATGGCCAATGAGCGCTACCGCGAGGCCAATCCGGGTGGCCTGCTGCGCGAAGGCAATATCCCGCGCAGCAATGCCCAGGCGGTGCACACGGTGGACGACGTCATCCTGCGCGCCACCGGCCCCGGCAGCGAGCGCTTCCAGGGCTTCGTCGACAACACCATGGTGTTCCGCGCCATGGCCGAAGCCCTCGGCCTTGGCCGCTGATTTTTTCCTGGGGCGGCGAGCGATGCTCGCCGCCGGCGGGGCGCTGGTGGCGACATCCGCCAGCGCTGCGACGCCTTTGCGCTTCGACCAGCTCTACGGCGCCTGGACCGTCGAAGGGCTGCGCTTCTCCGCCGAGGTCGAGAAGCTGACCGGGCAGGAGGTCGCCATGCGCGGCTTCATGGCGCCGCCGCTGAAGGCCGAGGCCGATTTCTTCGTCCTCTCGCGCGAGCCGATGGCGCTCTGCCCCTTCTGCTCCAGCAATGCCGACTGGCCGCCCGATATCGTCGTCGTCTATCTCCGCCGCCAGGCGACGCCGGTCGATGCCACCGTCCCGATCGAGACCCGCGGCCGGCTGGAGCGCGGCTCCTGGACCGACCCGGCCACCGGCTTCGTCAGCCAGCTGCGCCTGCGCGACGCGGCCTTCCGCACCGTCTGACCGAAGACACCCCTCGATGCCCGGCCTGCCGCTCGCCTGCCGCGACCTCCGCCTCGGCTTCGCGCTGAAGGGGGGCGGGGAACACCGCCTCCTGGACGGCGCCAGCTTCGACCTGCCGGCCGGCTCGGCCCTGGCGCTGACCGGCCCCTCGGGCAGCGGCAAGACCAGCCTGCTGCATGCCCTGGCCGGCCTGGCGCTGCCCGCGGGGGGCAGCATCCGCTGGGGCGAGCTCAATCTTCCCGCGCAGGGCGAGGCCGCCCGCGACACCTGGCGCCGCGGCAATCTCGGCCTCGTCTTCCAGGACTTTTTTCTGATTGGCGGGATGACGGCGCTGGAGAATGTCCTGTTGCCGGCCTGGTTCGACCATGCCCGGGCGCCGGAAGCGCTGCGTGACCGTGCCGCCGCGCTGCTGGCCCGCGCCGGCATCCAGTCCCCCGCCACCCGCATCGAGGCGATGAGCCGCGGCGAGCGTCAGCGCGTGGCGCTCGCCCGCGCCCTGCTGCGCGCCCCCGCCGTGCTGATCGCCGACGAGCCCACCGCCAGCCTGGATGCCGCCTCCGGCGCCGCGGCCGCCGAGCTGCTGCTGCAGGTGGCGCAGGAATCGGGCGCCACCCTGCTGCTGGCCACCCATGACCTGGCGCTGGCCGCCCGGCTGCCGCATCGCGCGACGCTGGTCGAAGGCCGGCTGGAGCAGACTCAGTGACCTTGGCCATGAACCCTTGGCCGATCGCCCGCGCCGCCCTGCGTCGCCGCCGCGGCACCGTGCTGGCGCTGATGCTGCTGGTGGCGCTGGCGACCGCGCTGGGCATCGGCGTCGGCCTGATGGAGCGGGGCCTGCGGCGCGGCGCCGCCCAGGCTGCCGACGGCTTCGACCTGCTGGTCGGCGCCCCCGGCAGCCAGACGCAGCTGACGCTCACCGCCATCTATCTGCAGCCCGACGTGGTGCCGCTGCTGCCGGGCGCCGTGCTGCAGCGGCTGCAGGCCGATACGGACGTCGCCTGGCTGTCGCCGATCGGCTTCGGCGACCGCTGGGGCAGCCATCCGGTGGTCGGCGTCGCCCCCGCCTTCCTGACCCTGGGCGGCCGCCGCCCGCTGGCCGAGGGCCGCGCCTTCGCCGCCGAAGGCGAGGCCGTGGTCGGCCATGCCGTCCCCCTGAAGCTCGGCGAGCGCGGCGTCCCCCAGCACGGGTTGGCGCATGCCCATGCCGAGCCGCATGGCCACGAGCATGAGGAGGCCGGCTTCACCGTCGTCGGCCGCATGCCGCCCACCGGCACGCCCTGGGACTGGGCGGTGCTGCTGCCGATCGAGACGGTCTGGGAGGTGCATGGCCTGGGCAACGGCCACGCTTCCGAAGAAGCGCCGCTTGGCCCGCCCTGGACCGTCGACCCGCCCGGCGTGCCGGCGGTGATGGTGGCGCCGCGCGGCATCGCCCAGGCCTATCAGCTGCGCCAGCGCTACCGGAGCGACGGCGCCATGGCCTTCTTCCCGGCCGAGGTGCTGGTCTCGCTGTTCCGCATTGGCGGCGACCTGCGGATGGTGCTGTCGGGCATGGCCGCGGCCAGCACGGGGCTGGTCCTCGCCGCGGTCTTCTTGTCCTTTGCCGGGCTGCTGGCGGTGCGGCGGCAGGAATTCGCCGTGCTGCGCGCCATCGGGGCACCGCGGCGTTTCCTTCTCGCGGCCGTCTGGCTGGAGATGGCGGTGATCCTGGGGGTGGGCGCCGCCGCCGGCTTCCTGCTGGGCTGGCTGGGGGCGGCGCTAACCGCCGGCACCCTGGGCCGGGCGGCGCGGGTCAGCATCACCATCGCGCCCTCGCTGGCCGAGGCGGGGCTCGCCGCCGCCATCCTGGCCGCCGGGCTGCTGGCGGCGCTGCTGCCGGCGCTCTGGGCCTGGCGGCGTCCACCGGCGGAGGGGCTGCAGGGCTAGGCGGCGTCGATCCGCCGCCAGCCCGCGACAACCTGCCGCTCCGGCAGGGACACGGTGAAGACGTTGCCGCCGCCGTCGCCGGGCTGGTCGGTCGCGCGGCTGATCTTCTCGCCGGACAGGGCGCTCAGCAGCAGGGCGCCGACGCCGCCATGCGCAACCACCGCGATGCGGCGGGCATTGCCGGCGAGCCCCAGCACCTGCTCGAAGGCGCGCAGGATGCGGGCCTGGGCGTCCGCCGCGCGTTCCCAGCCGCGGATGCTCGTCTCCGGATGGGCGAAGAACAGGTCGGCGGTCGCCTCGAATTCGGCCCGCGGCAGGTAGCCGGTCGCCGAGCGGTCGTTCTCGCCGAGCTCTTCCAGAACCACCGGGACGAGGCCCCGCGCTGCGGCAAGGATCTCCGCCGCGTCGCGCGCCTTCCGCTCGGCGCTGCAGAACAGCGCATCGACATCGGCAGCCCAGGGGGCAGAGACGGACAGAAGCATGCGGGCGCGGCCGCGCTCGGACAGCGGCCAGTCGGGCACGGCGACGCCCGGGTCGATCAGCACCTCGGGATGCGTCACGAAATGCAGCAGGCGGGCGTCAGACGTCATTGGCATAGGGGCTGATCTCGCAGGGGCGGGCGAATTCGGCAGCCAGCCGCTCGCCGAGCTGGGTCAGCCCGTCCGGGCAGGGGTCGCCGGCCAGCGTCAGCACCGGCGGCAGCCAGCCAGGCCGCGCCGGGCTCAGGCGTGCCAGCAGGGTGGCGCCGCCACTGCCCTTGGCCGGCAGCAGCCGCTCGACGCAGAAATTCTCGATCCGCTCGGCGGGGACCAGGCAGAACTGGCCTTGGCAGAAGATCAGCGCCTCAGTCGCCGGCGCCCGGCTGATCTGGTCCAGCAGCGGCGCCATGGCCGGGTCGGGCAGCCGGGCAAATTCCAGCATCGCCTCGGCGGCGGGGCGGCGCAGCAGCGCCTCCAGCGTCGGCGCCGGGCGGGAGGGGTTCTCGGCCAGCGGCACGGCATGGGCCAGCCAGTCGCGCTCGCGCTTCGACAGGCTGCGGCGGAACCCTGTCTCGATGGCGATGTGGCAGGCCTGGGCCAGGCGCGGCTCGCGCAGATGCGCCGGGTTCGGCTCGCGCGGGGGCGGCAGGATCTCGCGCCAGGTGGTCAGGGTGATGGCGGCCGCCCCGTCGCGCCATTCGGCACGGCGCAGCCCGCTGCTGGCGACGATCTCCACCGGGCCGAGAGCGGCGGACAGCGCGGCGACGGCGGTGCGGATATTCTCCTCCGGATCGGGCGAGACCCAGCAGGCGGAGGAGAAGCTGATCGGCGGCAGGTCCGGCGGCGCATCCGGCCAGACCGCGGTGTCGAGCGGCCAGAGCAGCCCGGGCACCAGCGGCGGATCGGTGGGCAGGGCAATGACGGTCTGGGTGTAGGCGGGATGCCGGCCGGTGCCGTGGCGCTCGGCCAGGCGTCCGCGCGGCTCCCGCCACGGCAGGCCGATGGCGTCCAGCAGCGCATGGATGCGGTTGCCCGCAGCATCTCCCGCCAGCCGGCGGGCCACGGGCGGCCGCAGCTCGGGCGCCGTCTCGGGCAGGCGGCGCCGGCGCAGCCAGCTCAGCATCGCGCGGGAAGGCGGGCGGGAATCATCCCGAGCATGTAACCACGCGGGGAATGCCGCCGCCACCCGGGCAGGGCTTTTCCCGGAAGCGTCACGCGGCCATCTTGGGGGGCGACGCAGAGGGTGGACAGGAGCAGGCCAATGGATGCGATGCCGCGGCTGACGGAGCTGGCGCATGGGGGCGGCTGCGGCTGCAAGCTGGCGCCGGCGGTGCTGCAGGGGCTGCTGGCCGGCCAGCCGCAGGCCGGGCCTTTCTCCCAGCTGCTGGTCGGCGCCGAAACCTCGGACGATGCCGCGGTCTGGCAGGTCAACGACGAGCTGGCGGTGATGGCCACCACCGACTTCTTCATGCCGATGGTCGACGACCCCACCGATTTCGGCCGCATCGCCGCGACCAATGCGATTTCCGACATCTATGCCATGGGCGGCAAGCCGATCATGGCGCTGGCCATCCTGGGCATGCCGCTGGGCAAGCTGGCGCCGGAGCAGGTGCGCAAGATCCTGGCCGGCGGCGCCGCCATCTGCGCCGAGGCCGGCATTCCGGTGGCCGGCGGCCATTCGATCGACAGCCCCGAGCCGATTTACGGCCTGGCGGTGATCGGGCTGGGCCATCCGGCGCAGGTGCGGCGCAACACCATGGCGCATGCCGGCGACGCGCTGATCCTGACCAAGGCGCTGGGCGTCGGTGTCTATTCCGCGGCCATCAAGAAGGAACAGCTGCCGGAGGGCGGCTATGCCGAGATGATCGCCTCGACCACGCAGCTCAACCGGGTGGGCGCCAGCCTGGCCGCCGAGAGCGCCGTGCACGGCATCACCGATGTCACCGGCTTCGGCATCCTGGGGCACGGGCTGGAGCTGGCGCGCGGCTCGGGCGCGCGGCTGGAGATCGAGGCGGCCGCGCTGCCGCTGCTGGCCCATGCCGAGGCGCTGGCCCGGGCCGGCTTCATCACCGGCGCCTCGCACCGCAACTGGGAGAGCTATGGCGCGGCGATCCGCCTGCCGGAGGGCTGCCCGGACTGGCGCCGGCTGCTGCTGGCCGATCCGCAGACCTCGGGCGGGCTGCTGCTCAGTGTCGCGCCCGAGGCGGCCGAGGCGGTGCTGGCCCGCATCCGCGCCGAGGGCTTTGCCCGGGCCGCGATCATCGGCCGCGTCGTCAGTGGCGAGCCGGGCGTCACGATCCTTTAAGAACAGTCTCTTACGAAGAAGGGCAGGCAGGACGATTCAGCGGCGGCGGCGCGCAACCCGGGCCGCCCCGCCTGGCTTTTCCTGCAGAAGCACGGAGGCAGGTGTCATGCGACAGGCGAAGCTGATCACGATCCTGGCGCTGCTGGCCGCGGCGCCGGCGGCCTTGGCACAGTCGGGCGCGCAAACTGGGACCCAGTCGGGACCCGGGCGGGCCGCCCCGGCGCCGGCCCAGGCCGGCTGCGAGGCCAGCAATCGCGCCACCCCCGGCACCGCGCCGCAGCCGGGCAATGACGGGACGGCGCCAGGCAATGCCGGATCGACCGGCTGGAGCGGCGGCACCGGCGGCTCCTATATCGGGACCAATCCACAGGGCAACGGGCAGCAGTCGACGACCTGGCAGCCGCCCACAGCGCGCGGGCTGGATCCGCTGCAGCCGCGTCCGTCCCGGGCCTGCTGATCCTTCAGGAACAGCGGCTTGCGGCGCTGCGCTTCAGTGGCGCCGCACCTCTTCCAGCTGCATTGTCAGCCCGTCGGCGTTGAAGAAGAAACCATCGCGGATCAGGCTGCGGTCTTCGTGCAGCCTGGCGGTCAGCGCCGCCAGCCGCGCACGGGCGGTGTCGTCCGGCACCAACCCTTCGCGCCCGGCGCGATAGAAGACGACGCCATCCCAGGCGACGCCGGCGCCGATGAACAGGCGCTTCATCTCGGGCCAGCGGGTCTCGTCGCCCATGACATGCAGCCAGGCGGCGCGGCGGGGCTCGACCGTGGTCTCGCCGACGCCCAGCAGCACGAAGAGCATGGTGAAGTCGCCGGCCTCGGCATGGGTGGCGATGATCCAGTCGTCGAAATCGGTTTCGGCGGGCAGGGTCATGCGGTCCGGTCCGTCGGGGAAGAGGGCGGAAGAGAATGGGAGTCGAACCCACCCGGGACAGTCTCGCTGCCCCACCCGGATTTGAAGTCCGGACGCCCCACCGGGGACGACTCTCCTCCATGCGCCGGCAAGGGACCGAAAAGATCCAGCCGATGCGGATTGATGCGCCGCAGATCGCCGCGACGCAAGGTCACGCCGTGCCGGTCGAAGAAATCCAGGATCTGGATGGCCACCTTGCGGCCATTGTCCATGCGGTCGCGGAAGGCGGCGGCGGTGAACCAGCCATGCTCCGCCTCTTCGCCGCAGTCGACGGCCAGGCCCACCATCTCCAGCACCGTGGCCCTGAGGAAAAAGTGGTCATGGGCGACCTGGTCGATGCGGCCCTGGCGGGCGCAGGCCTTCAGCAGGCGGCGCATCTCGGGCTCGGCCAGCTCGAACGTCTGAGCAAGGTCGCGGGTGCGGGGCGGCCGGAAGCGAGCCCCGCCGGCGAGCGCCGGCGCCACCTTTTCCCAGATTGCCTCATCGGCCGGATCGAGGCGCAGCTCATGGCCGGGCAGGCGCAGGAAGGACCCTTCGGCGACCAGGAGGCCCGCCCCGGCCAGGCGGTCGAGGGCGACACGGAAGGCGGCGGCGGGCAGGCGCGGCGTGGCCAGCAGCCGCAGCCGCTCGCGGCCGATGCCCTGCTGGTCCGGATGCTCCTCGTGATAGGCGGCCAGCGCCGCGGCGATGCCTTCCGCAAAGGCCGTCCAGCGCGACGCGGACATGGCCTGGACCAGCCCCGCCGCCTCCAGGGTGACGACGTCGGCCGCCGCGGTCAGCGCGGCGGCGTCCCCGGCGCCCAGCGCCTGGTCGCGGGCGAAGCCGCGGAGCTCGACCAGGAAGGGCGGCAGCTCCAGCAGGGCGCGGAAGCGCGCGGCCGGCGCCGGCAGCGCCAGGGCCTGCAGCACGGCCAGCCGCTCCGGCGTGCCGCGTTTCCGCGCGGGCGGCCGCAGATCGGCGAAGACGCCGCCGCCGATGGTGCGCTGGGCGGAGACGTCGCGCAGCACGAAGCGGTCGCCCGCCGCCGTCGCGATGGCGCGGTCGAGCACCAGCTGCACCCAGCCGCCCCCCCCTGGCGCCAGCGGCCCTTCCAGCGGCACCAGCCGGGCGCCGACCTCGGTGCTGCCGGCATGCAGCCGCGCCGGAAACCAGGTGCCGAGCGGCTTCGGCTCGCTGGCCAGCACCCGGAAGCGGGCGTCGATGCGGTCGGTCGGCGCGTGCAGGGCAGGGGCCAGGACCATGTCGCCGCGGGCGATGGCTTCCTTGGTGATCGCCTCGCCCGCCAGGTTCAGGGCGCAGCGCTGGCCGGCCAGGCCTTCCTGCGCCGGACGGTTCTGCGCATGGATGGAGCGCACCCGGGCGGCCAGGCCGCTGGGGCTGACGGTGACGCTGTCGCCCACCGCGACGCGCCCCGACAACACCGTCCCGGTCACCACCGTGCCGGCGCCGGAGAGCGAAAAGCTGCGGTCGACCGAGAGGCGGAAGGCGCCGGAGGCCGCGCGCGCCGCCGTCTCGCCGGCCGCCTGCTGCAGCGCGGCTTTCAGGGTGTCGATATTCTCGCCGCTGGGGGTCGAGACCGGCAGGATCGGCGCGCCCTCGAGGCCCGTGCCTTCCAGCAGGGCGCGGATTTCGGCGGCAACCGCCTCGCGGCGGGCGGCATCCGCCAGGTCCGCCTTGCTCAGCGCCACCAGCCCGCGGGTCAGGCCGAGCAGGTCGAGGATCGCCAGATGCTCGCGCGTCTGCGGCATCACCCCGTCATCGGCGGCGACCACCAGAAGCGCGAAATCGATGCCGCTGGCGCCGGCCAGCATGGTGTGGACGAAGCGCTCATGGCCGGGAACGTCGACGAAGCCCAGCACCCCCGTCTCGCCCGGCAGATAGGCGAAGCCCAGGTCGACGGTGATGCCCCGCGCCTTCTCTTCCTTCAGGCGGTCGGTGTCGATGCCGGTCAGCGCCTTCACCAGCGCGGTCTTGCCATGGTCGATATGGCCGGCGGTGCCGATGATCATGCGGGAAGCTCCGCGGGTTCGGGCGTCGTCCGGGCGGCTTCGGCGGCGGCCTGCCGGGCCTCGGGCGAAAGCGCGGCGCGGACGGCGGCGAAGAAAGGCTGGGCCAGGGCGCTGCCGCCGGCCTCGGCGCGCAGCAGCCATTCCAGCGCCAGCGCCGGGCCGCGCGCCACGCCTGCGCCCAGTTGATGCGCCGCCCCCAGCATGGCGGCGCCATCGGCATCGCCGCGCGTCGCGCCGGCGCGCCACCAGGCGGCGGCGAGCGCCACGTCGCGCTCCACCCCCAGCGCGTGGTGGTGCAGCATGCCGATCCGCGTCATCGAGGCCGCGACGCCGGCGCGCGCCGCGGGGAGCGCCCAGCGCATCGCCTCGACCGGGTCGGCGGGCAGAAGATCACCTTCCAGCAGCAGCCAGCTCAGCATGTCCTGGGCCAGGGCGTCGCCCTGCTCAGCGGCGGCGCGGTAGAGCTGCTGCGCCCGGGCAGGATCGGCCGCGATGTCGCCACCGCCCTGCAGGTAGAGCGCGGCCAGGTTGCGCTGCCCCGCCGCATGGCCGGCGGCGGCGGAGAGCTGCAGCCAGCGCTCGGCCAGGGACGGGTCGCGGGCGACGCCCAGGCCTTCCGCGAAGCAGGCGCCGATATTGGCCTGGGCGCGGGCATCGCCGGCGCGGGCCAGCGGCTCCCACACTGCCAGCGCCGTCGCATGGTCGCCGGCGCGGAAGGCGGCCAGCGCTTCCTCCATCGGATCCGCGGCGGGCGGCCGCGGGCGCAGCTTTTCAAGCCAGCGCAGCATGGTCCAGCGCCGCCAGGTTCTCGACGAAGGCCGCGTCCTCGGTCAGGCAGCGCAGGTCGAGCAGCAGCGCCCCCTCCTGCAGCCGCCCGACGACCGGCCGCGGCAGGTCGCGCAGCGCCGCCTGCAGCGCCTCCAGCGCATGGCCGCCGGGACCGGCGATGCGCAGCGCGAAGCTCGGCAGCGTCTCCAGCGGCAGGGCACCCGAGCCGATCTGGCTGCGGCATTCCTCTGCGCTGGCCGCGAAGCCGGCGGGCAGCGTCGCGGCGACGAGGGGCGCCAGACGTCGCGCCTGTTCCTCGATCGCCGCCTGCGGCCGGGCCAGCAGCGCCAGGGTCGGCAGCCGCTCGGCCAGCCGGTCGGGGTCGCGGTAGAGGCGCAGCGTCGCCTCCAGCGCCGCCAGCCGGATCTTGTCGAGCCGCAGCGCCCGCTTCATCGGGTTGCGGTTGATGGCGGCGATCAGCTCGCGCCGGCCGAGGATGAAGCCCGCCTGCGGCCCGCCCAGCAGCTTGTCGCCGGAGAAGGTCACCAGGTCGGCGCCCTCGGCCACCGCCTCCCGCACCGTCGGCTCCGGCGACAGCCCGTAGCGCGAAAGATCGACCAGCGTGCCCGACCCCAGGTCGTTCAGCAGCGGCACTTTCTTGTCGGATGCGATCTTTGCCAGCGCGCTGCCGGAGACTTCCGCGGTGAAGCCCTCGATGCGGTAGTTCGAGGTGTGCACCTTCAGGATCAGCCCGGTCTCCGGGGTGACGGCGCCGAGATAGTCCCTGGGATGGGTGCGGTTTGTGGTGCCGACCTCGACCAGCCTGACGCCAGCGCGGGCCATGATGTCGGGCATGCGGAAGGCACCGCCGATCTCGATCAGCTCGCCGCGGGAGACCACCGCCTCGCGCCCGGCGCCCAGCGTGTTCAGCGCGATCAGCACGGCGGCGGCGTTGTTGTTGACCACCGTCGCATCCTCGGCGCCGGTCAGCTCGCAGAGCAGCCCGCGAAGGTGCGAATCCCGCTCGCCGCGGCGGCCGGTGTCGAGATCGAATTCGAGGGCCACGGCGTCGCGCATGGCGGCCGTCGCGGCCTCGATCGCGGCTTCCGCCAGCAGCGCGCGGCCGAGATTGGTGTGCAGCACCGTGCCCGTCAGGTTGAACAGCGGCCGCAGCCCAGGGCGTGCGGCTTTCTCCAACCGCGCCGTGGCGGCGGCGATCAGCGCGGCGCCATCGGGCAGGGGATCGGGGCGGTGGTCGCGCACCTCCTGCAGCGTGTGGCGCAAGGCCTGGGTGGTCGCCACCCGGCCATGCGCCTCGATCAGCGGGGCGGCCTCGCCCAGCAGCCGGTCGACCGAAGGCAGGGCGCGCAGATCGGCCGACATCCGCTCAATACCCGACCAGGAAGGGATCGAAGCCGGCGCGGCGATACTTCGTCGGCTGCATCATCAGGTC
Organism: Teichococcus deserti; assembly: GCF_001982615.1. Taxonomy (GTDB): domain Bacteria; phylum Pseudomonadota; class Alphaproteobacteria; order Acetobacterales; family Acetobacteraceae; genus Pseudoroseomonas; species Pseudoroseomonas deserti. The sequence goes on along the minus strand of NZ_MLCO01000087.1, from coordinate 8,068 downwards.
GAGGCCGAGGCTGGCCACGTCGTCGGCCACCGTCTCCAGCGACGGGTTCTTGTCCTGGTAGAAGATCTTCACCCAGGACTGGCAGCTGTCGCAGCATTCGGCCTTGACCACCGGCATCTCCTCGCCCTCGGGCGACTGGTAGCCGACGCCCTTGGTGCTGCCGCAGGCCAGGCACTTGATGCGCACCTCGTTCCACTGGCTGTTGCAGCAGGCGCAGGCGGCGTAGCGCGCGCCCTCCGCCCCCTGGCGGCCGACCACCATGGAGGCGACCGGCGGCCCGCCGCAGACCGGGCAGACGCCGGGGGCCAGGGGCAGCAGCGCCTTGGCGTCCAGCGTGGCGGCGGCCCGCGCCATGTGCAGCTGCACCGCGGCGGCCAGGAACAGATGCTGCGGCAGCGTCTCCGCCGGCATCGCATCCGCCAGCACATTCGCCAGCATTCTCTTCAGCTCCGCGCCGTCGCTGCGGCGCAGGTCGTCGAGCGCGGCGGCGGCCGGGGCCGGCATGTCGAGGTCGCCGATGGCGTCGAGGAAGCGGCGCGCCGTCTCCGCCAGCACCGGGTCTTCCGCGATGCCGGCGCGGTCGAGCGGCGGCATGGTGTTGTCGCGCGCCCGTTGCAGTTGCCCGGCCGGCGGCGGCGCCAGGGGCGGCAGCGCGGCGGCCAGGGCGGCCTGCGCCTCGCAGAGGCCCGCCAGGAAGGACAGGTAGGGTGCCAGGTCATGGCCCGGCGCCAGCGCCCGGAAGCGCGCCGCCCGGGCCGCGAAGAGCGGCGCCGGATCGGGCACCAGGCAGAAGGCCGGTTTCACCAGCCGCCCGATCATCGAAGGATCGGGCTGTATCCCTTGGAATGCGGACATGCTCACCTCGCGGGCCGCACCGGCCACGCCCTGTTGCGGTGATCCGGACTTATTCGGCCGGACCGGTCTTGCGCGTCTCGGCGCGGCGCAGGCCGGCGAGCTCGCGCAGCCACTTGCGGTGGTGCCGCCAGGCCCAGCCGCCGGTGACGGTGCCGCGGGTCATGGCGCGCAGCGTGCCGCGGGTCCAGATCGCCGCATAGACATGCAGGATGAAGATGCAGATGATCAGCACCGCCGCGATGGAATGCACCAGCACGGCGACGCGGCGCAGCGGGATGCCGAAATAGGTGGCGAAATACTGCTCCCAGATCATCACGCCGGTGGCGATCAGCAGCAGGATCAGCGCCACCATGCCCCAGAAGATGAATTTCTGCCCCGCATTGTATTTGCCGAGCTCGGGCAGGTTCTCCTCATGGCCGCCGACGACGTCCTTAATCTTCGACAGCCACACCACGTCCACCTTCTCCGGCAGGTTGGCGCGCCAGAGCTGCAGGAAGAAGACGAAGAAGCTGACGAAGAGCACGACGCCGATCCAGGGATGCAGCGCCCGCGTGTTCTGCCCGCCGCCAAAAAGCTCGGTCAGGAAGTAGAGCGAGGGGGTGAACAGCGCCAGGCCGGAGACCGCCAGCAGGATCAGGCTGCCGGCGGTGATCCAGTGGTTGAGCCGCGCCAGCGGGCCGTAGCGGCTGACGGTGACGGGCTTGCCCGGCTCCACCGCGTCGCCGGGCTGGGCATAGACCAGCCGCGGCTTGGCGGGGGGCTTGGCGGCGCTGCTGCTCATGGGCGGCGCTCCCGCGGGTCATGCGGCGGGGTCTCGTCGCCCTGCTCCACCAGGCGCTCGGCCTCCTCCTCCTCCTCGCGCGAGACGCGGTTGGCGCGGCCGAAGACGCCGTGGATGACGCTGCCGACGGCCAGCATGCTCATCGCCGCCATGCCGACATACTTGGTCACGCCCTTCCAGCTCTGCACCAGCGGCGAGATCGAGGGGTTCTCCGGCAGGCCGGCATAGATCTGCGGCTTGTCGGCATGGTGCAGCACATACATGACATGGGTGCCGCCGACGCCGGGCGGGTCGTAGAGCCCGGCCTGGCTGTAGCCGCGCGACTTCAGGTCGGCGATACGGCCCTCGGCGTGCTTCTTCATGTCCTCCTTGGTGCCGAAGACGATGGCCTGGGTCGGGCAGGCCTTGGCGCAGGCCGGGCCCTGGCCCACCGCCACGCGGTCGGAGCAGAGGGTGCACTTGTAGGAGCGGTGATCAGCCTTGGAGATGCGCGGGATGTTGAAGGGGCAGCCCTTCACGCAATAGCCGCAGCCGATGCAGTTCTCGTGGATGAAGTCGACGATGCCGTTGGAATACTGCACGATGGCGCCGGGCGCCGGGCAGGCCTTCAGGCAGCCCGGATCGGCGCAATGCATGCAGCCATCCTTGCGGATCAGCCATTCCAGACTGTCGGTCGCCGGGTTCACCCATTCCGTGAAGCGCATCAGGGTGAACATGTTCTCGGTCAGGTCATGCGGGTTCTCATAGACGCCCACATTCTCGCCGACCGCCGGAAGGGTGTCGTTCCACTCGATGCAGGCCGACTGGCAGGCCTTGCAGCCGATGCATTTGGAGACATCGATCAGCTTGGCCACCGGCGTCAGCTGCCGGGTCGGCGGCGGCAGGTCGCTCGTCGCCGAGCGACGGATCAGGTCGCCGGCGCCGAGATTGCTGGCCATGGGCTGCACCGGCGGATTGCTGACCGCGGTGCGCGGGCTGTCGGGTCCGTTGGCCATGCTCATGCCACTCCCCTCACGCCACCACCCCGCCCCGGGGGGCGGTGCTGGGCTCGATATTGACCAGGAAGGCCTTGTAGCCGGGCGTCTCGATATTCGCCTCGCCCACGAAGGGGCTCAGCGAGTTCGGGCCGAAGCCCTTCCTGGCCGCGCCGACGAAGCCCCAATGCAGCGGGATGCCGATGACATGCACGGTCTTGCCGTCGCAGATCAGCGGCCGGATCCGCTTGGTCACCACGGCCTTGGCGCGCACCGAGCCGCGCTTCGACCAGACGCGCACCCAGCTGCCGCCGGCGATGCCCTTCTCCCGCGCCAGCTCCTCGGAGAGCTCGACGAAGAATTCCGGCTGCAGCGCTGCATTCACCCGGTTGTGCTTGGTCCAGTAGTGGAAGTGCTCGGTCAGCCGGTACGAGGTGGCGGCGTAGGGGAACTCCTCGGAAGTGCCGAACTGCGCCACGTCGCTTTCGAAGATGCGGCCGACGGGATTGCCGCGCATCTTCGGGTTGAACGGATTGGCGATCGGGCTTTCGAAGGGCTCCATATGCGCCGGGAAGGGACCGTCGCGCAGCATGCCGCGGGCGAACAGCCGCGAGACGCCTTCCTGGTTCATGATGAAGGGCATGACGTCGCGCGGCTTCGCGGTGGGCGCGATATCCGGCACGTCATAGCCCACCCATTTGGCACCATCCCATTCCAGCAGCTTGCGGGACGGATCCCAGGGCTTGCCGTCCAGGTCGGCCGAGGCGCGGTTGTACAAAGTGCGCCGGTTCAGCGGCCAGGCGAAGGTCCAGTTGGGATGGGCCCCCGTATTGTCCGGGTCGTGGTTGTCCCGGCGCGCCATGTTGTTGCCGGCCTCGTTGAAGCAGCCGGAATAGATCCAGCAGCCGCTCATCGTGGAGCCGTCGTCGCGCAGCTGAGAGAAATTCACGACCTGCTTGCCGGCCTCGACCAGGATCCTGGAGGGATCGGCAGGATCGCGCAGGTCGGTCAGCGCTCGGCCGTTGATCTCCTTGGCCAGCTCCTCCGGCTCCGGCTCGCCCGGATTGTGGTACTGCCAGGACAGGTTGAGGATCGGGTCGGGGAAGGCGCCGCCCTCCTTCCGGTACAGCTCCCGCATCCGCAGGAAGATCTGCGCCATGATCCAGGTATCGGCCTTGGCCTCGCCCGGGGGCGTGGCGGCCGGCCAGAACCATTGCAGCCAGCGGCCGGAATTGGTCAGCGAGCCCTGGTCCTCGGCGAAGCAGACCGTCGGCAGCTGGAACACCTCGGTCTGGATCGCCTTGGTGTCGACGTCGTTGAAGTCGCCATGGTTCTCCCAGAAGCGGGCGGTCTCCGTCTCCAGCGGATCCATGGTGATCAGGAACTTCAGCCGCGCCAGGCCGGCGGCCACCTTGCCGCGGTTGGGGAAGGCGAGCAGCGGGTTGAAGCCCTGGCAGATATAGCCGTTGACCTTGCCCTGGTTCATCAGCTCGAACATGCGCAGGATGTCGTAGGCCGGCACGTCGAGCTTCGACAGGTAATGGTAGCACCAGTCGTTCTCGGCCGTGGCGGCATCGCCCCACATGGCCTTCTGGAAGCTGACCATGAACTTCGAGTAGTTCTGCCAGTAGCTGGTCTGGCCCGGCCGCAGCGGGCGGAACTGCCGCGAGGCCATGTAGGTCTTGTAGTCGACCTCCTTCTCCGTCGGCATGTTCAGATAGCCGGTGAGCAGGTGCGACATCAGGCCCAGATCGGTCAGGCCCTGGATGTTGGAATGCCCGCGCAGCGCGTTCATGCCGCCGCCGCGCACGCCGATATTGCCCAGGATCAGCTGCAGCATGGCCATGGCGCGGATGTTCTGCGCGCCATGCGAATGCTGCGTCCAGCCCAGCGCATACATCGACGTCATCGTCTTGGTCGGCGACGAGCACTCGGCGATCATCCCTGCGATCTGCAGGAATTTCTGGCGCGGCGTGCCGCAGATCCGCTCCACCAGCTCGGGCGTGTAGGCGGCGACATGCGCTTTCAGCAGGTTCCAGACGCAGCGGGGGTGCTGCAGCGTCGGGTCCACTTTCGCAAAGCCGTCCTCGCCGAACTCATAGTCCCAGCTCGAACGGTCGTAGTCGCGCTTCTCCTCGTCATAGCCCGAGAAGAGACCGTCGGCGTAGCCGAAGCCTTCCTTCACGATGAAGGCGGCGTTGGTATAGGCCTTGGTATACTCCCACTGCACCTTGTCATTCTGGATGCAGTAATTGATCACCGCATTGAGGAAGGTGATGTCGGAGCCCTGGCGGATCGGCGCATAGACGTCCGAAACCGAGGCCGTGCGGGTATAGCGCGGATCGACGACGATCAGCTTGGCGCCGCGATGCGCCTTGGCTTCGGTGACCCACTTGAAGCCGCAGGGATGCGCTTCCGCCGCATTGCCGCCCATGACGACAACGAGGTCGGTGTTCTTGATATCGGTCCAGGCATTCGTCATCGCACCACGACCAAAACTCGGGCCCAAACTGGACACCGTGGGGCCGTGTCAGACGCGCGCCTGGTTATCGAATCCGACGATACCGAGGGTCTTGGCCACCTTGAAGGTGGCCCAGGCCGTCTCGTTGGTGGTAGCGGAGGCCGCCAGCATGCCCGTGGTCGCCCAGCGGTTCACCGGCACGCCATCGGCATTGCTCGCCAGGAAATTGGCGTCGCGATCGTCCTTCATCAGCCGCGCGATGCGATCCAGCGCGGCGTCCCAGGAGATCGGCTCGAACCTGTCGGAGCCGGGGCGGCGGTGCATCGGCTGGCGCAGCCGCGTCTCGGCCCGGACGAAATCCTTCAGCGCCGCGCCCTTGGGGCAGAGGGTGCCGAGATTGGTCGGGTGGTCGGCATCGCCCTCGACATGCACCAGCTCGGCGCGCTCGCCCTTCCGGACATCACCCTTGGAATACATGATGATGCCGCAGGCGACCGAGCAATAGGTGCAGGTGTTGCGGGTCTCCGTGGTGCTGGCCAGCTTCATCGGCCGCACATGGGCGATGACGGCAGCCTCGGCGCCGCCGAAGCCCATCGCCCCCAGAGATGTCGCCGCAACACCCGCGCCGGCGGCTTTCATGAAGCCGCGCCGCGAGAGTTCCATATTCATCTGGCCCTCCCTCATCGGAGCATATCGCACAAGAACAAGGCACAGTTGTCGACCGTGCCCGGCAAAGTCAAGCAGCAAGCCGGCGAAGTGATCCTTGCGTTATTCCCGCATGGATACGACGTCATAACTTGGTTGCGACTAATTATCATCTCGCAGGACGACGCTGCATGCTTGTGCGGCGCGGTCCAAGGCCAGACTGCGCCACAAGCCTGTTCACGCCGTTAATTCACGAGCCGAAATCGCATAGCGGAAGCTGGCCGGGTCCAGGCAGTCCGGCTGCCCGGCCGGGGTGAAGGCGCAAGGATACATCAGGAAGGCGAAGTTCGGCTTCTGCTGCCCCAGCGCCCCCGGCAGCACGATGTCGGTGGCGCTGTTGAAGCCGATCCAGTTCATCTCCCAATGGCCGAACAGCCGGTCGCGCAGCGCCCGGATCTCCAGGCTGTCCACCGCCAGCCTGTGGTCCAGCACCACCTTGCGGACATCGGCCGGATCGACCGGGAACCAGCCTTCCTGCTCCAAGTAGATCTCGGTGCGGCAATGCTGCGCCTTGGAGATGTCGCTGCTGGTGGTCCCCAGCGTGCGGAACTGGCCCGAGCCAGCCGTGCGGATGCCGTAGACGTCACGCGCCGGGAAGCCGGCGGCGCGGGCCAGCCCGGTCATCAGCCCGTTGATATCGGCGCATTTTCCGGAGAGGTTGCCGCTTTCCAGCATGCCGCGGACATCGCCGAGGCCGCAGCCCGGCGTCTCCGGGTTGCGCGCCGTGTTGTCGACCACCCAGTCATAGAGGGCGCGCAGCCGGGCGCGGGGTTCCTGGATGCCGGCGGTGATGCGGTCGGCGGTGGCCTTGACGATGCCGTCGACCGGCACGCTCTCGCTCGGCTCGAGCCAGAAGGCGCGCTCGGCCCGGGTGGCGGCCAGGCCAGAGGCGGCGCCGTCGCGGTCGCGGGTGGCAATGGTCTGCACCAGCGACAGGCTGCGTGGCCCGGCCTGGTCGGCGGCCCAGTCCAGCTTCAGCAGCGCGGCGCCATAGCGGTCGTCGCGGACGATGCCGCCACTTGCCGCGCTCTGCCAGCGAAGGTCGATCCCGGCCTGGTAGCCGCCGGCGGTCTGCGCCAGCGGCAGCCAGAGCTGCGCCGGCCCCGGGGTCTCGGGCAGGGTGACCTGGGTGGTGACCTCGAAGCGGCGCCATCCGGCGGGCAGGCTGGCCTGGGCCGCGGCAGGGCGGGCGAGGGAGCCGAGGGCCAGCCCGGCCGGCAGGGCGGCAAGGCTGGAGAGAAGGGCGCGGCGCTGCATGACGGGGCCTCGTTCGAAACGGACAGGGGCTGCGGCACCACCGGGCAGGGCGTGTCTTGTGCCACTATCTGGGAGAAATGCCTCAACCTGCCCTTCGGCTGCAAGCAGGACGCGCCGATCCGACAAAACTCTGCGCGGAATTGGTTCAATCAGGCGGCGGCGTCGGGCAGCGCCTCGCCCGGCACCAGCCGGTGCGCATGACAGAAAACCTCGAAGCGGGGGGCGCGGGCGCGGGCGATCAGGGTCAGGCCGCAGGCCTCGGCGCTGCGCACCGCCAGCGCCGTCGGCGCCGAGACCGCGACCAGGATGGCGGCGCCGAGCAGCGCGGTCTTCTGCACCAGCTCGACCGAGACGCGGCTGGTCATCACCACGGCGCCCTCGGCGGGATCGAGGCCGGCGCGGCGGATCGCGCCCACCAGCTTGTCCAGCGCGTTGTGGCGGCCGACATCCTCGCGCAGCGCCAGCAGGCCGCCGGCCGGATGCCAGAAGCCCGCGGCATGGGCGCCCTGGGTTGCGCGATGCAGCGCCTGGCGCCCGGCCATGGCGGCCAGCGCCGCGCCGACCGCCCCGGCGGGCAGGCGCGGGCCGGCGGGCACCGGGGGCAGCGGGCGCAGCGTCGCCTCCAGGCTGTCCAGCCCGCACAAGCCGCAGCCGACCGGCCCGGCCATGAAGCGGCGCCGTTCGACGAGCGCCGCCTGGCGGTTCTCTGTCAGCTCCATGCGCAGCTCGATGCCGCGGGGGCCAGGGCGGACTTCCAGCTCGATGATCTCGTCGGGCGCGGCGACCAGCCCCTCGGTCAGGCTGAAGCCGGTCGCGAAATCCTCCAGGTCGGCGGGGGTCGCCATCATCACCGCCTGGGTGGCGCGGCCATAGGTCAGGGCGACCGGCACCTCCTCCGGCAGCAGGCGCTCGGCCGAAGCGGCGGCCGGGGCGGCATCCTGCCAGGACCAGCTGGGGCAGGCGGCGGTCGGGCTCGGGGCGGTCAGGCTTGGGGCGGTCAGGCTCGGGGCGGTCGGGCTCGGGGCGGTGTCGGCC
>NZ_MLCO01000086.1 GCF_001982615.1 Teichococcus deserti | reverse complement strand
CCAGGGGAATGAATTCCCCTGGACCCCATCTTTTTTCTGTTCACTGGCCGTTTGAAGGCCAGCGCACCAACACGCGCCGCACCAGGGCATCCTGGCGGGACGCCATTCCATAAAATCAGCGCTGGCTCACAGGTCGCGCCGCCGTGGGGCCGTTTCACGTCCCGTCGTCACGTGGACACGGCAGTCACCGCAAAAGGAAGAAGGGCGCAAACGTATACGTTTGCGGGGGGAATTCATCCCCCCAGCCTTCCGCCTGTCTTCTCTTCAGATCCCCGCCGAATCCAGCTTCAGGATAGCCCGTGCCAGGGCCTGCGCCCGCGGCACGAAGGACGCGACTTCCAGGTATTCCTCCGGGCTATGCGCCTTGCCGCCGACCGGGCCGACGGCGCAGAGGGTGGGCGCCCCCACCGCCGCCGTGAAGCCGCTGTCGGCGCAGCCGCCGGCGAACTCGCCCATGGTCTCGAAGCCGCTCTCGGCCGCGGCTGCCTTGTACAGGCCGAAGACGGCGTCGGTGCCGGGGTTCTGCGCCAGCGGCAGGAACTCGCCGCGGATGGTCAGCGTCGCGCGGGTGCCGGGGACATGGGCCTTGTTCACGATGGCGTGGATGCGGCCCATGATGTCGTCGCGGTCCTCGGGATGGATGTAGCGCAGGTCGATCTGGCCCTGCGCCCAGGGGGCCACCGTGTTCACCGACTGGCCGCCGGAGACCAGGCCGACATTCAGCGTGATGCCGCGGGGGATGTCGGTCAGCGCGTGGATCGCCTGGATCTTGCGGGCCAGCTCCTCGATGGCGCTGATGCCGGCCTCGAAGTTGCCGCCGGAATGGGCTGCCTTGCCCTCGATGTCCATCACCATGAAGACGCCGCCCTTGCGGCCGGTGACGACGGCGCCCGACGGGCGGCCGGGCTCGGAATTGAACACCACGCGGGCGGTGCGGGCGGTCGCCTCGATGACCGGGCGGCCTTCGGGGGAGCCGATTTCCTCGTCGCCGGTGAACAGGCCGACGATCGGACCGGGGGCGCCGCCGAACCGGGCGAAGGCGGCCATGACGAACAGGTTCTGCACCAGCCCGGCCTTCATGTCGCAGACGCCGGGGCCGGTGGCGATGCCGTTCTCGACCTTGAAGGGGCGGCGCTCCGGCTCGCCCTTGGGGAAGACGGTGTCGCGGTGGCCCATCAGCACGATGGTCTGGCGGGCATTGCCGCTGGCGGTCGCGTCGCCGCCGGCGACCGTGGCGCGGAGGCAGTCTCCGTGCTTTGCGCCGGCGATGGTCTCGACCGGGATGTCATGGCGGGCGCAGAAGGCCTTCACCCGGGCGCCGACCGCGTCGACGCCGGCCTTGTCGTAGCTGCCGCCGTCGATGTTCACCATCGCCTCGAGCTCGTCCAGCATGGCCTGCTGCTGGGTGGCCAGCCATTCGGTGATCTTGGTCTCGGTGCTCATGGGCAGGGTCTCCTGGCGATGGGGCGCGCAGGGTGACGGCTTTCGCCCGGGTCGTGAAGCCCAGGGGGGAGACAGGGTCGGGGAGACCGGGCCGGGGCCGGCGCTTATTACCAACTGACGCCCCCGACGATCATAAG
>NZ_MLCO01000085.1 GCF_001982615.1 Teichococcus deserti | reverse complement strand
GAGGGGCGGGGCGTTCCGGCGGCAGGCCGGCACGGCGCAGCCTGCGGCAAATCTTGCGCGAATTCCCCTGGCGCCGCTGGCTTGCCGTCCTCATCTGCGTGGCGGTGCTGCTGGTGGGCGTGCCGCTGGCGGTGGCGCTGGTGGGCGACCTGGGCGCGCTGCTGCTGCTGGTGGGGGTGGGCGGCTTCGCGCTCGGCCGGGCCACGGCGCCGCGGCCGCTGCCGGCCGCGCCGCGCAAGAAGGGGAAGGGGTGAGCCATGCTGTGGCTGCTGCTGATCGTGCTGCTGGTGCTGGGCTTCCCGATGATGCTGCTCTTCGCGGCGCTGTCGGTCAGCCTGTGGCTGGTGGGCGCCGTGCTCGGGCTGGTCTGGGCGGTGCTGACCTTCCTGCTGCATGACGCGGCCATCGCGCTGCTGGTCGTGGCCGCGCTGTATCTCGGCTACCGCATGGGCCAGAAGCGCCAGGTAGAGCAGCGCCGTATCCCCTGAAACGCCGCTACCGGTCGCGGCGGAGCAACAGCAAGAAATACCAGTCGGGCAGGAAGCGCAGGATGGTCGGCGCCAGGCGGGCCTCGAGCGCGGCCACCTGCGCCGCCAGCGGAGCGCCGCTGGAAAACTCCGAAGGCGGCGCCAGGACCACGCGGAACCGGCCTGCGGGCAGCCTTTCGACATGGCCGGGGAAGACCAGGGCGCCCGTCGTCGCCGCCAGGCGGCAGACCAGCCCGATATTGCCGGTCTGCGTCGCTGCGCGCCCGAGCCGCGGCGCCTGCACCCGGCCGCCGGAAAATTCATCGACGAAGATCAGCATGCACTCCTCGCCGGCGCGGAGCACGCGCAGCGCCTCGCGGGCGGCGAGGCGATCCGGCGGGATGCAGCGCGTGCCCAGCCGGCTGCGGACCCGGATGGCCAGGCGATGGGTGAAGCGGTTGCGCGGCGGGGCGTAGATCATCGCGCAGGGCAGGCCGAGCCGCGCCAGGGCCGCGGGCATCACCTCCCAGTTCGTCACATGCAGCCCGGCGATCAGGATCGGCCGGCCGGCGGCCCGCGCGGCCTGCAGCGCCTCCACGCCCTCCACCTCGACCCGGCCGGCGGGGCCCAGCCGCTCCAGCATGGCGAATTCGGCATGCAGGGCGCCGAGGCTCCCGGCCATCCGCCGCAGCGCCGCCGCCTGGGCGTCCGGGGTGTCCGCCAGGTCGGGGCGCAGGGCGCGGATATGCTCGCCGGCCCGGGCCAGGCGCATGGCCTGCAGCCGCGGCACCAGGCGGCGCCCCAGCCAGGACCCCACCGCGGTGACCGAATCGATGGGCAGCAGCCGCAGCGCGCCATGAACCGCGCCGTTGACCAGGCCGAGCGGCGCGTCGCGCAGCCAGTCGCGCCAGCCGCCGGGGATGGGCGGCGGCACGGCCTTGCGCGGGATCACCGCCGGAAGATCTGCATCGGCAGGCTGTCGCCGGGCCGCAGCGTCAGCCGGCAGACCGGCTGCACGTCGACGCCCGGCTGCAGCCGCAGCCGGGCATGCCGGGCGAGGGTGGCCAGGCAGAGGATGGCCTCGGTCAGGCCGAAGGACAGGCCGGGGCAGATGCGCGGCCCGATGCTGAAAGGGACATAGGCGTATTTCGAGGGCGGCGCGCCGCCGCCGGGCAGCCAGCGTTCCGGCAGGAAATGGTCCGGCCGGTCCCAGAGCCGCCGGTGGCGGTGCAGCAGCCAGGGCACCACCATGACCGTGGCGCCGGCGGCGACCGGGCGGGTGCCGATCTGGTCGGCGGCGACCGCGGTGCGGGCCTGCAGCGGCACCGGCGGATAGAGCCGCATCGTCTCCTCGATCACCGCCTTGGTGTAGGGCAGGTTGCGCAGGTCGCCCCATTGCGCCGGGCGATCGGCGGGCAGCACGGCATCCAGCTCGGCATGCAGCCGGGCCTCGACCTCGGGCGCCTGGGACAGCAGGAACCAGGCCCAGGCCAGGGTGTTGGCCGTCGTCTCATGCCCCGCCATGAACAGGGTGGCGGCCTCGTTGCGGAAGGCGACCGGGCCCATGCCCTCGCCGGTGGTGGTGTCGACGCCCTCGGCCATGGCGCGGATCAGCGAGGCCTCGCCGCCGCTGCCGCCCTGCATGATGTCGGCGATCAGGCGGTCGACCACCGCGTGGATCCGCGCCGTCGCGCGCCGCGCCCGCAGCCAGCGCAGGTTGGGCAGCAACTGGCCGAAGCCCAGCATCGACAGCAGGCTGATGGTCTCGATCGAGGCCTGGTACTCGGTGAAGGCCTCGACCACCGTCTGGGCGTTGCGGGCGCCGAGGTCGCGGCCGAACAGCGCCAGGCAGATGATCTTGGCGGTCAGCGCCGCCATGGCTTCCAGGGCGTCGACATGGCCGCCGTCCGGCAGCGCGGCCCAGGCCTCGCGCTGCTCCTGCGCCGCTTCCGACATCACCACCGACAGCGCCGCCATGCGCGAGGCATGGGTGACCGGCGCCACCACCCGGCGGCGCTCCTTCCACAGCTTGCCTTCGCTGATGAACAGCCCGTCGCCCAGCAGCGGCGCCAGGGCGCGCTTCTGCTCGATCGATTTCGGATGGTAGTTGGCGGCGTGCTCGATGAAGGCGTGCTGGACGGAGTCCGGGCTGTTGCAGACCACGATCTGCCGCCGCAGGACCTTGTAGGAGAACAGCTTCCACTCGAAGGCGCGGTCCGGCCAGACCGCCAGCAGGTTGCGCGAGGCCTCGCGCACCATCCTCAGGGTGGAGAGGGCGCCGGACGGGCGGGGCGGATAGGGCGGAACATAGGCAGCATTCATCAGCGACTCTCGACCCGTCATGCCGGCCTTCGCACTAGCATGCTGCCCAAGGGCTGTCGCGCCGCCCCCGCGGTGGCCTTTCTGGAAGAAAAAGATGATGGGGGGTCCGGGGGGAAGAATTCATTCTTCCCCCTGGCCTTACTTCGCCGCTCTGATCCGGCTCAGATCGAAGCGCTTCACCAGCTCCGTCAGGAAGTTGGCGTCCGTCAGTCCTTCGCCTTCCAGCTTGATGACGCTGTTGCCGCTGACCAGGGTGATCTCCCCCGACTTCTGCTCGGCGTCGAAGCGCAGCAGGGCGGTCTCGCCGTTGATGCGGACCCGCCGGTCGCCCGGCTGCATCATCATCGGGTTGGTCACCATGGCGGCCAGCCCCTGGACCATCGGCGAATCGGCCATGATCTGGGCGGTGATGTGGGCCTCGACCTCGCCTGCGGTCCGCGCGTAGCGGCGCTCGACGATGACGCCGCCGCCCATCATCTGGGCGGCCAACGCCGCGCCGGCGCTGTCGGCCTCTGCCGGCTCCAGGGTCCAGCCTTCGGGCGCCGCCGGGAAGAAGGCCTGGAAACCCGCGCGGCGGCGCATGTCGACCTCGCGCAGCGCATAGACCAGCTCGTTCGAGGCGCCCTTCATGTCGCCGGCGACATAGAGCTGGCGGGCGCGGTCGATGGCGTCGGTGGCGTCGTCGGCCCGGGCCGGAAGGGCGGCGAGCAGGAGCATCGCGGGCAACAGCAGGCGGCGCATCATGGCGGGGGCGGTTCCTCCGGGGGTGGCGGCGGCACCCTGGCCGTGCCGCCTGACCCCGGGAAGGCCCTGGACCGTCACGCTTGCGAGACGGCGATCACTCCACGACGAAGCGTGGGGCAGGGGCCGGGCGGCGTTGGCCCAGCTTCTCGCGCAGGCGCGCCGCGATCTGGCGGTAGGCGGCGGCCTCGTGGCTGTCGGGGCGGGCGCCGACGACGGGCGTGCCGGCGTCGGAGAGCTCGCGGATCTCCAGCTTCAGCGGCAGCTCGCCGAGGAATTCGACGCCCATCCGCTCGGCCTCGGCCCGCGCCCCGCCATGGCCGAAGGGCTCGCTGCGATGGCCGCATTGCGGGCAGCAGTAGAAGGACATGTTCTCGATCAGGCCCAGCACCGGCACCTGCACCTTCTCGAACATGCGGATGCCGCGGCGGGCGTCGATCAGCGCCACGTCCTGCGGCGTCGAGACGATGACGGCGCCGGCCAGCGGCACGCGCTGGCTCATGGTCAGCTGGGCGTCGCCGGTGCCGGGCGGCATGTCGACCACCAGCACGTCGAGCCGTCCCCAGTCGACCTGGCCCAGCATCTGCTCCAGCGCGCCCATCACCATCGGGCCGCGCCAGATCATCGGCGTCTCCTGCTCGACCAGGAAGCCGATCGACATGGCCTTCAGCCCCCAGGCCTCGATCGGCTGGATGCGGCCCTCGGAGGAGCGGGGGCGGGCGCTGGTGCCCAGCATCTGCGGCAGCGAGGGGCCGTAGATATCCGCGTCCAGCAGGCCGACGGAGAGGCCCGAGGCGGCCAGCGCCACGGCCAGGTTCACCGCGGTGGTCGATTTGCCGACGCCACCCTTGCCGGAGGCCACGGCCAGCACCGCGGCGACGTCCGGCAGCAGCATCTGGCCCTGGCCGGGAGTCGGCCGGGTGGCCCGCGCTGTCCCCGGGGCAGGACCCCCGGCTGGACCCGCAGCGGGGACATGGTCATGGGAATGTTGTCCTTGGACCGGTCCGGTCCGGACGTCGCGATGGGCGGTCAGGACGCAGGTGGCCGACAGCACCCCGGGGACGGCGCCGGCAGCTTTCTCGGCGGCGGCGCGCAGCGGCTCGAGGGCGCGGGCGCGCTCACGCGGCACCTGCAGCGCGAACTGGACCAGGCCATCACGGGCCGAAAGCCCCTGCAGCATGCCGTTCGAGACCACGTCCAGCCCGGTCTCGGGGTCGCGCACCCCGGACAGGGCCTGGCGCACGGCGGCGGCCAGAGTGTCGGACATCGCTTGAAAACCCTCTCATCCCGGACAATATCGGCCCCGCCCCCGCTGATTACGCTTTGCTCATGCATTGCGTCCGGCCTGGACAGGGCGACATATGGTCCGGCCCTGTTCGCCCATGCGCGTCTCCTGCGCAAGCGGTCGTGGCCGGGAGCACGAGAGAGACGGGAGCGCACCGAGACGATGCCGTGGAATACGAATGGCGGATCCGGCCAAGGAGGCAGCCCATGGGGCAATCCACGCCCCGGCGGGCCTTGGGGCCAGCCGCCTCAGGGCGGCGGCGGTGGCCGCGGCCCCGGCGGCGGATCGGGCGGGCCTGACCTGGACGAGGCGATGCGCCGCGCCCAGGAGATGTGGCGGCAATTCGCGCCGGGCGGCGGCAGTGGCCGCTGGATCGGGCTGGGCCTGGCCGCCCTGCTGGTGGCCTGGGCGGCCAGCGGCATCTACCGGGTGCAGCCGGACGAGCAGGGCGTGGTGATGCGCTTCGGCGCCTTCAACCGCACCGAGCCCTCGGGCCTGCGCTACCGCCTGCCCTGGCCGGTGGAAAGCGTGACGACGCCGCGGGTCACCCGCATCAACCGCATCGACATCGGCTTCCGCGCCGCCAACGACGCGCCGCTGACGCGGCCGGTCTCCTCCCGCGACGTGCTGGAGGAAAGCCTGATGCTGACCGGCGACGAGAACATCATCGACATCGATTTCGCCGTCTTCTGGCAGATCCGCGATGCCGGCGAATACCTGTTCAACACCCGCAACCCGGACCAGACGGTCAAGTCGGCGGCCGAGAGCGTGATGCGCGAGGTGGTCGGCCAGACGCCGATCCAGCCGGCGCTGACCGAGGCGCGCGCCGATATCGAGCAGCGGGTGCGGACCGGCGTGCAGTTCATCCTGGACCAGTACAAGTCCGGCATCGAGCTGACCCAGGTGCAGCTGCTGAAGGTCGACCCGCCGGCCGAGGTCATCGACACCTTCCGCGACGTGCAGCGCGCCAATGCCGACCGCGAGCGCATGCGCAACGAGGCCGAGGCGCACCGCAACGACATCATCCCGCGCGCCCGCGGCGAGGGCCAGCGGATGATCCAGGAGGCCGAGGGCTTCAAGGAAAGCCAGGTCGCCCGCGCCCGCGGCGAGGCCGCGCGCTTCACCAGCGTGCTGGCCGCCTACCAGGTGGCGAAGGACGTCACCGTCCGCCGCCTCTACCTGGAGACCATGGAAGAGATCCTGCGCCACAACCCGAAGCTGGTGATCGACGACCGGCTGCAGGGCGTCGTGCCCTATCTGCCGCTCGATGGCGGCCGCCCGGCCGGCGCGGCGCCCGCCGCCCGCGCGCCGGTGCCGCCGCAGGTGCTCAACCCGGCCCCGGCCGCGCCGACGCCGCGCGCCGCGCCGCAGGGAGGCGCCCGATGAACCGCCTGATGCTGCTGGGGGGCGCCGCGGCCGTCGCGCTGCTGGCCGCCGCCTCCTCGCTCTTCACCGTCTACCAGACCGAGCAGGTGCTGGTGACCCGCTTCGGCCAGCCGGTGCGGGTGATCAACGACCCCGGCCTGCATGTGAAGCTGCCCTTCGTCGACACGGTGATCAGCTTCGACCGCCGGCTGCTCGACTTCGACGCCGGCGGCGAGGAGGTCATCCTCGGCGACCAGCGCCGGCTGATCATGGACAGCTTCACCCGCTTCCGCATCACCGACCCGCTGCTGTTCTTCCAGACGGTCGGCGCGCAGGAGGCGGGGATCCGCGCCCGGCTGTCCTCGATCGTGGTCTCGTCGCTGCGCCGCGTGCTGGGCAATGAGAGCCTGCTGGCGGTGCTGTCGGCCGATCGCGCCCGGATCATGACCGAGATCCGCCGCCAGGTGAACGAGGAGGCGCTGCGCTTCGGCGTCGCCGTGGAGGATGTCCGCATCCGCCGCGCCGACCTGCCGGAGGAGAACACCCAGGCGATCCTGCAGCGGATGCAGTCGGAGCGCGAGCGTGTCGCCCGCGAGGCGCGCGCCGAGGGCGCCGAGGTCGCCGCCCGCGTCCGCGCCGGCGCCGAGCGCGAGCGCACGGTCATCCTGGCCGAAAGCCAGGCCCAGGCCGACACGCTGCGCGGCCAGGGCGAGCAGGAGGCGATCCGCCTCTTCGCCGAGGCCTTCCAGCGCGATCCGGAGTTCTACAGCTTCTACCGCTCGATGCAGGCCTATCGTCAGGCCTTCTCGGAGGGCGAGACGCGGCTGGTGCTGACCCCGGATTCGGAATTCTTCCGGTATTTCCGGCAGAGCCAGCCGGGCACCGCGCTGCCGGGCCTGACGGTGACGCCGGCGGCGCCGGGTTCGGCGCCTGCCGCCGCCGCGGCGCCGGCGCCGGCCCCCGTCACGCCGGCGCCCGCGGCGCCTGCGCCGGTGACGCCAGCCCCGGTGACGCCCGCGCCGGTGACCCCGGCGCCGGCCCCGGCGAACTGAAGGAACAGGCCCGGGCGGGCGATCCCCGTCCGGGCCACCCCCTGTCATGACCCTGATGCAGCTGATCGCCGGCGCCTTCGCCTTCCTGGCGCTGGAGGGCCTGCTCTACGCCGCCTTCCCCGAGGCGATGCGGCGCATGCTGGCCACCACCCTGGCCCTGCCGCCCGAGCGGCTGCGGCTGGTGGGCCTGGCCGTTGCCGCGGTGGGCATCGGCCTCGCCACGCTCCTGACCCGCTGACGCCTGCCGGCCGGCCTCGTCGTTCCAGCTTGGCCTTTCCAACCTGGCCTTTGTGGGATCGCAAGGGGCGGCGTGGCAGGCTGCGCGCGCCCTGGTCCCGCCGGCGCCGCATGGCGGGGCGGTCATGAAAGGTCACGAAAGCTGCAGGGAGGCTTTTTGACACAGGTTTTCGCGGCCCCGCGGCGGCTGCTCCCCTTCCTGTCATGCCAGCGCGGCCTTATGTCGGATCCATCGCCGTGCGGCTCCCCCGCCCGGATCCTGTTCGCTGCAAGCGAGGTTTGCCCGATGCGTCTCGCCACCCTCCTTCTGAGCGCCACCGTGCTGACGGCGCCGCTCGCCCTGTCTGGGAGCCCCTGGGGTGCGGCCCTGGCGCAGTCTTCGCCGGCTGCGCCCCCGGCCGCCACGCCGGCCCAGCCGCCGACCCCGGCGCCGAACGCAGCGCCCGCCCCGGTCGCGGCCACGCCGGAAAGCTTCGCGCCGCTGGCGCGCCGGCTGCTGCCGTCCGTGGTCAATATCCAGACCAGCCAGACGATGCAGGCGCGCGGCGGCCGGCCGGATGCGCCGGAAATGCCGCAGGCCCCGCCGGGCAGCCCCTTCGAGGAGCTGTTCCGCGACTTCTTCGAGCGCAACCGACCGCCCGGCGGCGGCAATGCCCGCCCCGGCCAGCCGCCGCGCCGGCAGCAGAGCCAGGGCTCGGGCTTCATCATCGACGCCTCGGGCATCATCGTGACGAACAACCACGTCATCGACGGCGCCGACGAGATCAACGTGGTGCTGCAGGACAACACCACGCTGAAGGCCGAGCTGGTGGGCGTCGACCCGCGCACCGACTTGGCCGTGCTGCGGGTGAAGTCGGAGAAGCCGCTGCCGGTGGTGCCCTTCGGCGATTCCGACCATGCCGAGGTCGGCGACTGGGTGCTGGCCATCGGCAATCCGCTGGGCTTCGGCGGCTCGGTCACCTCGGGCATCGTCTCGGCGCGCGGCCGCAACATCAATGCCGGCCCCTATGACGACTTCATCCAGACGGATGCCGCCATCAACCGCGGCAATTCCGGCGGCCCGCTGTTCAATGTCCGCGGCGAGGTGATCGGCATCAACACCGCCATCGTCTCGCCCTCCGGCGGCTCGATCGGCATCGGCTTCGCCATCCCGTCCAACCTGGCGAAGAACGTCGTGGCGCAGCTGCGCGACGGCGGCCGGGTGCGGCGCGGCTGGGTCGGCGTGAACATCCAGCAGGTCACCGACGAGATCGCCGAGAGCCTGGGCCTGCAGGGCGGCACCCGCGGCGCCCTGGTCGCCCGCGCCCAGGAGGACGGCCCGGCCGCCAAGGCCGGCATCCAGAACGGCGACGTCATCCTGCGCTTCAACAACCAGGATGTGCGGGAGATGCGCAACCTGCCGCGCATCGTCGCCGAGACGCCGGTCGGCACCAAGGCGCCGGTCACCGTCTGGCGCGGCGGCCGCGAGCACCAGCTGGAGATCACCGTGCTCGAGCTGCCGAACGAGCCGCAGCAGGCCTCGGCCCCGGCGGCCACGCCCTCGCGCCCCGGCGCGGTGGTGGAGCTCTCGGGCCTAGGGCTGAAGGTCGCCTCGATCTCGGCCGAGACCAAGGAGCGTTTCAGCCTGCGCGACGACGCCCGCGGCGTGGTGGTGACCGAGGTGACGCCGGGCAGCAACGCGGCCGAGCGCGGCATCGCCGCCGGCGACATGATCGTCGAGGTGCAGCAGAACCGCGTCTCGAATCCGCAGGAGGTGCAGGAGCAGCTGACCCGGCTGCGGCGGCAGAACCGCCCCAGCGCGCTGATGCTGATCGAGAACGGCCAGGGCCAGCGCTTCGTGCCGCTGCGCATCGCGCCGGAGCGCGGCAACAGCCCGGGCTGAACGGGTGGTCGCGCCATGACAGGGAAGGGGGCCTCGCGGCCCCCTTTTTCATGCTCTTGTTTCGGGGGCGCGTCTTTACGAGACGAACTCGGCGCGGCGATATCCTTGGGCGAAAAGAAGGGCCCGAAGGTCGTTATGATCCACCCGCACTCTAGCGGATGCCGCCACGATCGGCTTGGCGTGATAGGCGACGCCGAGGCCGGCCGCGCCGATCATGGCGAGGTCGTTGGCGCCGTCGCCGACCGCCACCGCCGCCGAGAGCGGCAGGCCGAGCTCGGCGCAGAGCCGCTTCAGGGTCGTCAGCTTGGCGTCGCGGTCGAAGACCGGCTCGGTGACGGTGCCGAGCAGCGCCTTGCCGTCGTCTTCCAGCACATTGGCATGGTGGCTGCTGAAGCCGAGCTTGTCCGCGACCCGCCCGGTGAACCAGGTGAAGCCGCCGCTCGCCAGCGCGCAATGGGCGCCGTTGGCGCGCATGGTGCGCACCAGCTCCGCCGCGCCCGGCATCGGATGGGTCTGCGCCCAGGTGGCCTCCAGCGCGTCGAGGGAGAGGCCCTTCAGCATGGCGACGCGTTCGCGCAGGGCGGTCGAAAAGTCGATCTCGCCATTCATGCTGCGGCGGGTGATGGCGGCGACCTGTTCGCCGAAGCCGGCATAGGCGGCCAGCTCGTCCAGCGTCTCGCTGGTGACGATGGTGCTGTCCATGTCGGCGATCAGCAGCCGCTTGCGCCGGCCTTCCACGGCCTGGGCCACCGTGTCGACGGCCGCGCCGTCGAGCGCGGCGCGGGCGGCGGCCTCGGCCTGCTCGGCGGCCAGGCCCTCGAAGGGCAGGTCGACGGCGCTGTCCTCGGCCAGCCAGTCGGCCGGGCCCAGCGAGGCGCCAAGGGCGGTCAGCGCGTCGCGGACGCGGGTGACGGTGGACGCCGGCAGTTGGCCTGCTGGCGCGATCAGGGTGAGCACATGCTGCATGCGGGGCGGAAGATGCCCGCGGCCGCATGACGGATCAACCTTTCGCCCTGTTCGTCGCGGGACCGACCGCCAGCGGCAAGTCGGCGCTGGCCCTGGGCCTGGCCCAGCGCTTCGGCGGCGTGGTGATCAACACCGACAGCATGCAGGTCTATGCCGGGCTGGAATTGATCACCGCCCAGCCCTCGGCCGAGGACCAGGCTGCGGTGCCGCACCGCCTCTATGGCGAGCGCGACCCCGGACAGGCCGCCAGCGCCGCCTGGTGGCGCGGCCGGGCATTGGAAGAGATGGACGCGGCGCGGGCGGCCGGCAAGCTGCCGATCCTCTGCGGCGGCACGGGCATGTATTTCCGCATTCTCGCCGAGGGGCTGGCGGAGGTGCCGCCGATTCCGCAGGAAGCCCGGGACGAGGCGCGCGGCCTGCTGGCGGAAGAGGGCCCGGCCGCGCTGCATGCCCGGCTGGCGACCGTGGACCCGGCGACGGCGGCGCGGCTGCGCCCCTCCGACAGCCAGCGCCTGGCCCGGGCGTATGAGGTCTGGCTTGGCACGGGGAAGGGGCTGTCGGCCTGGCAGGCGGAATCGAGCGGTGAGCCGGCGCCCTGGCGCTTCGCCGCGCTCCGCCTGGACCCGCCGCGCGACGCGCTGCGGGACGCGATCGCGCAGCGCTGGGCGGCGATGATCGGCGGCGGCGCGGTGGCCGAGGTCGAGGCGCTGCGGGCGAGGGGACTTGACCCGGCCCTGCCGGCAATGCGCGCACATGGCGTGCCGGAGCTCTCGGCCATGCTGGACGGCGCCATCGACCTGGCCGAGGCCGGGCGGCGGGCCTGCCTGGTCACCGGGCAATACACCAAGCGGCAGGCGACCTGGTTCCGCCACCAGACCCTGGTCCCCGGCGTCGATGCTGCCCGCCAGACGCATACGATCCATGCGCGCGTCAGGGATCTGAAGCAATTTTCAGAAAGTCAAAGGCGGGAAATTTTCGCTTTTGTTTGTTCGCGCGTTGACGCCGCGGGAGAGCGAGCGTAGATCGGGGTCCCGGACGGCCTGACCGCGGGCGGCGCATGGCAGCATGCGGCATCCCGGCCGGCCCAGGCCAGTCCCAACCACTCGACCAACCATTTCCAGGAAGCCAGGCCGCATCATGTCCTCCGCCACCCTTCCCGCCGCATCCGACACCCAGTCCCTGACGGGTGCCGAGATCGTCCTGCGCGCGCTGAAGGAACAGGGCGTAGAGGTTATCTTCGGCTATCCGGGCGGCGCGGTCCTTCCGATCTACGACGCCATCTTCAACCAGAACGCCATCCGCCACATCCTGGTCCGCCACGAGCAGGCGGCGGTGCATGCGGCCGAGGGCTATGCCCGCTCCACCGGCAAGGTGGGCTGCGTGCTGGTGACGTCGGGCCCCGGCGCCACCAATGCGGTGACCGGCCTGGTGGACGCGCTGCTGGACAGCATCCCGCTGGTCTGCCTGACCGGCCAGGTGCCGACCCATCTGATCGGCAACGACGCCTTCCAGGAGGCCGACACCACCGGCATCACCCGGCCCGCCACCAAGCACAACTACCTGGTCAAGCAGATCGACAAGCTGGCCGAGACGGTGCACGAGGCCTTCTACGTGGCGCGCTCCGGCCGCCCGGGCCCGGTGGTGATCGACCTGCCGAAGGACATCCTGATCGGCAAGGGCGCCTACAAGCCGGCCCCCGAGGCCGAGCACCGCTCCTACCGCCCGCAGGTCGAGCCCGAGGCGGCGCAGATCGCCAAGGCCGTCGCCCTGCTGAAGTCGGCCAAGCGCCCGGTGGTCTATGCCGGCGGCGGCGTCATCAATGCCGGGCCCGAGGCCTCGGCGCTGCTGACGAAGTTCACGCGCCTCGCCGGCCTGCCAATCACCAACACGCTGATGGGCCTCGGCGCCTATCCGGCCAGCGATCCGCAGTTCCTCGGCATGCTGGGCATGCACGGCACCTATGAGGCGAATCTCGCCATGCATGGGTGCGACGTGATGTTCAACATCGGTGCCCGCTTCGACGACCGCGTGACCGGGCGGCTGAACGCCTTTGCGCCGAACTCGCTGAAGATCCACGCCGACATCGACCCCTCGTCCATTAACAAGAACGTCAAGGTCGAGGTGCCGATCGTCGGCGACGCGGCGGCCGTGCTGCGCGCCCTCATCGCCGCCTGGGAGGCGAGCCCGGCCGAGCAGGACCGCGCCAGCCTCGCCGAGTGGTGGCGCCAGATCGACGAGTGGCGCGGCAGGAAGTGCCTGGCCTATGTGCAGGAAGGCAGCATCATCAAGCCGCAGCATGCGGTGAAGCGGCTGTACGAGCTGACCCAGGAATCCGGCAAGGAGACCTTCATCTCCACCGAGGTCGGCCAGCACCAGATGTGGGCCGCGCAGTATTTCGGCTTCGAGAAGCCGAACCGCTGGATGACCTCGGGCGGGCTCGGCACCATGGGCTATGGCCTGCCGGCGGCGATGGGCGTGCAGGTGGCGCATCCGCAGGCGCTGTGCATCGACATCGCCGGCGAGGCCTCGATCCTGATGAACATCCAGGAGATGGCGACCCTCGCCCAGTACCGCCTGCCGGTGAAGGTGTTCATCCTGAACAACCGCTACATGGGCATGGTGCGGCAGTGGCAGGAGCTGCTGCATGGCGGCCGCTACTCCGAGAGCTATTCCGAGGCGCTGCCCGATTTCGTCAAGCTGGCGGAAAGCTTCCACGGCGTCGGCATGCGGGCCGAGAAGGCCGACGACCTCGACCGGGTGATCCGCGAGATGATCGCCATCGACCGCCCGGTGATCGTCGACGTCGCCGTCGACGAGAAGGAGAACGTCTTCCCGATGATCCCGTCGGGGGCCGCGCACAACGAGATGCTGCTGGCCTCCAACCAGATCTCCGGCGGGCGGGGCGTGACCGACGAGGGGACGGCGCTGGTCTGAGCACCGCGCCGCCCGCCCTCGACGACCGCGATCCCCAACGGCTATCCGCAGGACTTCCCATGCCCGACGCTTCCGACATGACGCAGCGCGCCGCGACCATCGCGGTGCTGGTGGAGAACGAGGCCGGCGTCCTCGCCCGCGTCATCGGCCTGTTCTCCGGCCGCGGCTACAACATCGACAGCCTGACGGTGGCCCCCGTCGACGCCGAGGGGCGCCTGTCGCGCATCACCGTCGTCACCTCGGGCACCGAGATGGTGATCGAGCAGATCAAGGCGCAGCTCGACCGGCTGGTGCCCGTCCACAAGGTCGCCGACCTGACGCTGGAAGGGCCGCACCTGAACCGCGAGCTGGCGCTGATCAAGGTGGTGGGCAGCGGCTCCGCCCGGCAGGAGGCGCTGCGCCTGGCCGACGCCTTCCGCGCCCGCGTGGTCGACGCCACCACCGAGAGCTTCGTCTTCGAGATGACCGGCAGCGGCGAGAAGCTGGATGCCTTCATCAACCTGATGCGCCCGATCGGCCTGGCCGAAGTGTCGCGCACCGGCGCCGTGGCGATCGCCCGCGGCACCTCGAGCCTGACCACCTGATTTGACGGAAGGGGTTAGAGCGCCCCTTCCGCCGCCTGATTGTCAAACCCAACCGGGGGAGTGCGCCAGATGCGCGTCTATTACGACCGTGATGCCGATGTGGGCCTGATCAAGGGCAAGAAGGTCGCCGTCATCGGCTTCGGCAGCCAGGGCCACGCCCATGCCATGAACATGCGCGATTCCGGCGTCGCCGATGTCGTGATCGGCCTGCGTCCCGGCGCCTCGCAGAAGAAGGCCGAGGCCGCCGGCTTCAAGGTCCTGTCCCCGGCCGAGGCCGCCAAGTGGGCCGACCTGGTCATGGTGCTGACCCCGGACGAGGGCCAGGGCGACCTGTACCGCGACCACCTGCACGCCAACATGAAGGAAGGCGCGGCGCTGGCCTTCGCGCATGGCCTGAACGTGCATTTCAACCTGATCGAGCCGCGCTCGGACATCGACGTCTTCATGATCGCGCCGAAGGGCCCGGGCCACACCGTGCGCGGCGAGTACCAGAAGGGCGGCGGCGTGCCCTGCCTGGTGGCCGTGCACCAGAACCCCTCGGGCAATGCGCTGGAGATCGCGCTGTCCTATGCCTCGGCCGTCGGCGGTGGCCGCTCGGGCATCATCGAGACGACCTTCAAGGAAGAGTGCGAGACCGACCTGTTCGGCGAGCAGGTCGTGCTCTGTGGCGGCCTGGTCGAGCTGATCAAGGCCGGCTTCGAGACGCTGGTCGAGGCGGGCTACGCCCCCGAGATGGCCTATTTCGAGTGCCTGCACGAAGTGAAGCTGATCGTCGACCTCATCTATGAGGGCGGCATCGCCAACATGAACTACTCGATCTCCAACACCGCTGAGTATGGCGAGTACGTGACGGGCCCGCGCATCATCACCGCCGAGACCAAGGCCGAGATGAAGCGCGTCCTGAACGACATCCAGTCGGGCAAGTTCACCCGCGACTGGATGCTGGAGAACAAGGTCAACCAGGCGTCCTTCAAGGCGACCCGCCGCCGCCTGGCCGAGCATTCCATCGAGGAGGTCGGCACCAAGCTGCGCGGCATGATGCCCTGGATCACCAAGGGCGCGCTGGTCGACAAGACCAAGAACTGATTTTCTTTCAGAACAGAAAGAAGATGGGGGTCCGGGGGAATTCTTTCCCCCGGCCTTTTTTATGTCCGGGAGAGCGCTGCGATGCAGCTGGGCTACACCATCCTCTATGTCGCCGACGTGCCGGCCACGCTGTCTTTCTATGAGCGCGCCTTCGGCCTGAAACAGCGCTTCCTGCATGAGAGCGGCCTTTATGGCGAGCTGGAGACCGGCGCCACCACGCTGGCTTTCGCCGGCGAGGAGATGGCCGCGCTGAACGGCGCCGAGATCCGCCCCAACCGCGCCGACGCGCCGGCCGCCGGCTTCGAGGTCGCCTTCGTCACCGACGACCCCGCGGCCGCCTATGCCCTCGCCATCGCCGCCGGGGCGACCGGCGTCACCCCGCCGGCGCAGAAACCCTGGGGCCAGGTGGTCGGGCATGTCCGCGACCTGAATGGCTGCCTGGTGGAGATCTGCTCGCCGGTCCCGCGCTGAGCGGGCTGCAACCTGCGCCCGCGCGGCCCGTTGCTGCATCGCTCCAGCACAGCGGGGATACCATGCGCCTCTTCGGTTGCGAGGTCTGCGGCCAGCTTCTCTACTTCGAGAACACGCAATGCGTGCGCTGCGGCGCCACGCTGGGCTACCTGCCCGGGCGCAACCGGCTGACCGCGCTCGACCCGGTCGAGGCAGCCGAAGGGGAGGGGACAGGCGTCGCGGCCCCCGCCACGCC
The DNA here is from genome assembly GCF_001982615.1 of Teichococcus deserti. Lineage (GTDB taxonomy): Bacteria > Pseudomonadota > Alphaproteobacteria > Acetobacterales > Acetobacteraceae > Pseudoroseomonas > Pseudoroseomonas deserti. Next base: position 13,604 of record NZ_MLCO01000085.1, on the reverse strand, counting down.
GGAGGCCGCGCCGGCCCAGGCGGTGGGCGCCGCGCCGGCGGCCGAGGCTGGCATCAGCGCCGCCGTCGACCAGCTCTGGCGACCGCGCGCCGCGCCGGACCAGCCGCAGCGCTTCTGCGACAATGCGCGGCACGAGGCCTGCAACTGGCTGGTCCCGGCGGAGAGCGAGGACCGCTTCTGCCTGGCCTGCCGGCACAACCGCACGATCCCCGACCTGTCGGATGCCGCCAACCTGGCGCAGTGGCGCAAGATCGAGGTGGCCAAGCGCCGCGCCATGTACAGCTTCCTGCGCCTTGGCCTACCGCTGGCCGACCGCACGCAAGACCCCGAGAACGGCCTGGCCTTCGACTTCCTGGCCGATGCACCGGATGGCAGCCAGAAGGTGATGACCGGCCATGACAACGGGCTGATCACCCTGGCGCTGGCCGAGGCGGACGATGCCGAGCGCACCCGCCGCCGCACCGCCATGGGCGAGCCCTATCGCACCCTGCTCGGCCATTTCCGCCATGAATCGGGCCATTACTTCTGGGACCGGCTGGTGCGCGATGGCGGCAGGCTGGAGGAATGCCGCGCCGTCTTCGGCGACGACAGCCAGGATTACGGCGCCGCCCTGCAGCGCCATTACGACCAGGGCGCGCCGGAGGACTGGCAGGAGAATTTCGTCAGCACCTATGCCACCGCCCACCCCTGGGAGGATTTCGCCGAGACCTGGGCGCATTACCTGCACATCGTCGACACGCTGGAGATGGCGCGGGCCTTCGGCATCGGCATCGATCCTGGCGTGGACCGCCGCGACGAGCTGACCGCCGAGGTCGATTTCGATCCCTACCGCGCCACCAGCATCGAGCCGGTGATGGAGGCCTGGGTGCCGCTGACGGCGGCGGTGAACAGCCTGAACCGCTGCATGGGCACGCCCGACCTCTATCCTTTCGTGCTGTCGCCGGCGGTGGTGGCGAAGCTGGCCTTCATCCAATCGCTGGTGCATCCGCCGAAGAAGTAGCAGCCTCCGATTGACCGCGCCGGCGGGGGCGCGGCAGGCTTGACGCATGAGCAAGCTCGCCCCCGACAGCGGCTATCCGCGCGACTTCCTGGGCTACGGCCCGACGCCCCCGAACCCGCAATGGCCGGGTGGCGCGAAGCTGGCCCTGTCCTTCGTGCTGAACTACGAGGAGGGCGGCGAGAACACCGTCCTCAACGGCGATGCCGGCAGCGAGGTCTTTCTCAACGAGACCCCGGGCGGCAACCCGGTGCTGGGGATGCGCGACATCGGCAAGGAAAGCCAGTTCGACTACGGCGCCCGCGCCGGCGTCTGGCGCATCCTCCGCCTCTTCGCCGAGCGGAACATGAAGCTGACCGTCTATGGCGTCGGCCGCGCGCTCGAGCTGAACCCCACCGCCGCCCGCGCCTTCGTCGAGGCCGGGCACGAGGTGGCCAGCCATGGCTGGCGCTGGATCAACTACCAGCATGTCGACGAGGCCACCGAGCGCGCCCATATCGCCGAGACCGTCGCCACCATCGACCGCCTGACCGGCCGCCCGCCCGTCGGCTGGTACACCGGCCGCATCAGCGAGCAGACCCGCCGCCTGGTCGCCGAGCATGGCGGCTTCCTCTACGACAGCGACGCCTATGACGACGACCTGCCCTACTATGTCCCGGTCCACGGCAAGCCGCTGCTGGTGATCCCCTATACCCTCGACAACAACGACATGAAGTTCGCGGTGCCCCCGGGCTTCACCAGCAACGACGGCTTCGAGCAGCACCTGACCGACGCCTTCGACTTCCTGATGAAGGAAGGCGAGACGGCGCCGAAGATGATGAGCGTCGGCCTGCACTGCCGCCTGGTCGGCCGCCCGGCGCGGGCCGCGGCGCTGGCGCGGTTCATGGACCACGTCGCCAGGCGCGACGACGTCTGGGTGGCGACGCGGGAGGAGATCGCGAAGCATTGGCTGACGGTGCATCCGCCGCAGCAGGGCTGAAGCGAAGACAGACCAAGGTTGGGGGAATGAATTCCCCCAAGCCCCCATCTTTTTTCTGTTCATCGGCCATGGGCAGACCAGCGCCGACCAACGCGCGTCGCGAATGTGTCCAGGCGGGCCGCCATTTTATAATTTAATCACTCGGTCACAGGTCGCCCTGTTGCAGGGCTTTCGCGGCCCGCCTCGCCACCGGACGGCGGCAGCCTGACAGAAAAAAGAAGGGGTCCAGGGGAATTCATTCTCCTGGCCTGCCTCTGCCCCCTTGCTTCTGTCCCCGCCCAATGTCTAACCTCCGCCCTATGAACGCCCCCGCGCGCATCTCCGGTCTGCAGAACGGCTCCGCCGCTGCTGGCCTGCGCGCGCTCACCGGCCTCCTTCTCCTTCGACTTAGCCGCCCCTGGGCGTGACGCCCGGCTGACCAGGCCGGCATCGCTCAGGGGGAACCCCTGGCGCCGCGCGCGCTTGTGACGGAACGGTAGAGTCAGAACGAAGGAACGCCCCTCATGGCCATCATCCATCCCAGCTTCGGCACCATCGACGACAAGCGGGTCATCGTCTTCGACACCACTCTGCGCGATGGCGAGCAGTCGCCCGGCTTCTCCATGAACCTGGAGGAGAAGCTGCGCATGGCCGAGGCCCTGCACGAGCTGGGCATCGACGTCATGGAGGCCGGCTTCCCCATCGCCAGCCAGGGCGATTTCGAGAGCGTGCAGTCCATCGCCCAGCGCTTCGCCAAGGACGGCCCGGTGGTCTGCGGCCTGTCGCGCTCGGCCCCCGGCGACATCCTGCGCGCGGTCGAGGCGGTGAAGGCCGCCGCCCGCCAGCGCATCCATATCTTCCTGTCGACCTCCGACCTGCATATGCGCGTCAAGCTGCGCATGAGCCCGGAAGAGGTGCTGGAGGCCATCCAGAAGTCCGTCGAGCTGGCCCGCAACCATGTCGCCGACGTCGAATGGTCGGCCGAGGATGGCAGCCGCACCGACCCGGACTTCCTGTGCCGCTGCGTCGAGACCGCGATCAAGGCGGGCGCCACCACGATCAACATCCCCGACACCGTGGGCTATGCCGTGCCGGCCGACATGGCGCGCATCTTCGCCATGCTGCGCGAGCGCGTGCCGGGCGCGGATGGGGTGATCCTGTCGACCCACAACCACGATGACCTGGGCCTGGCGGTGGCCAACACCCTGGCCGCGCTGGATGCCGGCGCCCGCCAGGTGGAGGCCACCATCAACGGCATCGGCGAGCGCGCCGGCAATGCCAGCCTGGAAGAGGTGGCCATGGCGCTGCGCACCCGCGCCGACGTCATGCCGTACTCGACCAACATCGTCACGACCAACATCCTGAAGACCAGCCGCCTGCTGGCCACCATCACCGGCTTCGACGTGCAGCCGAACAAGGCGATCGTCGGCCGCAACGCCTTCGCCCATGAGTCCGGCATCCACCAGGACGGCGTGCTGAAGGACAAGACCACCTACGAGATTATGACGCCGGAATCCGTGGGCTGGGCGACCAACTCGCTGGTGCTGGGCAAGCATTCCGGCCGCGCCGCCTTCCGCGACAAGCTGGCCAGCCTGGGCTACAGCCTGGGCGACAACCAGCTGAACGACGCCTTCCGCCGCTTCAAGGACCTGGCCGACCGCAAGAAGACCGTCTTCGACGAGGACATCGTCGCCCTGGTCGACGACGAGGTGGTGCGCGCCCAGGACCGCATGAAGCTGCTGGCTCTGACGGTGGCCACCGGCATGGGCACCCGCCCGACCGCGTCGCTGGCGGTCGAGATCGACGGCGAGAAGGTCGAGGCGGTCGCCGGCGGCGACGGCGCGGTCGACGCCACCTTCAACGCGCTGCAGCAGGTGGTGCCGCACAGCGCGGTGCTGAAGCTCTATGCCGTGCAGTCGGTCACCGGCGGCACCGATGCCCAGGCCCGCGTGACGGTGCGCCTGGAGGAAGGCGGCAAGCTGGTCGATGGCCAGGGCGCCGACACCGACACCATCATCGCCTCGGCCCGCGCCTATGTGCATGCGCTGAACAAGCTGCTGGCCAAGCGCGCCCGCACCGCGCCGCCCGAAATCATGCGGGCGTAATTTTTTCCAGGGGGGCGGGCCTCGTTGGGCCCGCCCCGCGTTGCGCTAGGCCGCCTGGCGCAGCCAGTCCATGCTGGTGCCGAACAGGTAGCGCATCAGCCCGACCGTCAGCCGCGCCGTGCGATGCTGCTGGTCCAGCGCCGGATTGACCTCGACGATGTCGAGGCTCATCAGCCGGCCGCCCCCCGACACCATCGACAGCGCCTCGGCCGCCTCGGAAGGCTCCAGCCCGCCGGCGACCGGCGTGCCCGTCCCCGGCGCATAGGCCGGGTCGACCACGTCGATGTCGAAGCTGACATGCAGCAGCCCGTCCTCGGCCGCGACGCGGTCCAGGAAGCCGGCCAGCGCCGCCATCCCGTCCCGCCGCATCGCCGCGACCGACACCGCCTGCACGCCGCGCGCCGCCATCAGCGCCGCCTCGTCGTCGTCCAGGTCGCGCGCGCCCAGCACCATGACGCGGCTGGGATCGACCACCGCCGGGGCGTCCTCGCCCCAGACGGCGCCGAGGCCCGCCTCGCCGCAGAGCGCGGCCAGGCTCATCCCGTGCACATTGCCGGTGCCGCTGGTCGCCGGCGTGTTGAAGTCGCCATGCGCGTCCATCCACAGCACGAAGAGCGGACGGCGGAGGCGCGCCGCATGGTCGGCCGCCGCGGCCACCGAGCCCATCGGCAGGCTGTGGTCGCCGCCCAGCAGCACCGGCAGCCCGCCCTCGGCCAGGATCGCCGCGGCCTGCGCGCGCACCGCCTGCACCCAGCCGGCGATCGCCGGCAGGGAATGCGCGGCATGGCCCATGTCGGCGCCGGCGACCGGGGCCGCCTCGGCCGGGGTCACGTCGCCGCGGTCCATGGCGCCATGGCCCAGGGCAGAGAGAAGGCCGGCGCCGCGCAGCGCCAGCGGGCCGCCGGCCGCACCACGGCGGCTCGCCCCCAGATCCATGGTCGCGCCGAAGCTCATCGGCAGCGCCGAAGAAACCTGCCAGCCAGGGATACGAACAGCGTTCACCATATCGTCCTCCATCCAGCCCGATCTCGGGGGAGCGGGAATATGATGGACGAGGTGTTCAGCTTACAGACGATATTTTGCGCAATGCGGGCGGTCGACCGCGCAAAACGCAGTGTCACAATGGGCGAATCGTCAACCCTTGCGCCGGGCAAGCAGAAGGTTGCTCTCGCTGTTGGCCACGCCCTCGATCTGGCGGATCTCGCGCAGCGCGGCGTCGAAGGCCTCCAGGCTGGCGACCTCCAGCTCCAGCACCAGGTCCCAGCGGCCATTGGTGGCGTGGATGGCGGTGACCGAGGGCAGGCCTTGCAGCCGGCGGGTGATGCGGTCGGTGGCGTTGCCGTCGATCTCGACCATGGTGATGGCGCGGATCGGCGCGATCTCCGCCTCCGGCCGCAGCACCACGGTGAAGCCCTGGATGACGCCGCGTTCCAGCAGCCTGTCGATGCGCGCCTTCACCGTGGCGCGCGACAGGTCCAGCGCCGCCGCCAGGCTGGTCAGCGGCTGGCGGGCATCGGCGCGCAGCAGGGAGAGCAGCGCGCGGTCGGTCTCGTCGAGGACGGTCATGCCCCGCCAGGATAGCGGCCGCCCCCGGCTTGGCGGAAGCCCGGCCCGGTCATAGGCTCCCGCCCCGACATCGGGGCCGGCGATTCACGCCCTTTCGGCGTGAGGCCACAGGCGATCGCAGGCCGAGGGAGAAGACATCCAGATGACCCTGCTGCTCGAAGCCGTCGATGCCCGCGGCGTCGCCACCCTGACGCTGAACCGCCCGGACCGGCACAACGCTTTCGACGACGCGCTGATCGCCGAGCTCAACGCGACCCTGGCCCGCCTGGCCGCCGACCCCAAGGTGCGCGTCGTCGTGCTGGCCAGCACGGGGGGCAGCTTTTCCGCCGGCGCCGATCTCGGCTGGATGAAGCGCATGGCGACGCAGAGCCAGGCCGAGAACGAGGCCGATGCTGGCCTGATGGCGGCGATGCTGCACGCCCTCGACCGCCTGCCGAAGCCGACCATCGCGCTGGTGCAGGGCAGCGCCTATGGCGGCGGCGTCGGCCTGGTCGCCTGCTGCGACATCGCCATCGGCACCCCCGCCGCACGCTTCTGCCTGAGCGAGGTGAAGCTCGGCCTGACGCCGGCCACCATCAGCCCCTATGTCGTCGCCGCCATCGGCCCGCGCCAGGCGCGCCGCCTGTTCATCACCGCCGAGGTCTTCTCGGCCGAGACCGCGCAGGACATCGGCCTGCTGCACCAGGTGGTCCCCGAGGCCGAACTGGCCGCGACCGGCGAGGCGGTGGTGGCCAGCCTGCTGCGCAACGCCCCCGGCGCGGTGGCAGCGGCCAAGGAACTGGTCTTCCTGGCCGAGGGCCGCCCGGTCGATGCGTCGCTTTCCGCCGAGACCAGCCGCCGCATCGCGGAGCGGCGGGCGTCGGAGGAGGGCAGGGAGGGGATCGGGGCTTTCCTGGAGAAGCGGAAGGCAAGCTGGGTCGTCTGAAGGTTGGGGGAATAATTCCCCCCCATATCTGATGGCCGGCGGTGACCTGACCTGCGCCGCGCCACTGGCGACACCAGGGCATGGCGGCGGGACGCCATCGCATGCGATGCGCGACTTCACAGGTCGTGCTGAGGATCGGCCGTTTCGGGTCCTGTCTTCACCCCGACACGGCAGTCTGAAAGAAAAAAGAAGGGGTCCAGGGGAATTCATTCCCCTGGCCTTCCTCTGTTACTTCTTGCATCGCAGAGCGATATTCTTTGCTGTCTAAGCAACTCCTTGTCACCGCGCCGTGACCTATGCATAGATTCGAACGGGAGAAAAAGCCGGTCCCTGCTCCGTCAGAAGGAAGATCTCCATGCTGCGACGCAGCCTCTTGCAGGGCATCGGTGCCGCTGCCCTGGCGCCGGCGGTGGTGCGGGCCCAGTCCGCCACCACGCTGCGCTTCATCCCCCAGCTGGACCTGGCCTATCTCGACCCGGTCTTTTCCACCGCCTATGTCAGCCGCAACCACGGCTACCTCGTCTTCGACACGCTGTATGGCGTGGATGCCAACTTCGCCGCGCATCCGCAGATGGTCGCCGGCCATGTCGTCGAGAATGACGGGCTGCTGTGGAAGCTGACGCTGCGCGACGGGCTGACCTGGCATGACGGGGAGAAGGTTCTGGCGCGGGACTGCGTCGCCTCGATCCGCCGCTTCGCCAGGCGGGATTCCTTCGGCGAAGCGCTGATGGCGGCGACCGAGGAGCTGTCGGCGCCCGACGACCGCACCATCCAGTTCCGGCTGAAGAAGCCCTTCCCGCTGCTGCCGCTGGCGCTGGGCAAGCCGGGCTCGCCGATGCCGGCGATGATGCCGCAGCGCCTGGCCGAGACCGACCCGTTCAAGCAGGTCACCGAGATGGTGGGCTCCGGCCCCTATCGCTACCTGGCCTCGGAGCGGGTGCCGGGCGCGCGCAATTCCTACGCCAGGTTCGAGCGCTACCAGCCGCGCGCCGACGGCCCGCTGGGCTGGACCGCGGGGCCGAAGGTCGCGCATTACGAACGCCTGGTCTGGACCACCCAGCCCGATGCCGGCACCGCCGCCAATGCGCTGCTGACCGGCGAGCAGGACTGGATGGAATACGCCTACCACGACGTGCTGCCGCTGCTGACGCGCAGCCGGCAGATCAAGGTGGCGACGACCGACCCGACCGGCTTCGTCACCATGCTGCGGATCAACCACCTGCAGCCGCCTTTCGACAATCCGGTGATCCGCCGGGCGCTGTTCGGCGCCGTCGACCAGCGCAGCTTCATGGAGGCGGTGGTTGGCAACGACCCAGCGATGTACCGCACGCCGCTGGGCTTCTTCGCCCCCGGCACGCCGATGGCGACGACCGAGGGGCTGAGCCCGCTGCAGGGCCCGCGCGACTACGACAAGGTCAAGAAGGAGATCCTCGCCGCCGGCTACAAGGGCGAGAAGGTGGTGCTGCTGGTGCCGGCCGATTCGGTCGGGCTGAAGGCCCAGGGCGACGTCGCCGCCGACATGATGACGCGGGCCGGGCTGAACGTGGACTATCTGGCGACCGACTGGGGCACGCTGCTGGCCCGCCGCAACCGCAAGGACGCGGCCGATGCCGGCGGCTGGAACGCCTTCGTCAGCTCCTGGACCGGGGCGGACTGGCTGAACCCGGCGGTGCATCTGGCGCTGCGCGGCAACGGCACCGCCTATCCCGGCTGGTCGGTCAGCCCGCGCAGCGAGACGCTGCGCCAGCAGTGGTTCGAGGCGCCGGACCTGGCGGCGCAGCAGGCGATCTGCCGCAAGATCCAGACGATCAGCATGGAGGAGGTGCCCTATTACCCGCTGGGCAATTACTTCCAGCCGACGGCCTATCGCTCGAGCGTCACCGGCGTGCTGCCGGGCTTCGCCAGCTTCTGGAACGTCAAGCCGGCCTGATCCGGCGCGGCGGGCTGGACACGAAAAAAGCCGGGACTTGCGTCCCGGCTTCGCTGCTCTGAGACGTGCCGCCGGCTCAGCGCCAGGCGGGGCGGCCCAGGTTGACGGTGTTCGGGCTGGTCACGGCGCCGCCCAGGGCGCCGGCCGCGCCGCCGATCAGCGCGCCTGCGCCGGCATTGCCCGAGAAGGAGCCGACCGCAGCGCCGGCGCCGGCGCCGAGCAGGCCGCCGGAAGCGGCACGGTCGCCGGTCGAGTAGCCGCAGGCGCCCAGGCCGATGCTCGCCAGGGCCAGAAGGGCAAGGGAGGTCTTGCGCATGGGGTATGTCCTCGTTCGAAAGCTGAGTGAACCTGCAACGCGGCCGGGGGGTGAAGGTTGCGTCACCCGAGGCCGATTGGCGCTTGAGCGGGAAGGTCAGGGACGGTAAGCCACGGCGCCTTCGATCCGCCCGCTTCCGCGGCGCGGGCCGGTGCCTCATTGGCTGATGTTCCCTGGGAGGTTCGCTGCATGTTCTCTCGCCTGTTCGGCTTCCTCTCCGCCGACATGGCCATCGACCTCGGCACGGCCAACACGCTGGTCTATGTCAAGGGTCGTGGCATCGTGCTGAACGAGCCTTCGGTCGTCGCCATCGCCGATATCCGCGGCCGCAAGCAGGTGCTGGCGGTGGGCGAGGAGGCCAAGCTGATGCTGGGCCGCACGCCCGGGAACATCGCCGCCATCCGTCCGCTGCGCGACGGCGTCATCGCCGATTTCGAGGTGGCGGAGGAGATGATCAAGCATTTCATCCGCAAGGTGCACAACCGGCGCTCCTTCGCCTCGCCGATGATCATCGTCTGCGTGCCCTCCGGCTCCACCGCCGTCGAGCGCCGCGCCATCCAGGAATCGGCCGAATCCGCCGGCGCCCGCAAGGTCCTGCTGATCGAGGAGCCGATGGCGGCCGCGATCGGCGCCGGCCTGCCGGTGACCGAGCCCTCGGGCAGCATGATCGTCGATATCGGCGGGGGCACCACCGAGGTGGCGGTCATCTCGCTTGGCGGCATCGTCTATGCCCGCTCGGTCCGCGTCGGCGGCGACAAGCTGGACGAGGCGATCATCAGCTATATCCGCCGCCAGTTTAACCTGCTGATCGGTGAGAGCACGGCCGAGCGCATCAAGATGGAGATCGGCGCCGCCGCCGTCCCCGACTATGGCGACGAAGGCCCGCTGACCGAGGTCAAGGGCCGCGACCTGATGAACGGCGTGCCGCGCGAGGTCGTCGTCAGCCAGCGCCAGATCGCCGAGTCGCTGGCCGAGCCGGTGACCCAGATCGTCGAGGCGGTGAAGGTGGCGCTGGAGAACACGCCGCCCGAGCTCGCCGCCGACATCGTCGACAAGGGCATCGTGCTGACCGGCGGCGGCGCCCTGCTGCAGCGGCTCGACCAGGTGCTGCGCGAAGCGACAGGCCTGCCCGTTTCGGTGGCAGAGGAAGCGCTGGCTTGTGTGGCGCTGGGCACCGGGCGCGCCCTGGATGAGATGAAGCGGCTTCGCCACGTCCTCTCGTCGATGTATTAAGGGCCCTCGCCCGGACCAGTCCGGGCGGATGGAGGCTGCGTGATCCGTCTCAGCATTCCTCTGCGCCAGGCGCTGTCGCGCCTGACCATGCCCGTGCTCATCGCCGCCGCCTTCGGCACCATGCTGCTGGGCAAGGCCGACACGGTGCTGGTGGAGCGTGGCCGCATGGCGCTGGCCGACACGCTGGCGCCGATCTACGCGGTGGTGGCCGAGCCGATGGGGGCGCTGCGCGACGCGGTGCAGGACCTGCGCTACCTGGCCTCGATGCGCGCCGAGAACCTCCGCCTGCGCGAGGAGAACGAGCGGCTGCACCGCTGGCAGGCGGCGGCGCTCGCCATGGAGGCCGAGAACGGCCTGCTGCGCCGCCAGCTGCACTACATGCCCGAGGCCCAGGCCAGCTTCCACACCGCCCGCGTGGTGGCCGATGCCGGCGGCACCTATGCCCGCGCCGTGCTGCTCTCGGTCAATCCCGGGGTCAGCCTGCGCAAGGGGCAGGTGGCGCTGGACGAGCGCGGCCTGGCCGGCCGCGTCACCGAGGTCGGCAACCGCTCGGCCCGGGTGCTGCTGGTCACCGACATGAACAGCCGCATCCCGGTGGTGCTGGAGGGCAGCCGGTCGCGCGCCATGCTGGCCGGCACCAACGGCCAGCGTCCCCGGCTGCAGCACTGGCCGGAGGGCCAGCCGCCGCAGAATGGCGAGCGCGTCGTCACCAGCGCCGAGGCCGGCGTCTTCCCGGCCGGCCTGCCGGTCGGCGTGGTGCGCTGGAGCGAGGGCGGCGCGCCGGAGGTCGAGCTCTATGCCCGGCTCGACAAGCTGGACCTGCTGCGCATCTTCGATTTCGGCCTGACCGGCATCCTGCCGCCCGAGGCGGTGGCCCGGCCGGAGCCGCGGCCGCGGCGCTGAGCCTCCTTCCATGCAGGAACCACGCACGGTGAAGGGGCGGCCACAACCGCCCATGGGGCTGCTGCGGCGGCTGGATGCCATCGCGCGGGCCGCCTTCCCGGCGGTGACCACGGCGCTGCTGATGGTGCTGACCTCGACGCCGGTCGGCCTGCCCTCGGCGCTGCCGGCGGTGGCGCTGGGCTGCGTCTTCTTCTGGTCGGTGTTCCGCCCCGCCGCGATGTCGCCGCCCGTCTGCTTCGGCATGGGGCTGTTGCAGGATCTGCTGGGCTTTGCGCCGCTCGGCACCGGTATCCTGACGCTGCTGCTGGTGCATGGCCTGGCGCTGCGCTTCCGCCGCTTCCTGGTCCGCCAGTCCTTCCTGGTGGTCTGGCTGATCTTCTCCGGCTTCGCCGCCGGCACGGCGGCCTTGGGCTTCGTGCTGGTCACGGTGCTGAACCTGCGGCTGCCGCCGGTCGCGCCGGCGCTGGTGCAGTTCGCGCTCAGCGCCGGCTTCTACCCGGCGATCGCGGCGCTGCTGACCCGGCTGCACCGGGCGATGCGCCGGGCCGAGGATCTGGCCTGATCTTTTTCTGGCGGCAGAAGCCCGTCATTTCGGATAACATCTTGTTTTCTAGGTCTTTGCCCCGATCTGGGCGGACAACGCACAGTGGGTTCGGCGGATGGCCAGCAGGGGGCGCGGGTGAGCAAGCGGGACGAGGAGCGGCGCTCCAGCATCTTCACGCGGCGCGCCCTGCTGCTGGGCGCCAGCCAGCTCGGCCTGTTCGGCTTCCTGGGCTTCCGGCTGCAGAAGCTGCAGCTGGAGGAAGGCGAGCGCTATGCCACCCTGGCCGAGGAGAACCGCGTCTCCACCCGGCTGCTGGCGCCGCCGCGCGGCCGGGTGCTGGACCGCGCCGGCCGCGTCATCGCCGCCAACGACCTGAACTGGCGCGTGCTGCTGACCGCCGAGCAGACCCAGGACGTCTCCGCCACGCTGGAGACGCTGAGCCGCATCCTGCCGATGACCGAGGCCGAGCGCGCCCGCATCGAGCGCGACGTCCGCCGCCGCCGCCGCTTCGTCCCCGTCGTGCTGCGCGAGTTCCTCTCCTGGGAGGAGATGGCGAAGATCGAGGTCAATGCCCCCGACCTGCCGGGGATCAGCGTCGATGTCGGCACCACCCGCTTCTACCCCTATACCGAGCATCTGGCGCATGTGGTGGGCTATGTCGCGCCCCCCGCCGAGCGCGACATCGATGGCGACCCGCTGCTGGGTCTGCCCGGCATCCGCGTCGGCCGCGCCGGCATCGAGCGGCACCACGACCGCCTGCTGCGCGGCCGCGCCGGCACGGTGCAGATGGAAGTCAACGCGGTCGGCCGCGTCATCCGCGAGCTCGACCGGCGCGAGGGCGTGCGCGGCCAGGACCTGCAGATCTCGATCGACGCCGAGCTGCAGAAGGTGGTGCGCGAGCGGATCGAGGAAGGCACCAGCGTCGTCGTCATGGACGCGCGCAACGGCGAGGTGCTGGCCATGGCCAGCCAGCCCGGCTTCGACCCCAATCTGTTCAGCTCCGGCATCTCCAACGCGCAATGGCGCGAATGGACCCGCAACCGCGCCACGCCGCTGATCAACAAGACCACCAACGGCCTCTACGCCCCGGGCTCCACCTTCAAGATGATCGTGGGTCTCGCGGCGCTGGAGGCGAAGACGGTGACGCCCGGGGAGCGGGTCTTCTGCCCCGGCCATTATGATCTCGGCGACAGCCGCTTCCACTGCCACAACCGCTACGGCCATGGCAGCCAGGACCTGCGCGGCGCGCTGAAGTATTCCTGCGACGTCTATTTCTACGAGGTCGCCAAGCGCACCGGCATCGACCGCATCGCCGCCATGGCGCGCCGCTTCGGCCTGGGTGTCGACCTGGAGATCGAGCTGCCGGGCACCCGCGCCGGGCTGGTGCCGACCCGGCAATGGCGCATCGACCAGGGCAAGCCGTGGAATCTCGGCGACACCGTGGTGCATGGCATCGGCCAGGGCTTCTACCAGATGACGCCCCTGGCGCTGGCCACCATGACGGCGCGGCTGGCGACCGGCCGCGCCGTCCAGCCGCACCTGACCCGGGCGCTGGACGGCCGCGCCCAGCGCGGCATCCGCGCCGAGGACTGGCCCAGCCTGGCCATCCCCGAGCGCGACCTGCGGCTGGTGCGCGAGGGCATGTGGGCCGTGGTCAACGAGGAGGGCGGCACCGGCAAGACCGGCAAGATCCCCGGCCATCTCGGCGTGCTGGCCGGCAAGACCGGCTCGGTGCAGGTCCGCCGCGTCTCCCGCGAGCAGCGCGAGCGCGGCTTCCGCGTCGAGAACCAGCCGCGCGAATGGCGGCCGCATGCGCTCTTCGTCGCCTTCGCCCCCTATGACAACCCGCAATACGCCATCTCGGTCGTGGTCGAGCACGGCACCAGCGGCTCCGGCGCCGCCGCGCCCCTGGCGCGCGACGTCATGGTCGAGGTGATGACTCGCCTGCGCCCGCCGCCATCGACCCCGCCAGCCGCCCCCACCGCGCCGGCGGCCCCGCAGGCCAATGGCACGCCGCCCGCCCGCACCACCGAGGCGCCGCGCAGCCCGCAGCAGCGCGCCGAGGGGGCCAGGCCGCCTGCCGCCGGCGCGGTGGGGGCGGCTGGCGGGGTCGATGGCGGCGGGCGC
>NZ_MLCO01000084.1 GCF_001982615.1 Teichococcus deserti | reverse complement strand
TTACGGGACGAAGTGAAGGGCAGGGGAGAACAGGGCAGGGGACAACAGGGCAGGGCGGGGGAATGAATTCCCCCGCACCCCCTTCTTTTTTCTGATGACCGGCCGTTGGGAGACCAGCGCCTCATTGGCCTGCTGTCAGGGCATCGCGGCGGGGCCCGAAGGATACCGGACAGTCAATCCGCCGCGTCGGCCAGGACGGCGCGCGGGGCGACGGCGCGATACTCCTCGATCAGCCGGGCGCAGAGCGCCGCCGCCGTCGGCAGGTCGTCGATGCTGCCGACGCCATGCCCCGCCGACCAGATGTTCTTCCAGGGCCGCTTCTCGTGCTCGGACAGGTTGCCGCCGGCGGCCTCGTCCAGCTTGTCCGGGTCCAGCCCGGCGGCAACGATCGAGGCGCGCAGGAAATTCGCCTTCACCCCGCTGATCGCCGCCGTGTAGACGATGTCCTTGGCCGAGGCCTCCAGCACCATCTGCTTGTATTCTGCCGGCGCCATGCTCTCGGCGGTGGCGACGAAGCGGGTGCCGATATAGGCCAGGTCGGCGCCCATCAGCTGCGCCGCCGCGACCTGCCGCCCCTGGCCGATCGAGCCGCCCAGCAGCAGCGTGCCGTCGAAGATCTGCCGCAGCTCGGTCAGGAAGGCGAAGGGGTTCAGCGTGCCGGCATGGCCGCCGGCGCCGTTGCAGACGGCGATCAGCCCGTCGACGCCGGCCTCAGCCGCCTTGGCGGCATGGCGCAGGTTGATGACGTCGTGGAACACCAGCCCGCCATAGCCATGCACCGCCTCCACCACCTCCTTCACCGCGCCGAGCGAGGTGATGACCAGCGGGACGCGGTTGTCGACCGTCGCCTTCAGATCGGCCTCCAGCCGCTTGTTGCTGCGGTGGACGATCAGGTTGACGCCGAAGGGCGCGGCGGCCGGCGCCGCCGCCAGCCGGGAGGCGATCTCCTGCAGCCAGTCGACATAGGCGTCCGTGGTCCGCTGGTTCAGCGTCGGGAAGGTGCCCAGCAGGCCGGCCTTGCAGGTCTCCACCACCAGGTCGGGGCCGGAGACCAGGAACATCGGCGCGGCCACGGCGGGGATGGCCAGGCGGTTCTGCAGCGCGACGGGCAAGGGCATGGCAGGGGCAGCCTTCTCGCTAGGGAAGGCCAGCCTGCCACCGTGGCGCCACCCTTGCCAAGCGGGGCCGGCCAGGCGGGGGCTGACCGACCCGTCTCCCGGTGCGGTTCCCAGGCGGCTGCCGCGCTCGCCCTATCGGCCGTGCCGGTCCTGGCCGCGCCCTGAACGAGGCATCGGCCCCGCCGTCTTGCCCGGGCTCGGCCCGCAGCGATGCCGAGGGACATCTACCTGCCCTTCCACGAGGGTGTGGCGGGGGTGACCTGCTGGATCAGCCTGGACCCCAGGCAGGACTCCCCAGGGACCGTCAAGGCAGGACCGTCCAGGCAGACGTGTTTCAGGC
Source organism: Teichococcus deserti (assembly GCF_001982615.1). Classification (GTDB taxonomy): domain Bacteria; phylum Pseudomonadota; class Alphaproteobacteria; order Acetobacterales; family Acetobacteraceae; genus Pseudoroseomonas; species Pseudoroseomonas deserti. The sequence goes on along the minus strand of NZ_MLCO01000084.1, from coordinate 32,960 downwards.
CCGGCCGGCGAGCGCGGCGACGGCCGTGGCCACGGCGGTCAGATGGTCGCGCACCTGGCCAAGTTCCGGCCGGCGGGTCCGCGCCGCCTCGTCCATGTAGAGGCCACGATTCATCTCGATCTGCAGGCTGTGGATGCCGCCCGCCGGGTTGCCGTGCTGGCGGACGCATTCGGCGCCGATGAAATGCGCGTTGCGGGTGACCTTATAGCCGAAGCCGGCGAGCGTCTTTTCCACCACCTCGACGAGCTCGGGCGCGCAGGTGGTGCCGTTGCGGTCGCCGAGGTCGAAATCCGAGCGCCGCTGCCCGGCATCCGGCCCACTGGCGGCGACGGCCGGCATGGAGTGGCAGGACAGGTGATAGGCCACGCCAGACTTCTGGCGCGCCGCCTGCAGCAGCCGGGCGAGTTCGCCGTGGTATGGCAGGTAGTAGTTGTCGAGCCGGTTGCGCACATCGGCGATGCTGAGCTTGCCGTCATAGAGCGGCCTGGTCCCCGCGCAGACCATGGGGATCAGCCCGATGCCGGCGCTGGTCTTGGGCGAGGGCTTCAGCGCCTCCGGCCATTCGCCGTCCAGCGCCGCCGGGTCGATGTCCAGCGCATGGCGGTTGGGGTCGATATAGGCATTGGGGAAGCAGGCGTAGAGCCAGGTGGCGCCGGCCCTGGTGACGTCGGCATAGCATTCCTCGACATACATCGAGATCGAGCGCTGCAGGTCGGTCAGCGCCGCGATGCTGCGGAAGTCGCGCGGATATTCGGCCCCGCTGCGCGGGATGTCGAAGATGACGGGGGCGGCGGCGCCCTCGGGGTCGCGGCGGGCGAAGACGCCGGGGCGAAGCTCGGTCAGCATGGTCGCAGGCTCCATCAGGACAGTGTCGGCGGGGCAGGCCACAGCCAGAGAATACGCCAGAGAATACGAGGGCGTGGAACAGGCCGGGAACGGCCCGGCCCGATCCGCGGGAGGCGGTCGGGCATTGGGCCGTCGCTGCCGCTCCAGCCGCGGATCAGCTGCAAGCCGGCCAGCGCAGGCACCAGGGGGCGGCCGTCTTCCGGATTGGCGCCGCTCCCGCCAGGGCCGCCACCCACGACGACGGCGCCGCGCGGGATCCGCCGCAGACGGACCTGGCCGCCGACGGGTGCAGCCTCACACCAGCTCCTCGTGCCGGCAGCTGACCAGCAGCTCGGCGACGGTGGCGTTGTTGGACAGGTGCAGCACGGTCTCGACCAAAGCAGCGACGTCGTCGGGGCGCGACATGGCGCTGCGCGGCGTCTTGGTGACATGCGCGGTCATGTCGGTGTCGACGAAGCCGGGGCAGAGGGCGGTGGCGCGGATGCCGCTGTCCCAGCCGGCGCGGCGCACCTCCTGCGTCAAAGCCATGACAGCGAACTTGCTCATGGCGTAGGCAAGGTTGTCGTTCTTGACGCGCTTGCCGGAGAGCGAGGCGATGTTGACCACGCGCCCGGTGCCGGAGGCGACCAGATGCGGCCAGGCGGCGCGGATGGCGCGCATCGGCCCCTTGGCATTGACCGTCCAGCTGGTGTCGAAGACGGTCTCGTCCGCATCGAGCAGCGTGCCGCGCGGATTGATGCCGGCGGCATTGACCAGCGCGTCGATGCGGCCGTGCTTCTGCATCGTGGCCTCGACCCAGGCCTCGGCACTGCCGGTCTTTTCCGCGTCGTAGCGGGTATGGGTCAGGTTGGGGTGCTGCGGCAGGCGGGCAGGGTCGCGCACGCCGGCACTGATGGTGCAGCCGGCGGCCAGCAGGCGCTCCAGCACGGCGCGGCCGATGCCGCGGCTGGCGCCGGAGAGCATGACGACGCGGCCTTCGGGGTTCAGCATGGGACCAGGGATCCTTGGGTCAGGCGAGCTCGGCGGCGCGCCAGCAGGCAAGCTGGCGCGACGCGTCGGCGGGATGCGCCTCCAGCGGCGGCATGGCTTCGGCGCAGCGGGATTCTGCCGCGGGACAGCGCGTGCGGAAAGGGCAGCCGGAGGGCGGATTGGCGACGCTGGGCACCTCGCCCGGCAAGGGTGCCGCGGTGACCGGATGGCGCATCGAGGGCGTGGCTTCCAGCAGCGCGCGGGTATAGGGATGCGCGGGTGCTGCGAAGATCGCGGCGGCGCTGCCCTGCTCGACGACGCGGCCGAGATACATGACCATGACGCGGTCGCAGAGATGCCGCACCACATGCAGGTCGTGGCTGATGAAGAGCAGCGCCAGGCCGAGCTCGCTGCGCAGATCGGCCAGCAGATTGACGATCTGCGCCTGGATCGAGACGTCGAGCGCCGAGACCGGCTCGTCGGCGACGATGAAGTCGGGGCGCGTCGCCAGCGCGCGGGCGATGGCGATGCGCTGCCGCTGGCCGCCGGAGAATTCATGCGGCAGGCGCATCGCATGCGCGGGTTCCAGCCCGGTCTGGCGCAGCAGCTCGGCGACGCGCGCGGCGGCGCCGGTGGCATCGGCCATGCGGTGGATCAGCAGCCCGTCGGCAATCTGCGCGCCGACGCTGCGCCGCGGATCGAGGCTGCCATAGGGGTCCTGGAAGACCATCTGCATGCGCCGGCGCAGCGCGCGCAGCTTGCCAGCCGGCAGCGCGTCGAGCGCCTCGCCCTCGAAGACGACCTTGCCGCTGGTCGGCGGCAGCAGGTTCAGCAGCAGGCGGCCGAGCGTCGACTTGCCGCAGCCGGATTCGCCGACGACGCCCAGCGCCTCGCCGCGCGCCAGATGCAGGTCGACGCCGCGCACCGCCAGGATCGGGCGGCCGCGGCCGAACCAGCCGCCGCCGCCGAAGCTGCGCGACAGGTTCTCGCCGCGCAGCAGCGGCGCCGCGGAGATCCCCGGGGGCGAGAGCGCGTTCATGCCAGCTCCTTCCAGCGCAGGCAGCGCGTGGCGCGGCCAGGGCCGATCGACTGCAGCGGCGGCGCGGTCTGGGCGCAGGCGGGGCGGGCCTCGCTGCAGCGGGGGGCGAAGCGGCAGCCGGCTGGCATGGCCCAGGCCTGCGGCACCGCCCCTGGTATGGCAGAGAGGCGCTCGGCCTCGCCCTCCGGGGTCGCGGCGATCAGCGCGGCGGTATAGGGGTGGCGGGGGGCGGTGAAGACCTCGGCGACGGGGCCTTCTTCCACCACCTCGCCGGCATACATCACCGCGACGCGGTCAGCGATCTGCGCGACGACGGCCAGGTTGTGGGTGACGAAGACCATGCCCATGCCCTGCTCGCTGCGCTTCAACCCTGCCAGCAGCTCGAGGATCTGCGCCTGCACGGTGACGTCGAGGGCGGTGGTGGGCTCGTCGGCCAGCAGCAGCCGCGGATGGTTGGCGATGGCGGCGGCGATCATCACGCGCTGGCGCTGGCCGCCGGACAGGGCATGTGGCCAGGCGCGGGCGCGGCCCTCGGGGTCGGGCAGGCCGACCTGGCGGAACAGCTCGACCACGCGCGCCATGCGGCCGGGGGCGCGGGGCAGGGCCTCGGCCACCTGGCTGCCGATGCGCAGCAAGGGGTTCAGGCTGCTGGAGGGGTCCTGGAAGACCATGGAGAGGTCGCGGCCGCGCAGCGCGCGCAGCTCGGCCTCCGGCAGGCGCAGCAGGTCGCGCGTCGCGCCGTCGCGGCTGGTATAGAGGATCTCGCCCGAGGCGACGCGGACGGCGCCGGGCAGCAGGCCCATCACGGCCAGGCCGGTCAGCGTCTTGCCGCTGCCGCTTTCGCCGACCAGCGCGAGGGTTTTGCCAGGCGCGACACTGAAGCCGACGTCGCGCACCACGGCGACGGGGCCGCGCGGGCCGGTGATTTCCAGCGTCAGCCCGCGGATGCGGAGCAGGCCGGGCGTGGCATCCTTGCGGAGGGCGGGGCCGGGCAAAGCGGCGGCGCGGCGCAGGAAGCCGGCCGGGCCGCCGCCGCCCGCGCGCGGGTCCAGCGCGTCGCGCAGCCGGTCGCAGAACAGGTTCAGCACCAGCACCGTGCCCGCCAGCGCCAGGCAGGGCCAGAAGAGCAGCAGCGGCGCCTGTTCCATGGTGGCGCGCGCGCCGCGGATCATCAGCCCCCAGGAGGGCGAGGGCGGCACCACGCCGAGGCCGAGGAAGGAGAGTCCGCTTTCCAGCACCATGGCGGAGGCGACGGTCAGCGAGAACTGCACGATCAGCGGCGGCGCGATGTTGGGCAGCAGGGTGCGCAGCAGGATGCGGCCGGGACCTGCGCCCAACGCCTGCTGCGCCGTGACATAGTCCAGCGCGCGGGCCGACAAGGTCTCGGCATAGGCGAGGCAGGCGAAGGCGGGCGCGAAGAGGATGCCGAGCGAGACGACCAGCGTGCCGGCGCCAGGGCCGAGCAGGGTGACCACCAGCAGCGCCAGCAGCATCGGCGGGAAGCAGAGCACGACCTCGGCCAGGCGGACCGTGACCAGCTCGACAAACTTGCGGAAATAACCGCCGAGGATGCCGAGCAGCGTGCCAATGACGGCGGCGATGATGGTGGCGGCAAGCGCCACGCTGAGCGAGACGCGCGCGCCCCAGAGGATGCGCGACAGCACGTCGCGGCCGTATTCGTCCTGGCCCAGCCAGAAATTGGCGGAGGGCAGCGCCAGGCGGCCGGCGATGTTCTGCCGCACCGGATCGGCCAGCGGCAGCAGGGGGGCTGCGAGGGCCAGCAGCAGGATGAGGCCCAGCAGGCCAGCGGGCAGCACCAGGCGGCGGAGCGAGCGGCGCATCAGCCCTGCCTCACGCGTGGGTCGATGACGGCGTAGAGCATATCGACCAGGAAGTTCAGCAGCACGAAGATCGCGGAGACGACGAGGACGATGCCCATCACCTCGGGATAGTCGCGCGCCTCGACCGAGCGGACGAGATAGCCGGAGAGGCCGGGCCAGTTGAAGACGAACTCCACCAGCACCGTGCCGCCGAGCAGCGCGCCCAGATGCAGCGCGACCACGGTGACGACGGGGGTCAGCGAATTGCGCAGCACGTGACGGCGGATGATGGCGCCGGCGGGCAGGCCGCGGGCGCGGGCGGCGCGGACATGCTCGCGCTCCAGCACTTCCAGCACGGCGCCGCGGGTGACGCGCAGCACGACGGCGGCCAAGCCAAAGGCGATGGTGCCTGCCGGCATCAGCAACAAGCCGATGTGGCGCAGCGGATCGGTGGCGAAGGGAACGTAGCCGCCGGCCGAGACCAGCCGCAGTTTCTGCGCCAGCAGCAGCACGGCGAGGGTGCCGATGACGAAGACCGGGATCGACAAGGCGAGTGCTGCGATGCCGGAGAGGATGCGGTCGGTCAGCTGGCCGGCGCGCAAGCCCGCGAGCACGCCCGCCGGCAGGCCGATGAGCACGGACAGCAGGCCGGCCGTGGCGACGAGCTCCAGGGTGCGGGGCAGGCGCAGCGCGATCTCGTCGGCGACGGCGTGCTCGTCCTGCAGCGACAGGCCGAAATCGCCTTGCAGCAGCCCGCCCATATAGGTCGCGTATTGCGTCCAGAGCGGTTGGTCGAGGCCAAGGCGCTCGCGCAGATCGGCGACCAGGGCGGGATCGGGCGCGACGCCGCCCTGGGCGAGCAGCAGCTCGGCCGGGTCGCCTGGGATCATGTGGATGACCAGGAAGACCAGCGTCGCCACCACCCAGACCAGGGCGAGCGAGACGGCGAGGCGGCGGGCGGCGAAGGCCAGCATGCGCCGTCACCCGACCGCGGCGGTCTCGAAGGTCAGGCCGGAATAGAAGGTCAGCGCGCCCGGCAGGTTGCGGAAGCCGGTGACCGCCTTACGCATGGCATAGCCCTGGCTGCGCCAGGTGAGGCCGACCATCGGCGCTTCCTCGATCGCGACCTGCTCCATCTCGCGGTAGATGGCGCGGCGCTTCGTCTCGTCGAATTCAGCGCGGCCGGCGGCGAGGAGCTGCGTGATGCGCTCGGTCTTCAAGCCGAAGCTGCGGACATAGGAGGGCGAGAGGGCACCGTCGATGAAGCTGGCGAGGCCGTCGGGATCGTTGCTGTCGGCGGCGGTGCCCATCACCGCCATGTCGTATTGCCCGCGGTTGCCGACGGCGACGCGGGTCGCCCAGTCCGGCAGGTTCAGCGTGACGTTGATGCCGACGGCGGCGAGGTGCTGCTGCACGACCTCGGCGGTGTCCTTGTGCATGCCGTATTGCGCGGTGGAGAGCAACGAGCAGTTGATGCCGCCGCCATGGCCGGCATCGGCCAGCAGCTTCTTCGACAGCGCCGGGTCGTATTTCCAGCCGTCCTTGAAGTCGGCGTTGTAGAAGGCGCTGGATTCCGGGATGGGCAGATGCGCGAGGCCGGAGCCGCGGCCGAAGAAGGCGGCCTTGACCAGGTCGTCGCGGTTGATGGCGTGAGCGACGGCCTTGCGAACGCGGGCGTCGTTGAAGGGCGGCTTGCTGCCGTTGAAGACGAGGAACATGAAGGCGCCGTCGACCGCGTCGAGCGACAGGCCCGGATTGGCGGCGATGGCGTCCATCGCCTGCCAGGGAACGTATTCGATCAGGTCGACGTCGCCGGATTGCAGCGCGGCGGTGCGCAGGTTCTCGTCAGCGTAAGCCACGACGCGGATGCCGCGCAGCTTGGGCAAGCCGGGCTTGTAGTAGCCCTCGAAAGGTTCGAGGTCGAGGGAGACGCCGCGTTCCTGGCCCTTCAGCACGAAGGGGCCGGCACCGACGAACTGGCCGCGCGGCGAATTGCGCGAGATGATCGGCAGATGGTAGCTGGCCATCCAGACCGGCAGGGTCACGGTGGGCTGCTTGGTGACGATGCGCACCGTCAGGTCATCGGGCGTCTCGACGCGCTCGAAGCCTTGCACCTCGGAGCGGAAATAGGCGGTGGAGCGTTCGCCGGCGATCTGCTCAAAGGTCCATTTGATGTCGGCGGAAGTGACCTTCTCGCCGTTCTGGAACTTGGCGTCGCGCAGCTTGAAGACCCAGCTGGTGTCGGTCTCGCGGGTCCAGGATTCGGCGAGCTCGGGCTGCAGCTTGCCGTCCGCGCTATAGGAGGTGAGGCCGCGATAGATCATCAGCTTGATGGTCGCGGCGGCGGTGCCGCTGTTGGCCCAGGGCTGGATGGTGGGCGGGTAGCTGGAGAGGCCGAAGGTCAGCACCCCCGGCGTCTTCGCGCGGGCCTGCGGCATGCGCAGGAAGGGCAGCAGCGCGGCACCAGCCATGACGGCGCGGCGGGTGGTGGGGAGGGTGGCCATCGCGAACTCTCCTGCTCCAGCGTTGAAGATGCCCTGCAACCGCGCGAGCCCTTGCTTGGTGGCCCGATGTTCTTTGTGCTTGTAAGTCAAAAAGAAGATGGGGGTCTGGGGGAATTCCTTCCCCCAGCCTTCTCTTATGCCTTGTAGATGGTGGTGGCGGTGTCGGTTCCGATCACGCCTTCCGCCAGATCCCGCTGGATCGCCTTTGGGTCTCGCTTCTCCGGCGGCCCGTAGCCACCGGCGCCGGGCGAGACGACGGCAAACCATTGTCCCGCCTTCAGCACCGCGTTGTCGCGATCGAAGGTGACGCCGGGGCCGCATTCGACGTGGCCATTGCCGCCCGGGCCGCCGCCGAGCAGGCCCCAGCTTTGCGAGCGCAGGCGGGAGACGTCGACGCGCACGCGGCAGTCCTCGTCGGCGCGATAGACGCGGCGCAGGCCCATGCCGCCGCGAAACTCGCCGACACCGCCGGATTCGGCGACCAGCTCGTAGCGCAGCAGGGTCAAGGGGTATTCGAGCTCCAGCGCCTCGACGGGGAGGTTGGAGGTGTTGGTGACGTGGACATGCACGCCGTCGAGGCCGTCCTTGGAGGCGCGGGCGCCGCCACCGCCGCCCATGGTCTCGAGATAGACCCAGATGGCGCCGTTGTCCTTGCGCTGGCCGATGAAGGTCGCGACCGTGCAGGTCGAGTTGGAGCAGGCGGTGACGCGGTCGGGAACGGCTTGCGCGAGGGCGCCGAGGATCAGGTCCGAGACGCGCTGGCAGGTTTGCACGCGGCCGTTGACGGCGGCAGGGTGGGCGCAGTTCAGCACGCTGCCGCTGCGTGCGGTGACGGTTATCGGGCGCGCCAGGCCGGCATTGGGCAGGATGGTCGGGTCGACCACCGATTTCACCACGTAGTAGGCGGTGGCCAGCAGCGCGGTGTAGGTCATGTTCAGGCCGGCGCGCAGCTGATCGGGCGATTCGAAATGCAGCGTCATGCTGTCGCGGGCGATGGTGACGTCGACGGCGAGCGGCAGGTTGGTGGTGATCTCGGGGTTGTCGAAGACATCCTCGAAGCGCCAGGTGCCGTCGGGCATGGCGGCGATGCCGGCGCGCATCTTGCGTTCGGCATAGTCGAGCAGCGCCTCGCCGGCGGCCAGCACCGTGGTGGTGCCGTATTTCGCGCAGAGCGCCTGGAAGCGCTGCACGCCGACGCGGTTGGCGGCCATCTGGGCGCGCAGGTCGGAGAGGCGCTCGCGCGGGACCTGGCAGTTCAGCAGGATCAGCTCCTGCACGTCTTTCTGCAGCTGGCCTGCGCGGTAGAGGCGCACGGGCGGGATGCGCAGGCCTTCCTGGTAGATATGCGCATGGCCGCGGTCGGCGAAGTCGGAGTGATGCGCCAGGTTCACCGTCCAGGCGGCAATGGCGCCGTCGACGAAGATCGGCTCGGCCAGGACGATGTCGGGCAGATGCGTGCCGCCGCCTTCATAGGCGTCATTGCCGACAAAGACGTCGCCGGGCTTCATCTCGGCCAAATCGTGCAGCTTCATGATATGCGGCACGATGCCGATGAAGCTGCCGAGATGGATCGGGATGTGCTCGGCCTGGCAGAGGGTGTGGCCGGCAGCGTTGAACAGCGCGGTGGAGCAGTCGCGCCGCTCCTTGATGTTGGTCGAGTAGGAGGCGCGGATCAGCGCTTCGCCGGTTTCCTCGACGATGGAGGAGAGGGCGGCACCGATCACCTCGACGGTGATCGGGTCCAGCACCGGCGCGCTCGAGGGCTGCAGGGCGGAGCTCATGCCGTCACCTCCAGGATCAGGTTGAGATAGGCGTCGACGCGCGCCTTCATGCCGGGCGGCACCACGGTGGTGGTGTCCATCTGCTCGACGATGGCGGGGCCGGCGAAGCGGTTGCCGGGCAGCAGCGCGTCGCGGCTGTAGATGGGGGTGGCCACGAAGTCGCCGGCCTCCGGGAACCAGACCTGGCGCTGGCCGATGACGGCGCCGTTCGCGTCGGGGCCGGCATCGGGATAGGATTTCAGCTCCGCCTTGCGCACCAGGCCGGTGGCCTCGAGGCGCAGGGTGACCAGCTGCACGGGCTCGCCGTCGGCGACGAAGCCGTAGCGCTGGCGGTGCAGATCGGCGAAGCCTGATGTCAGCGCATGCATCGTCGCCGCGGTCACTGGGCCATCGGGCAGCGGCACGGCGAGCTCGTAATTCTGCCCGGCATAGCGCATGTCGGCGGTGCGGGTCAGGCGACGCGCCGCGGCCTCGATATGCTCCTGGGCGAACCAGTCCTCAGCGCGGGCGGTGAGGCTGGCGAAGGAGTCTGCGACCTCGGTGACCGAGTCTTCCGTCGCCGGCAGCAGCTTCGTTGCAGCAAAGTCGGCGCGCAGGTCGGTCAGCAGCAGGCCCATGGCGCAGAGGATGCCGGGATTGCGCGGCACCAGCACGCGCTTCATCTCCAGCTCCTTGGCCAGGCGCGCGGCATGCAGCGGGCCGGCGCCACCGAAGGCCATCAGCGTGTAGTCGCGCGGATCATGGCCGCGCTGGATGGAGATGACGCGGATGGCGCGGGCCATATTGGCCGTCACGACCGACAGGATTCCCTGCGCCGTCTCCATCACGCCGAGGCCGAGTGTTTCGGCCAGCCTGCCAATGGCCTCGCGCGCCAGGTCCTGGCGCACGGCCATGCGGCCGCCCAGAAGATAGTCCGGGTTCAGCGTCTGCAGCACGACATTGGCGTCAGTGGTGGCGGGCTCCTCGTTGCCGCGGGCGTAGCAGACCGGGCCGGGATCGGCGCCGCAGCTGCGCGGGCCGACCTTCAGCAGCCCGCCGGCATCGACATAGGCGATCGAGCCGCCGCCGGCGCCGACGGTGTGGATGTCGAGCATCGGCGCCTTGATCGGATAGCCGTGCACCACGGCTTCCGAGGTCATCTTGCACTGGCCGCCTTGCAGCAGCGCAACATCGGTGGAGGTGCCGCCCATGTCGAAGGTGATCAGCTCATCGAAGCCGGCGAGGGTGCCGATCGCCTGGGCGCCGACGACGCCGGTGGAGGGGCCGGACAGCACGGTGCGCACCGGCATGTCGGCCGCGGCCGCGAAGCCGATGACGCCGCCATTGCTCTGCGTCAGATGCGGCGTCGCCGTCATGCCGAGGCCCTGCAGCCGCGGCGTCAGGCGCTCGATGTAGCGGCGCATGACGGGGCCGAGATAGGCGTTCAGCACGACGGTCGACAGGCGCTCGTACTCGCGAAATTCGGGGGCGATCTCGTGGCCGGCGCAGATGAAGGCGTCGGGGTGCTCCTCGCGCAGGATGTCCACCGCGCGCTTCTCATGCTCGGGGCGGATGAAGCCGTAGAGGAAGGAGACGGCGATGGCCTTGACGTCGGCGGCCTTCAGCGCGCGCGCGGCCGCGCGCATCTTCGCCTCGTCCAGTGGCGTGTCGATCTCGCCGGTGTAGCGCACGCGCTCCGGCACTTCCTGGCGCAGGTCGCGCGGCACCAGCGTCGGCGGCTTGTCGGCCTGCATGTCGTAGAGGTCGGGCCGTTTCTGGCGTCCGATCTCCAAGAGGTCGCGAAAACCGTCGGTGGTGACAAGGCCGGTGCGGACGCCGCGATGCTGGATCAGCGCGTTGGTGGCAACCGTGGTGCCATGGCCGAAATAGGCGACGGACGCGCCAGGCCTGTCGCCGGATTCGGGCGCAACGCGGCGCATGCCTTCCTCGACGCCCTGGGCGATGCCCCGCGACGGATCGTCCGGGGTGGACGACACCTTCCAGACTTCGACGCGGCCGTCTTCCTCGTCGAAGAGGCAGACATCGGTGAAGGTACCCCCGGAATCCACGCCCACACGCCAACGCGCCATGCCCGCTCCGCTCCCCTTTGAAAGGATGAATGCGATGGATGGCCTTTACTATTTCGTTGCACCGCGCCGCTCCGCAAGCCACATTTTCTGTGAATGAGAGCTATGCGTTCAGAATCTCGCTGAGCGGAAGTGGAGGCTTTCGATGCCGCCGGTTTGGTCCGGAAAGTGGAACATGCGCGGCAGGATGCTGCGGTGAGCGAAGCCGCTGGTGCCGTGCAGCGTGCCTTCGGCCTGCTGCGGCTGATCGGCGAGAGCGGCCCGGGCGGGCTGCGCCTCACCGCGCTGTCGGAAGCCGCCGGCCTGCCGCGGCCCAGCGTCCACCGCATGCTGCGCAGCCTGGTCGAGGAAGGCGTTGTCGGCCACGACCCGCGCAGCAAGCGCTACACGCTGGGGCTCGACCTTTTCGTGCTCGCCGCGCGCGCCGGCACGCCCCATGGGCTGCGTGAGATCGCCCGGCCGGTGCTGCTGCGGCTGACGGCCTCGCTGGGCGAGACGCTCTTCTTGCTGGTGCACAACGGCTACGATGCCGTCTGCATCGACCGCAGCGCCGGGCCGCTGCCGATCCGCTCCTTCACCGGCGATATCGGCGGGCGGGTGCCGCTGGGACTCGGACAGGGCGCCAGCGCCATCCTCGCATTTCTTCCTGATGCCGAACAGGAAGAGATCATCCGCCACAACCTGCCGCGGCTGCGGCAATATGCCGGGCAGGACGAGGCCGCCTTGCGCGCCGAGCTGCTGCAGATCCGTGCCGACGGCCATGCCGGCGGCGCGACCGGGTTGATCCCGGGCATGGCCGGGCTCGGCGTTCCGCTGCTGGACCGGCAGGGGCGGGCGATGGCGGCGCTCAGCGTCGGCACCACCGCCGACCGCCTGACCGCCGAGCGCCGCGCCGTCATCGCCGCGCTGCTGCGGCGCGAGGCGGCGGCCATCGCGGCGCAGGTCAGCCCCTTCGACCCGGTGCTGCGCCGCGCCGCCGCGGCGATGGAGTTCGGCTAGCGTGTGATCGTCTGCGGCGCGCTTCGCCGCAGACGTGAATCATCCGGTCAGACTAGACCGCCATTGCCATGCCGTCGCGCTGCGGGTCGGCGCCGCCGGTGATGACGCCGTCCTTCACCAGCAGCCCATGCGCCGCACCAAAGGCATAGCTCTGGTAGGAACGCGCGACCGGATAGCCCATCGCCTCCAGCGCCGCGGTGACGCCATGCGGGATGCGGTTGCTGACATCGATGGTGTCGCTCAGCGCCACGATGCGCGGCGCCGCCACGGCGTCGCTCATGCTCATGCCGAAATCGACGACGTTCATCAGCGCCTGGGCGATGGCCGGCACGATATAGGTGCCGCCGGGCGCGCCCAGCACCAGGCTGGGCCGGTCGCCCTCGAACAGCATGGTCGGCGCCATGGCGCTGGCGCGGCTCTTGCCCGGCGCGATCGAGGCGGCACGCCCCGGCCGTGGGTCGAAGCCGCTCATGCAGCCATTGTACATGAAGCCCATGCCCGGGGTGATGACGCCCGAGGGAATGCCCAGCGTGTGCGTCAGCGACACCGCATTGCCGTCCTTGTCGATGACGCAGACGACGGTGGTGTCGGGCGGGTCCTTCGGCTCCTCCGCGCGCATGACATGCGCCTTCTCGCCGGAGCGGATGCGCGCGGCCAGCGCCGCCGCGTAATCGGCCGAGAGCAGCCGGTCCAGCGGCACGTCGACGAAGTCCGGGTCGCCCATATGCGCGTCGCGGTCGACGGTCATCCACTTCATGGCCTCGGCCAGGATGCGCAGATGCTCGGGCCCGTTATGCGGCAGGCCGGCCAGGTCGAAATGCTCCAGGATCTGCAGCAGCTCCAGCAGCGAGCCGCCGCCCGCCGGCGGCGGGTTGCTGGCGATGCGATGCCCCCGGTAGCGGCCCCAGACCGGCGCCTTCTCCTTCACGCGGTACTGGGCAAAATCCTCGGCACGCAGCAGGCTGCCGCCGCGCTCCAGGTCGGCCACCATCTGGAGCGCCAGCTCGCCGCGATAGAAGCTGTCGGCGCCGCCCGCGGCCAGCCGCTCCAGCGTGCGCGCCATCTCGGGGTTGCGCAGGACCTCGCCCGACTTCTTCATCGTGCCGTCGGGGCGGAAATAGACCTGCCGCCCGGTCTCGCTGAAGCGAAGCTTGTCCTCGACATTGACCTGGCCGTCGCCGCCATGGTCCATCGCCCAGTAGTAGTGCATGTAGGGCCGCACCATGACGCCGCGATGCGCCTGGTCGATGGCCGGCCGCATCACCTCGGCCAGCGGCAGCGTGCCGAAGCGCGACAGCGCCTCGCAATAGCCGGCGACATTGCCTGGCGCGCCGATGGCGCCGTAGCCGCAGTCGTTGCTCTGGTCGTCCAGCAGGAAGACGAAGCCGTCGCGCGACTGCCCGATGAACTTCTTCTCCCACATGTCGGGCGTGGCGGCCAAAGGCGCGCGGGCGAAGAACTCCAGCACCGTGTGCACGCCCTGCTGCGGCAGGCAGATCTGCATGGCGCCGAAGCCGGCGATGCCGCACATCTGCGGATCGACCACGCCCTGGCTGAAAGCGCAAGCGATGGCGGCATCCACCGCATTGCCGCCCCGCCGCAACACTTCGACCCCCGCTTCCGCCGCCTCCGGCTGCGCTGCGACCACCATGCCGTTCATCGGGATCTCCTGTCTTCCGTTCGCCGCATTCAGGAAGAGGAGGAGAGAGAAGGCAAGGGCAGGCCAGGGGAATGAATTCCCCTGGACCCCATCTTTCTTCTGTCAGTGCTGCCGCGCGGCCTTGGCGATGCGGGACGCTGCACCGCAGCGGGGCGCGACTCTCACGGTTGCGCCATTTCCATAGGACGCGTCCCGCCGTGATGCCCTGATGTCGGTGCCGGCAAGGCGCAGGTCCGGCAACGGCCGGTGATAGAAGAAGATGATGGGGGGTCCGGGGGGAAGAATACATTCTTCCCCCTGGTCTTAGAAAAACTCCGGAAACGCGCCCCTGATCCGCTCCACCTCCGCGAAGGTGCCCGACAGGTGCTGCTGCAGATGCGCCGCCGCGGCTTCCGGCTCGCCGCCCAGGATCGCCTCGGCCAGCGCCTCGTGCTGACGCATCACCGCTTCCGCCTTGCCCGGGCTCGGCAGGTGCAAGCGGCGCAGGCGGTCCAGATGGCCGCTGCGGCTGCGCACCAGCTCGCGCAGGCGGGGCACGCGGGCGGCGGCGTAGAGCGCCGCGTGGAAGGCCTCGTCGGCGGCGCTGAAGCCGGGCGCATCGCCGGCGGCCAGGCGGGCGCGCATGCGGGCCAGCTCGTCCAGCAGGCCGGCCTCGAAGCTGGCGTCACGCGGGGCGGCGGCCAGGCGGCGGACGATCTCCAGCTCCAGCGCCAGGCGCAGGAAGCTGGCCTCGCGCGCGCTGGCCAGGTCGATGCGGGCGACGCGGGTGGCGGATTGCGGGACGACCTCGACCAGGCCTTCCGCCTGCAGCCGGATGATCGCCTCGCGCACCGGGGTCTGGCTGACGCCGAAACGGGCGGCGAGCGCCGCGCGGGACAGGGCGGCGCCCGGCGGCAGGGCCAGCGAGATCACCGCCTCGCGCAGGGACTCGTAGGCGAATTCGGCGGCAGAGGGGCGGCGGCCGAAGCTCGGCAGGGCGTCCTCCGGCCGGCCGGCGGCGGCGCGGTCGCGCTCCAGGACAGAGGGGGCTTCGGCATCTGGCATTGTCTTCCAACCGCTTAGCAAAGCCCGGCGCCGCCGGAAAGCTGCCGCTTGACGGGAAAAATCTAATATATCAGTTTTGTCGCCAGGCGGACCCTGCGCCGTCAACGTCCAGGCAAACAAGGGCCCCCCAGGGGCCACCATCGAGGAAGCCATCGCATGCTCCACCTCTCCCGTCGTGGCGCCGCGGCGCTGCTCGCCGGCTCCGGCCTCGCTGCCCTGCTGCCCAGGGGCGCGGCCGCCCAGGCCAACTATCCGAACCAGCCGATCCGGCTGATCGTGCCGTTTTCCGCCGGCACCTCCGACACCATCGCCCGCCTGGTCGGGCAGGGCATGAGCAAGGCTCTCGGCCAGCCGGTGGTGGTCGAGAACCGCGCCGGCGCCGGCGGCAACATCGGCAGCGAGGCCTGCGCCCGCGCGACGCCGGACGGCTACACCTTCTGCCTGGGCACCATCAGCAGCCACGCCATCAACCCGTCGATCTATCCGGTGCTGCCCTACAACGTGCAGAAGGACTTCGCGCCGATCACCCAGCTGGCGGCGCAGCCCAATGCCCTGGCCGTGACCAGCAGCTTCCCGGCCAAGAGCATCCCGGAGCTGATCGCCTATCTGAAGGCCAAGCCCGGCGAGACCTCCTTCGCCACCTCCGGCGTCGGCACCTCGGTGCACCTGGCCGGCTCGCTCTTCGCCCAGATGACCGGCACCCAGATCGAGCACATCCCCTATCGCGGCAGCGGCCAGGTGACCACCGCGCTGCTGACCGGCGAGGTGCCGATGGCCTTCGACAACCTCTCCTCGGTGCTGCCCTTCCACAAGGAGGGCAAGCTGCGCATCCTCGGCGTCACCTCGAAGGAGCGCAACGCCGCCGCCCCCGAGATCCCCGCCATCGCCGACAGCGTGCCCGGCTTCGAGAGCCTGTCCTGGCACGGCTTCTTCGCCCCCGCCGCGGTGCCGCCGGCGATCATCGCCCGGCTGCACCAGGAAGCGGTGGCGGCGCTGAAGGCCCCGCAGGTCGCCAGCCGGCTGAGCGAGCTCGGCATCACCGCCGTCGGCAGCACCCCGGATGACTTCCGCAGCTTCGTCGCCGCCGAGACCCAGCGCTGGGGCGAGGTCGCCCGCAAGGCCCAGATCCGCATCGAATAGTTTTGTCGGTTGCGCCGCCCTCGTTGGGGCGGCGCGGCCGAGCGAGGGGGGAGGTTGTACGACCTCTGACGAGTGGGCAGACTGGCGCCGCCAGCAAGGGACGAGACGAGATGACCATCACCGGCGAGATGCTGATCGGCGCCACGGCGCTCCGCGGGAACGACCGCCCCATCCATGCCGTCGAGGCGGCGACCGGCCAGAAGCTGGAGCCCGGCTTCGGCGGCGGCTCGGCGGCCGATGTCGAGCGCGCCTGCGCGCTCGCCTGGGCCGCCTTCGACACCTATCGCGAGACCAGCCTCGAGACCCGCGCGGCCTTCCTCGAGGCCTGCGCCGAGGCGATCCTCGCCATCGGCGACGAGCTGGTCGAGCGCGCCTGCGCCGAGAGCGGCCTGCCGCGCGGCCGCATCGAGGGCGAGCGGGGCCGCACCGTCGGCCAGCTGCGCCTCTTCGCCGCGACTTTGCGCGAGGGCTCCTTCCTCGAGGCCCGCATCGACCCGGCCCTGCCGCAGCGCCAGCCGCTGCCGCGCGCCGACCTGCGGCTGCGGCAGATCCCGCTGGGTCCGGTCGCGGTCTTCGGGGCGTCCAACTTCCCGCTGGCTTTCTCCGTGGCAGGTGGCGACACGGCCGCCGCCCTGGCCGCCGGCTGCCCGGTGATCGTCAAGGCGCATTCGGCGCATCCCGGCACCTCGGAGCTGGTCGGCCGCGCGCTGCAGTCCGCCGTCGCCACATGCGGCCTGCCGGAAGGTGTCTTCTCGCTGCTCTTCGGCTCGGGCGCCGTGGTGGGGCAGGGGCTGGTCGCCGATCCGCGCATCAAGGCGGTGGGCTTCACCGGGTCGCGCGCCGGCGGCACCGCGCTGATGAAGACCGCCGCCGAGCGCGCCGAGCCGATCCCCGTCTATGCCGAGATGTCCAGCATCAATCCGGTCTTCCTGCTGCCGGCCGCCCTGGAAGAGAAGGCCGAGGCGCTCGGCAAGGCCTTCGTCGGTTCGCTGACCATGGGGGCGGGGCAGTTCTGCACCAATCCCGGCCTGGTGCTGGCGGTCGAGGGCCCGGCGCTGGACCGCTTCATCGCCGCCGCCTCCGAGGCGGTCGCCGCCGCGGCGCCGCAGGTCATGCTGACGCCGGGCATCCTGCAGGCCTATGAGCGCGGCACCGCCCAGCTCGCCGGCAGCAGCCGGGTGACCAAGCTGGCCGAGGGCCAGGCGGCGAAGGCCTGCACCGGCAGCGCCGCGCTGTTCAGCGCCAGCGCCGCCGATTTCCTGGCCGACCCGCATCTGCAGGAAGAGGTCTTCGGCTCCAGCAGCCTGATCCTGCATTGCCGCGACCTGGCGGAGATGCAGGCGCTGGCCGAGAAGCTGGAAGGCCAGCTGACCGCCACCCTGCATCTGGTGGAGGCCGACACCGAGGCCGCCCGCGCCCTGCTGCCGACGCTGGAGCGCCGCGCCGGCCGCATCCTGGCCAATGGCTGGCCCACCGGCGTCGAGGTCTGCCACGCCATGGTGCATGGCGGGCCGTACCCTGCGACCTCGGATGGCCGCAGCACCTCGGTCGGGACGCTCGCCATCAGCCGTTTCCTGCGCCCGGTCTGCTACCAGGACCTGCCCGCGGCGCTGCTGCCCGAGGCGCTGCGCGACGGCAATCCCCTCGGCCTCTGGCGCCGCCTCGACGGCGCGCTGGGCCGGCACTGAGCCTTTAAGATCCAAGGACCCTGCCCATGTCCTACGTTCCCCCGCCCCGCAAGACCGCGGCCGAGCTGCGTTCCGCCCGCTGGTTCGGCCCGGCCGACCTGCGCTCCTTCGGCCATCGCTCGCGCGCCATGCAGATGGGCTACTCGCCCGAGGAATGGACCGGCAAGCCGGTCATCGCCATCATCAACACCTGGTCCGACCTGAACCCCTGCCACACCCACTTCAAGCAGCGGGTGGAGGATGTGAAGCGCGGCATCCTCATGGCCGGCGGCTTCCCGGTCGAACTGCCGGCGATCTCGGTCTCGGAAAGCTACGTCAAGCCGACGACCATGATGTACCGCAACATGCTGGCGATGGAGACGGAGGAGCTGCTGCGCTCCCACCCCGTCGACGGCGCCGTGCTGATGGGCGGCTGCGACAAGACCACGCCCGGCCTGCTGCTGGGCGCCACCAGCATGAACATCCCGGCCATCTTCGTCCCCGCCGGCCCGATGCTGCGCGGCAACTGGGGCGGCAAGGTGCTGGGCTCCGGCTCGGATTCCTGGAAGTACTGGGATGAGCTGCGCGCCGGCAAGATCACCGAGCAGGACTGGCTGGGCGTCGAGAAGGGCATCGCCCGCAGCCACGGCACCTGCATGACCATGGGCACCGCCAGCACCATGACGGCGATCGCCGAGGCGGTCGGCATGGTGCTGCCCGGCGGCTCCTCGATCCCGGCCGCCGATGCCAACCACATCCGCCTCTGCTCCGAGAGCGGCCGCCGCATCGTCGACATGGTCTGGGAGGACCTGACCCCGGCCCGCATCCAGAGCCATGCCGCCTTCGAGAATGCCATCGCCGTCGCCATGGCGATGGGCTGCTCGACCAATGCGATCATCCACCTGATCGCCATGGCCCGCCGCGCCGGCCAGGATATCGGGTTGAAGGATTTCGAGCGCTACAGCCGCAAGGTTCCCGTCATCGGCAATGTGCGCCCCTCCGGCAGCACCTACCTGATGGAAGATTTTTTCTATGCTGGCGGCATCAAGGGCCTGATGGGCGTGATCCGCGAGCATCTGGACCTGAGCTGCGTGACGGTGACCGGCAAGACGCTGGGCGAGAACATCGCGGACGCCAAGGTCTACAACGACGACGTCATCCGGCCGCTGGACAAGCCGATCTACGGCGAGGGGTCGCTGGCGGTGCTGACCGGCAACCTGGCGCCGAGCGGCTGCGTCATCAAGCCGGCGGCGATGGACCAGAAGTTCCTGAAGCATTCCGGCCCGGCTCTGGTCTTCGACGACTATCCCTCGATGAAGAAGGCGGTGGAGGACGAGAATCTCGACGTCACCGCCGACCATGTCCTGGTGCTGCGCAATGCCGGGCCGCAGGGCGGGCCGGGCATGCCGGAATGGGGCATGCTGCCGATGCCGAAGAAGCTGCTGAAGGAAGGCCATCGCGACATGCTGCGCCTGTCGGATGCGCGCATGTCCGGCACCAGCTACGGCGCCTGCGTCCTGCACGTCTCGCCCGAGAGCTATATCGGCGGGCCGCTGGCGCTGCTGAAGACCGGCGACATCGTCGAGGTCGATGTCGATGCCCGCACCATCAACATGCGCGTCTCGGAGGAGGAGCTCGCCGCCCGCCGCGCCGCCTGGGTGGCGCCGCCGGTCCGCTTCGAGCGCGGCTATGGCTGGGTCTTCACCAAGCACATCCAGCAGGCCGACGAGGGCTGCGACTTCGACTTCCTGCGCACCGATTTCGGCGCGCCGGTGTCCGAGCCCGTCATCTATTGATCCCGCGACGAGACGAGAAGAACCCCATGGCCCTGAGCCCCGAGACCCGCGACAAGCTGAAGCAGGTGAGCACGGCGACGCTCGCGACCGCCCTGTTCAAGCGCGGCCTGCGCAACCAGATGGTGCAGGGCGTCCGCCCGCTGCGCGAGCGCGCCGAGACCATGGTCGGCGAGGCCTTCACCCTGCGCTACATGCCGGCGCGCGAGGATCTGAACACCCTGGCCGCCTTCCGCGATCGCGCCCATCCGCAACGCAAGGCGGTGGAAGACTGCCCGCCCGGCGCCGTGCTGGTGATGGACAGCCGCAAGGACCCGCGCGCCGCCTCGGCCGGCGGCATCCTGGTGACCCGGCTGCAGCAGCGCGGCGTCGCCGGCGTGGTCACCGATGGCGGCTTCCGCGACAGCGCGGAGATCGCCTCGCTGGACATGCCCGCCTATCATGCGCGGCCCTCGGCGCCGACCAACCTGACGCTGCACCAGGCGATCGACATCAACGTGCCGATCGGCTGCGGCGACGCGCCGGTCTTCCCGGGCGACGTGGTGGTGGGCGATGCCGACGGTGTCATCATCATCCCGGCGCATCTGGCCGACGAGATCGCCGAGGAAGCCACCGAGATGACCGCCTTCGAGGACTTCGTCACCGAGAAGGTCCGCGGTGGGCAAAGCATTCTGGGACTTTATCCGCCGACGGATGAGGCCAACCTGGACGTGTTCAAGGAATGGCGGAAGGCGAACAACCGCTGATCCGCTGAGACCACGGCGCCGTGACCACGGCGCCGGGAATCGCAGAGCGATGCCGCGACTCGCGCGGCCCCCCGCTTCCGGCGCCGCCCCGCGCCGGAAGCGGTTTGTTTTCAGAGCCATGGCTGCGGCTTGGCAAACCCCCTCTGATCATCTGGCAAGAATGCTGCGAGGCTCGGCGATCCCCAGGAGGCTTGCCGCATGATCGACCCCGCCCTCGCCGCCCGCATCGCCGCCGCGGTGGACCGGAATTTCGACGCGCAGATCGACACCACGATGCGCTTCTCCGCCATCCCCTCGACCCGCGGCGCCGAGGGGCCGGCGCAGGACATGATGGCCGACCTGCTGCGCGCCCGCGGCTATACCGTCGACGACTGGCAGATCGACATGGAGGACCTGAAGCCGCTGCCCGATTGCGGCGTCATCGAGCATGACTTCTCCAGGGCCCGCACCGTCGTCGGCACGCTGCGCCCGGCGCAGGAGACCGGCCGCTCACTGATCCTGCAGGGCCATTGCGACGTCGTCCCCGCCGGCCCGATCGAGATGTGGGACAGCGCGCCCTTCGCCCCCGTCATCCGCGACGGCTGGATGTATGGCCGCGGCGCCGGCGACATGAAGTCGGGCACCATCGCGGCGCTCTACGCCGTCGACGCGTTGCATGCGGCGGGGCTGAAGCTGAAGGGCCGGCTGCATTTCCAGTCGGTGATCGAGGAGGAGAGCACCGGCGTCGGCGCCCTCTCCACCCTGCAGCGCGGCTATCGCGCCGATTGCGCCCTGCTGCCCGAGCCCAGCGCCGGCACCATCACCGATGTCTGCGTGGGCGTGTTGTGGTTCCGCCTGAAGGTGCGCGGCATCCCCGTGCATGTCGCCTATGCCGGCACCGGGTCCAACGCCATCAAGGCCGCCTATCGCCTGATCAACGGGCTGGAGGGGCTTGAAGCCGAGTGGAACAGGCGTGCGGAATCCGACCCGCACTACGCCGGCATCCCGCGCCCGATCAACTTCAACCCGGGCATCATCCGCGGCGGCGACTGGGCGTCGAGCGTGCCGGCCTGGTGTGACATCGACTGCCGCATCGCCATCCTGCCCGGCTGGGACGTCGCCACCTGCCAGCGCGAGATCGAGGCCTGCGTCCGCGCTGCCGCGCAGAAGGATCCCTTCCTCGCCAACAACCCGCCGGAGCTGGTCTGGTCGGGCTATCTCAGCCATGGCTATGTCCTCGAGAATGCCAAGGCGCCGGTCGACATGCTGCGCGCCGCCCATGCGACCGTCACCGACACGCCGCTGGCGAGCCGCGCCGGCACCGGGCTGAACGATGCGCGCTTCTACACGCGTTTCTACGGCATCCCGGCCTTCTGCTACGGCCCGCGCGCCGAGCAGATCCATGGCTTCAACGAGCGCGTCGAGATCGCCTCGATCCGCGACACGACGCGTGCCATCGCCGCCTTCGTCGCCGGCTGGTGCGGCGTCGAGGAAGCCTGAGGACAGCGCGTCACGGCGGTGGCGCGGCGGGCAGGAATTCGCTCGCCGCCGCCTGGGGCACCGCCACCGCGACGATCACCGGCGCGGCGGGTGCGCGCAGCGGGAGGCCCGCCGCGCTGGCCAGCACCAGCAGGCCGAAGCCGCCCAGCGCCGCGCCGGTCGCCATGTTCGCCAGCCGCAGCCTGCCGGCGTTCAGCCGGCTGCGCAGGCAGCCCACGACACCCGCCAGCAGCGTCCACCACAGGCAGGAGCCCAGCGCCACGCCACCGGCCAGCAGCGGCAGGTCCTGCCAGGGCCGCATCTCCTGGCCGAGGATCGCCGGCGACAGCGCGGCGAAGCTGACCAGCGTCAGCGGGTTCGACAGCGTCCAGGCCAGACCCATGGCATAGGCGCGCCAGGGCTGCGCCGCGCCGCCGCTGGGCGCCAGCTGCGGCCGCGAGCGCAGCGCCTTCCAAGCCAGCCGCAGCAGGAAGAGCGCGCTTCCCAGCTGCAGCACGCGGCCGAGCGGCGTGTCCGCCTGGCTCAGCGCGATCAGCCCGATCGCGGCGATCGCGGCATAGAGCGTGTGCACCGTCGCCGCGCCATAGCCCGCCGCCATGCCGGCGCGCGGCCCGCCGGCCAGGGTGCGCTGGATGCAGAGCAGCGCGGTCGGCCCGATCGGGGCGGCGACCGCGATGCCGAGGGCGGCGCCGCGCAGCAGCTCGCCGCCGGAAGCCTGGAGATCGATCATCGCGCGGCAGCCAGCCAGGCGCGCGCCGCGGCGGGTGGCGCCAGCAGCAGCAGGAAGAGCAGGGCGGCGGTGGGCAGCGGCATGGCGGCATCCTTTCGGCCGTGGCCTGCGCTCCGCCGGATCCCCCCGACCGCAGGTCAGCGGCATTCCTGGCCGCGCCGCGGGGGCGCCACATCATCCATTTGGTTGAAGCAACAATCGACAGAACGTGAGCCGCAGGGGGCGCGAGATTCCTGTCGTCATTTTCATCGATTCCAGTCCTGCACAGCAAACTCGCCGACCGGAGCAGGCGTCGATTTATTCCCGCACAAGCCCGTGATCAGCGTTGCACCACCGAGAGCGAGGCGATCAGCGCCAGCAGCTCCGACTGCCGCGCCGTGCCGGTCTTGCGGAACACCGAGACCAGCTGCGTGCGCAGCGTCGACAGCGCGACCGGCCCCTGCTCAGCGATGCTCTTCAGCGTGTGGCCGCCGACCAGGCCGCGCACCAGCCGGATCTCGGCCGCGGTCAGGTCGAACAGGCTGCTCAGCAGCGCCCCGTCGGGCGCCCGCAGCGGGCCGATGCCGGTGACCACCAGCAGCAGCCGCGCGCCGGTGAACAGGTCGCGCGCCGCGCCGCGCAGCGGCAGCAGATGCACCACGCTGGCCTGGCCCTCGCGGTCGCGCACCGGCAGCGAGCGCGAGGCGACGCCGCCGGCCGCGGTCGCCGCCGCCAGGGTCCGGCGGAACTCGGCATCGGCGGCGCCCTGCAGCGCGATGCGGTCGCGCGCCAGCGCCAGGATGGCCGGGCTCTGCAGGAAGCCGGCATTGGCGGCGACCAGCCGCTCCCCGGGGGCCACCACGGCGGCGGGCAGGCCCAGCGCCTGCAGCGTCTCCACCGCCGCCTGAGCGCGCTCCAGCCCCAGGCGCGACGCCATCAGCCCGGCCCGCGCCAGATGCGGCCGCAGCGTGTCGATGAACCGCCGCATCGCCGGCGGATGCGGCCCCGCCTCGCGCCAGCGCTCCAGGGTGAAGGTGATGAAGTCGCCGGTCGGCATCGGGATCATCATGCCGAGCTGGAAGCCGAGGCCGAGGCGCTTCAGCGTCTGCTCCACCCAGTCATTCTGCAGCTCGCGCTCCGACAGGCAGTCATCCGCCAGCAGGAAGCCGGCCTCGCCGCGGGCGGCCAGCCGCGCGACGCGGAGATTGCTGCGCCAGGCTTCGCCTTCGCTGAACTGCCGCAGCGCCGGCTGCAGCAGCGGGGTGCCGCGATGGCGCGGCGCGGTGTCCGCGCGCAGCAGCAGCAGCGTGGCGCTGGCCGAGGCCGAGCGCTCGCGCAGGCTCTCCAGCGTCGCCTCCCAGCGGTCCGGCAGCAGCGCGGATTCATAGATCCGGTCCACCAGCGCGTCGATCTCGACCATGGCCAGGGCGCCTCTCCCGCCGCGCGGCGGGATCGGCGCGACCGTTGCGGAAGCGCGCTGCTTAGCATGGCGCGCCCAGGCGTCTGCCGAGCGGGCGAACACAAGATCGGCAGACGGAACGTCTTTTGCCACGCTGCAGCAGCGGAGAATCCAAGTCTTGCATTGGTCCGCCGCTGGGCCACTGGCTTCTTTCCAGGCCTTTTCGCCGGGCGCAACGCCGGCGCGGATCAGCCCCAGCCCAGCGTGATGCCGGCCAGCACCAGATAGCGCCCGGCCTTGGCCAGGGTCACCAGCGCCAGGAAGGGCAGCAGCCGCTCGCGCAGCGTTCCCGCCACCAGGGTGAGCGGGTCGCCCACCACCGGCAGCCAGCTGAGCAGCAGCGACCAGCGGCCGAACCTTCGGTACCAGCGCTGGGCGCGGGCCAGCGCGGCCGGGCTCGCCGGGAACCAGCGGCGGTCCTGGAAGCGCGCCACCTGCCGGCCCAGCCACCAGTTCACCACCGAGCCCAGCACATTGCCCAGCGTCGCCACCAGCAGCAGCAGCGCGACCGAGAACCGCTCGGTCAGCAGCAGCCCGACCAGGGCCGCCTCGGACTGCATCGGCAGGATGGTCGCGGCCAGCAGCGCCGCCGCGAACAACCCCGAATAGGCGGCCAGATCCTGCATGGCGCGCACCATAGCGGCGATGGACCGCCGCGCTACCCCCCTCGACCAGGACGCGCCGATCTGCTCAATGGAAGGCCGCAGACTGAGGGACCAGCATGTCGCTTCGCATCGCCATCGGTGGCTTCCAGCACGAGTCGCATTCCTTTGCGCCGCAGCCAACCGTCTTCGCCGATTTCCAGCGCCCGGGCGGCTTCCCGCCGCTGACCCGGGGACCGGCCCTGCCGGCGGCGCTGGACGGCACCCAGACCGCGCTGGCCGGCGCCATGCCGGTGCTGGCGGCGGCCGGCGTCACGCAGCTGCCGCTGCTCTGGTGCCTGGCGATGCCGGCCGGCCCGATCCAGGACAGCGCCTTCGAGCGCATCGCCGCGATGCTGCTGGCCGACATCTCCGACGCGCTGCTCGAGGCGCCGCTGGACGGCGTCTATCTCGACCTGCATGGCGCGGCCCTGGCCGACAGCATCCCCGATGCCGAGGGCGAGCTGCTGACCCGGCTGCGCCGCATCCTGGGTCCCGAGGTGCCGGTCGCCATCAGCCTGGACCCGCATGCCAACCTGACCGCGGCGATGGTCGCGGCCAGCGACGTGGTGGTGCCCTACCGCACCTATCCGCATATCGACAAGCGCGAGACCGGCGCCCGCGCCGCGGAGCTTCTCCTGGCGCGCATCGCCCGCGGCAAGCCGTGGGAGAAAGCCTTCCGGCAGCTGGACTATTGGATGGGCCTCAGCGCGCAATGCACCATGGCCGAGCCGATGCAGGGCATCATGGCCGCCCGCGCCGCCATCGCCGCGAAGCATGGCGTGGCCGAGCTCGGCTTCTGCTTCGGCTTCCCCTATGCCGACTTTGCCGATTGTGGCGTCGCTATCTCCTGCCATGCGGAGAGCCAGGCGCAGGCCGATGCCGCGACCGCCGAGCTGGCCGCCCTGCTCGATGCCTCCGAAAAGAAATTCACGCCGGACGCCATGCCGGTGAAGCAAGCGGTGACGCTGGCGCTGCAATCGGCCATGGGCGCGCGGCGGCCGGTGATCATCGCCGACACCCAGGACAATCCCGGCGGCGGCGGCCATGCCGACACCACCGGGCTGCTGGCCGAGCTGGTGGCGCAGGGCGCGCGCGGCGCCGTGCTCTGCCTGATCAACGACGCGGACTCCGCCGCAGCCGCCCATGCGGCGGGGCAGGGGGCGGAGCTCGACCTGGCGCTGGGCGGCAAGTCGGACGGCGTGCCGTTCCGCGGCCGGGCGCGGGTGCTGGCGCTGGGCGACGGCGACTTCGTGCTGACCGGCCCGATGGGGCAGGGCAACCGGGCGCGGCTCGGCCCCTGCGCGCTGCTGGAATTCGCCCCGGGCATCCGCGTCATGGTCGCCAGCCGCAAGACCCAGGCCTATGACCAGGCGATCCTGCGGCACCTGGGCGTGGACCCTGCCGGCTGCACCATCGTGGCGCTGAAATCCTCGGTGCATTTCCGCGCCGACTACACGCCGATCGCCGAGCGCATCATCGTCGCTGCCGCGCCGGGCCCGGTCATCGCCGATCCCTCGACGCTGCCCTTCCGCCACCTGCGCCCCGGCCTCCGGCTGCGCGCCGGCGACCCGTCCAGCACCACCGGAGGCGCGGCATGAGCAGCGAGGCCGGCCGCTTCGCCCTCGGCGATTTTTTGACGGTGTCCGGCGAGACCATCGCCTCGGCGGAACTTGGCTGGAAGCGCCATGGCACGCTGAACGCGGCGCGCGACAATCTGGTGCTCTATCCGACCAGCTACGGCGCGCAGCATCCGGAGCTGGAATGGCTGATCGGGCCTGACGGCGTGCTGGACCCGACGCGCTTCTGCATCGTGCAGATCGACATGTTCGGCAACGGCCTGTCCTCCAGCCCGTCCAACACGCCGGACTATCCGTCGCTGGTCACCGCCTGGGACAATGTCCATGCCCAGCGCCGGCTGCTGCAAGACGTCTTCGGCGTCGAGAAGCTGCACGCGGTCTATGGCTGGTCGATGGGCGCGCAGCAGGCCTATCACTGGGCCGCCTGCTTCCCCGAGGCCGTGGGCGCGGCGGTGATCAACTGCGGCAGCGCCCGCACCGCGGTCCACAACCAGGTCTTTCTCCGCTCCCTGCTGGCGGTGCTGGAAGCGGCGCCCGAGCATACCGGCAATGGCCGCTTCGCGGCGCCCCCCACCGCGGCGCTGCGCGCCTTCGGCCGCATCTATGCCGGCTGGGCCCTCAGCCAGGATTTCTACCGCGCCGGGCTGCATCTCTCGACCTCGGGCGCGCCGGATCTGGAGACCTTCCTGACCGGCTGGGAGGAACGCTACCTGGCGCGCGATGCCGCCAACCTGCATGCCCAGCTGCGCTGCTGGGACGCCGGCGACATCAGCGCCAACCCGCTCTATCAGGGCGACCTGGAACGGGCGCTGCGCGCCATCAAGGCCCGCATGCTGCTGATGCCGGGGGCGACCGACCTCTATTTCCGCACCGCCGACAACGAGGCCGAGCTGCCCTTCCTGCGGCACGGGCAGCTCAGCCCCATCCCCAGCATCTGGGGACACCGCGCCGGCAACCCGATCGGCAATCCGCAGGACATCGCCTTCATCCGGGCGGCGGTGAACGACTGGCTTGCCTGAGAGCAAGCAAGGCCAGGGGAAGGAATTCCCCTGGACCCCTTCTTTTCCCTATCCCACGAGATCCACGACGAGATAGGTCACGGCGGCGATCAGGGCCGCGGCCGGCAAGGTCACCACCCAGGCGATCACGATATTTCCGGCGACGCCCCAGCGCACCGCCGACGCCCGCCGCGCGGCGCCGACGCCCACGATGGCGCCGGTGATGGTGTGCGTGGTCGAGACCGGCACGCCCAGGCCCGTCGCCACGAACAGCGTGATCGCGCCGCCCGTCTCGGCGCAGAAACCCTGCATCGGCGTCAGCCGGGTGATCCTCGACCCCATGGTGTGCACGATGCGCCAGCCGCCCATCAGCGTCCCCAGCCCCATCGCCGTGTGGCAGGACAGCACCACCCAGAGCGGCACATGGAACTCGCCGCCTGTCAGCCCCTGGGAATAGAGCAGCACGGCGATGATCCCCATGGTCTTCTGCGCGTCGTTGCCGCCATGCCCCAGCGAATAGAGCGAGGCCGAGACGAACTGCAGCAGCCGGAAGCTGCTGTCGACCACGAAGGGCGTCTGCCGCACGAAGACCCAGGAGACGATCAGCACCAGCAGCAGCGACAGCAGCAGCCCGACCAGCGGCGACAGCACGATCGCCGCCAGCGTCTTGCCGAGGCCCGACCAGACGATCACCCCGAACCCCGCCTTCACCGTGCCGGCGCCCAGGATCCCCCCCACCAGCGCATGCGAGCTCGAGGAAGGGATGCCGAAGCCCCAGGTGATCAGGTTCCAGGCGATCGCCCCCATCAGCGCCGCGAAGATCACCGCCGGATCGATGATCCCGGCCTCGACGATCCCCGTCCCGATGGTGCCCGCCACATGCAGGCCGAAGAACAGGAAGGCGATGAAGTTGAAGAATGCGGCCCACATCACCGCATATTGCGGCCGCAGCACCCGGGTGGAGACGATGGTGGCGATGGCATTCGCCGCGTCATGCAGGCCGTTCAGGAAATCGAACAGCAGCGCCACGCCGATCAGCCCGATCAGCAGCGGCAGGGCCAGGGTCGCATCCATGCCTGTCACACGTGCTCGACGACGATGGTCTCGATCTCGTTCGCCGCATCGTCGAAGCGGTCGACCGTCTTCTCCAGCAGGTCGAGCACCTCGCGCGCCGCGATGAAGCGCAGCACCTGGTCGGGCGCGGCGTTGCGGAACAGCGCGGTGACGCCAGCGTCGTGGATGTCGTCGGCCTCGCCCTCGACGGCGCGGATCGCCTCGCAGACCACGCCGATCTGACCGGCATTGGCGCTGATCCGCGCCAGCAGCGGCACCGCCTCGCGCAGCAGCCGGGCGGCGCGCAGCACCTGGTCGCCCATCCGGCGGTAGTCCTCGTCGAACTCGGCCATCTCGAAGAAGACCACGGCCTTGGCGGTCTTCTTCATCTGGTCGACCGTGTCGTCCATCCGCCCGATCAGCGCCTGGATGTCGCCGCGGTCGAAGGGGGTGACGAAGGTGCGCCGCACCGCCTGCACCACCTCCCGCGTCACCGCGTCCGCCTCGTCCTCGGCCGCCAGCACCGCGGGGAAATGCTGCTGCACCGCGGTGCCGCCCTCCAGCATGCCGCGCAGCGCCTCCGCCCCGCGCACGACGCAATCCGCATGGCGGGCGAAGAGGTCGAAGAAGCGTTCCTCGCGCGGCATCAGCCGGCGAAACAGGGACAGCATGCGCGAACACTCCCGGCGCTGGTCATCAGACTGTCATGGACAGTTCATGGCGGCGCAATAAACCACGCGTAATGCAATCGAGGGTTGTCCTGCGACTGCCCTTCACTGGGGGCGTCCATAGCACTATTATGTCAGTTCCATGACAGATTCCGCCAAGAGGGCTACGGCCAAGACCATAGGGGGCCGCCAATACGCCGCCCTGCCGTTGCGCCGGCAGGGCTCCGAGCTGCAGGTGATGCTGCTGACCAGCCGGCGCACGCGCCGCTGGGTGCTGCCCAAGGGCTGGGCCGAGCCGGGCCTCTGCCCGCATGAGCTCGCCGCCAAGGAAGCCTATGAGGAAGCCGGGCTGCAGGGCCGCATGGAGCCCCTGGCCGTCGGCGAATACCATTACGACAAGGAGCTGCGCGACGGCCGCTTCGTGCCCTGCACGGTCGGCGTCTTCCCGCTCTGGGTCGAGCGCCAGCTGGACGACTGGCCCGAGCGCGCCGAGCGCGAGACCGGCTGGTTCAGCCTGGCCGCGGCCGCCAAGCTGGTGATCGAGCCCGAGCTGTCCGTCCTGCTGCGCGACTATCGGGTCTAGCCGGCGATCCGCTGCCAGGCCGCGGCCAGCCTGCCGCGCCAGGCGGCTTCCCCGGTCGCCTGTCGCAGCCGCCGCTCCAGGTCGCGGCGGTGGCGATCGCGCGGCATCGCGGGCTCGGTGCCGGCGGTCCGGAACACGGCGAAGACGTCGTTGCCGAAGACCGGCCGGGCCTGCCGCGTCAGCGCGCGCAGGAAGTCGCCCTGGCGCGGGTGCAGCCCACCCTTGTGCAGCACCGCCCAGCCTGGCAGCGGCCCGGGGCGCGGCCGTTCCGACAGGGCGCAGCCGCCGAAGTAGGTCCAGAAGGGCAGCGGTGCCAGGACCCGGTCGCGCGGCGCCAGGCGCGGCTCGAGGAAGTCGATCACCTGCCGCCAGGCGGCATCGAGCGGCGGGCGCGGCGGCGGCTCGGCCCCGTCGGGCGGCGGCAGGCCGAGGCCGGCGGCGGCTTTCCACAGCGCCACGCGCTCCTCCACCGTGGCGCGCGGGGCGGGGGCGAAGCGCTGCAGCGCGGCTTGCGCCTCGGCCTCGGCGCCGGTCTCCAGCAAGGCGAGCAGCCGCGCCAGCTGCAGCGGCGCCGGGCGGCGCGCGCCGTGCTGCACCCGCTCCAGCCGCGGCAGCAGCGCGGCGGCCCGGCCGCGCGGCAGCCCGTCCTGGGTCAGCGCCAGCCAGTAATGCGGGCAGCGGGCGCGGTCCTGCCGGCGCCAGCGCCGCGCCGCCCCGGCCGTCAGCGTGCCATCGAGGGCGGCCTGCAGCAGGCGCTCGACCAGGCCGGTGGATTTGGCGAAGCGCACCGGCTCATGCCCGGTGAAGGGAGTGGCGACGGCCGCCACCCGGCCGGTCGCCGCCAGCAGCGCGGCATGGCCGGCATCGTCGGGCAGCGCCGGGTCGTGGAAGGCCAGCGCCAGCCCGCCGATGTCGGAGGCCGTCACCGCCATGCCGTCATGCAGCCGCGGCTGGTAGAAGCAGGCCGGACGCCGTGCATCGAAGCCGCCGACCAGGCCCGGCTCGACCGAGGCCTGCGGGGCAAATGCCAGGACGACGTCGGCGCCGAGCGCGCCGCTGTACTTCAGCGCCGCATAGGCCCCCATGCTGAAGCCATAGAGCACCACCCGGTCATGCGCCGCCAGGATCGGGCGCAGCTTCGGCAGCAGCGCCGCCATGTCGCCCTGCGGATACCAGCCGGCCCCGGCATCGGCGAGGCCGAGCAGGCCGGCCTCGAACCGGCCGAGGAATTCCAGCCCCCAGACCGCCTGGGTCTCCTGCCGCGGCGCCAGCGAGACCAGCAGCCGGCGCTGGCCCGCCGGCGCCGGGGGGCCGGGGCGGAAGAAGGCGGCCAGGCGGCCAGCCTCGGCCACCGGCCGCAGCGCCGGCATGGCAGGGGCAGGACGGCGCAGCGTGGCCGGCATTGCTTCTCCGGGAAGACAGGGGGGCGGCCCTGCTTACCCTTACAGAGAATGAAGATCCGGTAACAAGACCGACAGGTTGGCCTGGCCAGGCTCTCGCCAGGACGCCGCGGGCGGGGCAGGCTGCGCGCCGACCGCAAGAAGGCTCCGCACCGATGACCGACAGCTATTTCTACGAGCCCGCCAAGGGCCACGGCCTGCCGCACGACCCCTTCAACGCCATCATCGGCCCGCGCCCGATCGGCTGGATCTCTTCCAAAGGCACCGACGGGTCGCTCAATCTCGCGCCCTACAGCTTCTTCAACGCCTTCTGCTACAGCCCGCCGATCATCGGCTTCTCCACGACGCATGCGCCGAAGGACAGCCTGCGCAACGCGCGGGAGACGCGGGAATTCGCCTGGAACCTGGTGACCCGCGACCTGGCCGAGGCGATGAACCTCACCTGCGCCCCGCTGCCCTATGGCCAGGACGAATTTGCCCATGCCGGCCTGACGCCGGTGGCGTCGCGCATCATCGCGGCCCCGCGCGTCGCCGAAAGCCCGGTCAGCTTCGAATGCAAGGTCTGCGACGTCATCGACCTGAAGGGGCATGACGGCCGCCCGGCGCTGGGCTGGCTGGTGCTGGCCGAGGTCGTCGCCGTGCACATCGCCAGCCACCTGCTGAAGGACGGCATCTACGACACCTTCAACTCCGGCGTCGTCATGCGCGCCGGTGGCCCGACCGCCTATGCCGCCATCGGGCCCGACAACCGCTTCGACATGGTGCGGCCGACGAAGTAGCGTTCAGGACGGCGGGGCGGGCCTTGGCCAGATGCCGGCATTCAGCCCGGCGAAGACCTTGGCGAGTTCCGCCGCCGCTTCCTGCAGCACCGGCAGCAGGCGGGTGGCGGCGCCGTCGCGGTCGATCGCCTCGCGCAGATACATCAGGTTGACCGCGGCGCGCGCCTGGCCGCCGACCATCACCGGCACGCCGATCGAGCTGGCCAGGCCATTGTACTCCCGCAGCGCATAGGCCTCGTCCATCACCGCGAAGCCGTCTTCCCGGATCTTTGCGAACAGCGCCTCGGCGCGCTCCGGATGGCGGGCTGCGTCGTTCCAGGGTTCTGGCGAGCGGGCGGCGAGGGCCAGCGCCTGCGCCCTGTGCCCCGGCTCGCTGAAGGCCAGGAAGGAAAGCCCCAGCGACGTCGCCAGGATCGGCGCCCGATAGCCCTGGCGCCGTTCGAAAAGAAAACGGCCCTCGCCGCGGCTGGTATGCGCCACCACCATGGCGTCGCCGTCGAAGACCGCGACATCCGACGGCCAGCCGACCTGGCGCCGCAGCGCCGACATGATCGGCGAGGCGGCCTCGCCCACCTCCCGGTGCAGGACGTAGCCGGCGCCGAGCTCCAGCGTGCGGCCGGTCGGGCGATACACCGCCTGCTGCCCGTCGCGGGTGACGAAGCCGGCATGCATCAGCGTCTCCAGCATCCGCACCACGGAGGGCTGGTTCAGCCCGGTCTGGCGATGGATATCCTTCACCGTCGCGACCGGCAGGCGGTTGACCGCCCGCAGCACCTCCAGCCCGCGCAGCAGCGCGGTGACCGGCTCGTAGGAGGCCATGCAGCTCTTCTCCCTGGCGCGGCGCGGAATGGGGCTTCCCGAGGCGCCGCGCCCCATGCCATAGTTCCTCTGAAATAGAATTTCAACGAATGAAACGACCGAGGGAGAGAAGGCCGCATGGCCCAGGCGGAAGGCGATGCCGCGCAGCCGATGGCGTTGGCCGGGCTGAAGGTGCTGGACCTGTCGCGCGTGCTGGCGGCGCCCTGGGCCTCGCAGATCCTGGGCGACCTGGGCGCCGAGGTGCTGAAGGTCGAGCAGCCCGGCCGGGGCGACGACACCCGCCGCTGGGGCCCGCCCTTCGTGGCGGATTCCTTGCCGTCGCCCGACGCCGCCTACTTCTTCTGTGCCAACCGCAACAAGCGGTCGCTGGCCATCGACTTTTCCCAAGCTGAAGGCGCGTCGCTGGTGCGGCAACTGGCGCTGCAGGCCGATGTCGTGGTGGAGAATTTCCGCGTCGGCGCCCTGGCCCGCTTCGGGCTGGATGCCGAAAGCCTGCGCGCCGCCAATCCGCGACTGATCTACTGCTCGGTCACCGGCTTCGGCCAGACCGGCCCCTATGCCCGGCGCGGCGGCTATGACTTCCTGGTCCAGGGCATGTCCGGGCTGATGAGCATCACCGGCCGCCCCGAAGGCACGGCCGGCGCCGGGCCGATGAAGGTCGGCCTGCCGGTCAGCGACCTGTTCACCGGGCTCTATGCCGCGGTCTCCATCCTGGCGG
>NZ_MLCO01000083.1 GCF_001982615.1 Teichococcus deserti | reverse complement strand
CCGCCGCTGCGCGCCCCGGCCCCCGCGGCGCCGATCGTGCTCAGCCGCTCGCCGCGCGCCTCGGTGCCGCCGGCGGTGCTGGCCATCGGCTCCTCGACCGGCGGGCCGGAGGCGCTGGCGCATGTCTTCCGCGCCTTCCGCCGCCCGCCCCGCCTGCCGGTGCTGCTGACCCAGCACATGCCGCCCGCCTTCATCCCGATGCTGGCCGAGCATCTGGGCCGCATCGGCCCGGTCCCGGTCCAGGTCGCCAAGGAAGGCGAGCCGGTGCTGCCCGGCCGCGCCTATCTGGCGCCGGGTGGCCGGCACATGCTGGTCGCCGCCGGCAGCCCGCCGACCATCACCCTGTCCGACGGGCCGGAAGAGCATTTCTGCCGCCCCGCCGTGGACCCGATGCTGCGCAGCCTGGCCAGCGTCTATGGCGGCCGCTGCGCCGTCGCCGTGCTGACCGGCATGGGCCATGACGGCGGCCCCGGCTCGGTCGCCATCGACGCGGCCGGCGGGCTGGTGCTGGCCCAGGACCAGGCGACCAGCGTGGTCTGGGGCATGCCCGGCGCCGTGGTCGAGCGGGGTGCCGCGCGCGAGGTGCTGCCGCTGCCGCAGCTGGCCCAGCGCCTGGCGGAGCTGATCGGCGCCGCATGACGGCGCCGGCGGCCCGGCCTGCGGCGCCCGCGATCCCGCCGCTGCGCAGCAACCTGTCGCCGGCCGAGTTCCAGGAGCTGGCCCAGGCGATCCGCCGGGTCTCCGGCCTGGTGCTCGGACCGGAGCAGGACTACCTGCTGGTCACCCGGCTGGCGCCGCTGCTGCGCCGCCACAACCTGGCCGATCTCGGCGCGCTGCTGCGCCGGCTGCGCGGCCCGGGCGCCGGCGCACTGGCGGCCGAGATGGCCACCGCCACCGCCACCCACGAGACCAGCTTCTTCCGCGACGAGCTGCCGTTCCGCCATCTGGCCGAGATCGCCCTGCCGCGGCTCGCCGCCGCCCGGCCGCGCGACGCCCGGCTGAAGCTCTGGTCCGCCGCCTGCTCCACCGGCCAGGAAGCCTTCTCCCTGGCCATCCTGGCGCATGAGGGGCGCCCGGCGCTGGGCGGCCGCGGCGTCGAGATCCTGGGCACCGACCTGTCCTCCGGCGTCGTCGCCCGCTGCCGCGAAGGCGTCTTCTCGGATTTCGAATCGGCCCGCGGGCTGAGCCCCGCCCGCCGCTCGCGCTGGTTCGAGGCCGTCCCCGGGGGGCTGCGCGCCATCGCCGCCCTGCGCGACGATTGCCGATTCGTGACCGCCAACCTGGTCGAAAATCCGCCCTCCGCCGGCCCTTTCGACGTGGTTCTGCTGCGCAACCTGCTTATCTATCTCGACCAGCCGACCAAGGAGCGGGTCGTGGAGAATTGCGCGCAGCGGATGGCCGCCGATGGCCTCCTCTATCTCGGCGCGGCGGAAGTGCTGCTGAGCCTGCGCAGCCGCTTCGTGCCGCTGGCCGGCTGCCACGGCGCCTACCGCCTCGACACGCCGGCGGCGGCGCGCTGCTGGGGCGGCGCCTGATGCCGGCCGAGCTCACCACCGCCGCCCGCGCCCGCCAGGCCGCGGGTCTCCTGCGCGCCCTGCCGCAGGGCCGCATCGCCGGGCGCGTCGCCTCCGCCGGCGCCCTGTCCGTTGAGATCACCGGCCTGCAGCCCTTTCTTTCGGTTGGCGCCCGGGTGAACGTCGAATCGGCCAATGGCCCCGTCCCGGCCGAGGTGGTGGCGCTCTCCGGCGGTCAGGCCCGCGCCATGGCCTATGGCGCCCTCGAGGGCGTCCGCCTCGGCGCCCCCGTGGTGTTCCAGGGCCCGCCGCAGCTGCACCCCGACGACAGCTGGCTCGGCCGGGTCGTCGACCCGCTGGGCCGGCCGATGGATGGCCGCGGCCCGGTCGGCCGCGCCGCGATCGGCCGCCCGCTGCGCGGTGGCCCGCCCGAGGCCGGGCTGCGCGCCCGCCTCGGTCCGCGCCTCGACCTCGGCGTCCGTGCCATGGACGCCTTCTGCACCATGCGCACCGGCCAGCGACTCGGCCTCTTCGCCGCCTCCGGCGTCGGCAAGTCCACGCTGCTGTCCATGCTGGCGCGCGGCGCCGATTGCGACGCCGCGGTGCTCTGCCTGGTCGGCGAGCGCGGCCGCGAACTCCGCGAATTCATCGAGGACGACCTCGGCCCCGAAGGCCTGGCGCGCAGCGTCGTGGTCTGCGCCACCTCCGATTCGCCGCCGCTGATGCGGCGCGAGGCCGCCTATGCCGCCATGACGGTGGCCGAGAGCCTGGCCGCCAACGGCCGCCACGTGCTGCTGATGATGGACAGCGTGACGCGCTTCGCCCTGGCCTGCCGCGAGATCGGCCTGGCCGCCGGCGAGCCCCCCGCCACCCGCGGCTACACCCCCGGCGTCTTCGCCGAGCTCCCCCGCCTGCTGGAGCGCGCCGGTCCGGGGCTCGAGGGCCAGGGCGGCGCCATCACCGGGTTGTTCACCGTCCTCGTCGAGGGCGACGACCATGACGAGCCGATCGCCGACGCCGTGCGCGGCATCCTCGACGGCCACGTGGTGCTCGACCGCAAGATCGGCGAGCGCGGCCGCTGGCCCGCCATCGACATCCTGCGCAGCCTGTCGCGCACCGTCCCCGGCTGCCTGACGCCGCCCGAGCGCGAGACCATGCAGCGCGCCCGCCGCCTGCTGTCGCTGCAAGCCGACATGGCCGAGCTGGTGCGCCTCGGCGCCTACCGCGCCGGCACCGACCCGGCGGTCGACGAGGCGCTGCAGATCGCCCCCCGAATCGAGGCCTTCCTGTCGCAGCGCAAGGACGAGCCGGTGATGACCGCCGGCGAAGCCTTCGCCGTGCTGGCGCAGAGCATGGAGGCCGGCGCTGGCCGCGCGTGACCCGCTGGCCGTCCTCCAGCGCCTGCGCGCGCTGGAGACGGCGCTGGCCCAGCGCGACGCCGCCGAGCGCGCCCAGGCCGCCGCCGCGGCGCAGTCCCGCGCCGAGGCCGCCGCCGCCGCCATCCCCGCCGAGACCGCCGCCGCCCGCCAGGCCCAGGCCGCGCAGCCCGATCCCGGCCTGCAGATGCTGGCCGGGCCGGGGCTTGCCGCCTGGCTGCCGCGCGGCCAGGCGATGCGCGAACGCATGGCCACCGAAGCCCGCCTGGCCGAAGCCGCCGCCGAGGAAGCGCGCCGCGCGGTGACCCAGGCGCGGACCAATGAACGGGTCGTCGAGCTGGCCCGGGAGGCGCGCGAAGCCGAGGAAGAGAAGCGGCTTGGGCGGAAGACGCAGGCGGCGCTGGATGAGATGGCGTCCCGGAAGAAAGACAAGCCGCAGTAAGCACAGAGGTAGGCCAGGGGAATGAATTCCCCTGGACCCCTTCTTTTTTCTGATTCCCGGCCGTTGACTGACCAGCGCTTCAACAAAGCCGACACCCGGGCATCACGGCGGGACGCCATCGTACAAAAACGGCGCCACCTCAAAGGTCGCGCTGCGGCCGGGCCGTTTCACGTACTGTCGTCACGTGGACACGGCAGTCACCCCAGAAAAAAGAAGGGGGTTCGGGGGAATTCATTCCCCCGACCTACCCTGATCCTCTTCTGCTTCAGGCTGCCCGATTACCCTTCATCCGCCACACCAGGGCGATGATCTCCGCCACCGCCTGGAAGTGTTCCGCCGGGATCTGGGCGCCGTCGTCGAGCTTGTACAAGGCGCGGGCCAAAGGCGGGCTCGGGATGATCGGGATGCCGTGCTTGTCGGCCTCGGCGCGGATGCGCATCGCCAGCGCGTCGACGCCGCGGGCGACGATGCGCGGCGCCGCGTCGACGCCGCGGACATAGGCCAGCGCGACCGAGTAGTGGGTCGGGTTGGTGACGATCACCGTCGCCTTCGGGATCTCGGCCATCATGCGCTTGCGGCTGCGGCTGATGGCGATCTGCTTGCGGCGGGCGCGGAAATGCGGGTCGCCCTCGCTCTCCTTCATCTCGTCCTTCACCTCCTGCAGCGTCATCCGCATCGACTTCATGTGCTTGAAGTGGACGATGCCGAAATCGGCGAAGGCGACGACGGCGAAGGCCGCGACGGCATAGCTCAGCAGCCGGGTGATCAGGCTGAGGGCGGTGGTCGCCAGCTCCTCCGGCGGGCTGGCGAGCGTCCCGGGCAGCAGGGCGATGACGTCGCCCGACACCCACCACATGGCCAGGCCGCAGGCCAGCAGCTTGATCAGCGCGCGGCCGAGCTCCATCAGCCCCTGCGGGCCGAACAGCCGCTTGATGCCGGTATGCGGGCTGATCTTGCTCGGCTTCGGCGCCAGCGCCTTGGCGTTGATCAGGCCGCGGGTCTGGATCAGCGTCGCGATGACGCCGGCCAGCGCGGCCAGGCCGGCGCAGCCGAAGACCAGTGGCGCAGCGCGCGCCATCAGGTCGGGGGCGGCGGCGTCCCAGCTCAGCGCATGGGTCTGGCTGAACAGCCCGCGGCAGGCCTCGACCAGCTGCCGGCCGAGCGCCGGGCCAAGCCAGGACAGCGCCAGCGCGCCGCCGCAGAGGCTGGCGAGCTGCACCGCCTCGCGGCCGAGCGGGACCTGGCCGGCCTCGCGCGCCTTGCGCAGCCGTTGTTCGGAGGGGTCGTGTGTGCGGTCTTCGGCATCCGCCTCGCTGCTGCCCTCGGCCATGACTCAGCCAAGCCCGGGCAGCAGGGAGAAGGCGGCGCGGACGGCCTCGGCCCAATGGGCGAGCAGCGCCGGCAGGATCACGGCGAGCAGGGCCACGCCGGCCAGCGTCTGCGCCGGCGCGGCCAGGATATAGACCTGCGCCTGGGGCGCCACGCGGGCCAGCAGCCCGCTGCCCATCTGCAGCAGCAGCGACAGCAGCAGCAGCGGCGCCGAGAGCCGCAGCGCCAGGCTGAAGCTGGCGGCGGTGGCGGCGGCGACCGTCTCGGCGGCACCGCCCAGCGCCAGCGGGCCGCCGGCCGGCAGCACCTCGTAGCTTTCGGCCAGCGCCCGCAGCGGGATGGCGTAGAGGCCGGTGGAGAGCACCAGCACGGTGCCGGCCATGCCGAGGAAGCGGCCGATCGCGGTGCCGCCCGAGCCCACGGTCGGATCCGGGGTCAGCACGCTGGCCAGGCCGATGAAGAAGCCGATGGTCTGGCCGGCGATGGTCAGCGCGAAGACCATCAGCCGCGCCAGCCAGCCGAGCCACAGGCCGATCGCCAGCTCTGTGCCGACCAGCTGCAGGGTGGCGGCGACCGTCGCCGGCTCGCGCGGCAGCACCGGCTCGAGGCCGGGCAGCAGCAGCGCCACCACGGCCAGCGCCAGGCCCAGGCGGATGCTGGAGGAGACCTCGGTCTCGCCGATGCCGGGCAGCACCATGCCGCAGGCGCCGACGCGGCACATCACCAGCACCGCCTGGAACGCCAGGTGCGGCAGCGCCTGGAGGAACTCGGCGGCGTTCACCGCACCCCGCCAAGGGCCACGATCTGGTCGAACAGCCCCTCGGTGAAGCCGCGCATCACGGCAATGGCGGCCGAGCTGCCGAACAGCAGCGCCAGGCCGAGCGCCAGCATCTTGGGGACGAAGGCGAGCGCCGCCTCCTGCACCTGGGTCAGCGCCTGCAGGATGGCGACCGAGAGGCCCACCACCAGCAAGATGCCCAGCAGCGGGCCGCCGATCAGCAGGCAGGTCCACAGCGCCTGCTGCCCCGCCAGCGCGATGGCATCGCTTTCCATCTCGACCGCCTCCTGCGGCAATGCCGGCCGGATCTTCCGGCCCGTTGGGCTGGCCTTGCCGCTCAGAGCGGCATGCGCATCACTTCCTGGTAGGCAGCGACGACGCGGTCGCGCAGCGCGACGGTGGTCTGCAGCGCGAGCTCCGCGCGGGAGACGGCGAGCACCACGTCGGTGACGCCGACCGTGCCGTTGATGGCGCCGGTCGAGGCGGTGTCGGCGGCGCGCGTCGTGTCGACGACATTGTTGACCGCGCGCTCCAGCATGGCGCCGAAGCTGCCGCCGGCGCCGCCGACGCCACCCAGCCCGGCGGTCGCGCCGGTGCTGCTGCTGCTCTCGCTGCCGCTGCCGATCTGGGCGGCGGCGCGATAGGCGTTGAAGGCGGCCGAGCCGTTCAGCGGGGTGGTGCTCATCCGCGCAGCGCCTCGATGGTCCGCAGCAGCATCGAGCGGGTGGTCTCCAGCACCGAGAGGTTGGCGCTGTAGCTGCGCTGCGCCTCGCGCATGTCCATCATCTCGACCATGCTGTCGACATTGGGCGTGCGGACGTAGCCACGCGCATCGGCGGCCGGATGGGCCGGCTCGTAATGCTCGGGGAACTCGCCCTGCTGGGTGCCGACGCGGCTGGCCTGCACGGTGGAGACGCCGAGCGCGCGGTCGAGATGGTTGGTGAAGGTCACCGTCTTGCGGCGATAGGGGTCGGCCCCCGGGGTCTGCCCGGTGGTGTCCTGGTTGGCCATGTTCTCGGCCGTCACGCGGAGACGCGTCGACTGCGCGGCCATGCCGGCGGCGGAGACGCTGAGGGCGCGATCGAGATCCATCGAGTTCCCCTGGTGAACCTAGGTGAGGTCAGCCGTTGCGGCCGAGCGCGCTGCGGAACAGCCCGACCCAGCTGCGGTGCAGGCCGAGGGCCAGCTGGTGCGCCTGGTCGGTCTCGGCGACCTTCAGCGCCTGCTGGTCGAGCGAGACGGCGTTGCCGTCCGGCTTGCGCTCGGCGTTGTTGCGGTCCTTGCGGGCGCGCGGGTCGACCCCGGTGCTGAGATGCTGCGCGTCGGTGCGGGCCATGGCCACGCCGGCGCCGGCGCGCTCCAGCGCCTGGGCGAAGGGGGCCAGGTCTTGCGGCTGGTAGCCGGGTGAATTGGCATTGGCGATGTTCTGCGCCAGCACGCGCTGGCGCTGGTCCAGCCAGTGGAGCTTCTGGCCGGCAAGGGCGAGAGGATCGGTCGAACGCTGGCTCATGCCCGCCTTGTCACCCCGGATTGCGGCCGAGATGTTAACCGCTCCTTCAGGGTGCAAGACGGTCCCGCGAAGACCCCCGGGGTGATGCCGCCAGGCCACAGCGAAAGCTGGTCTTTTCGGCCCGTGATCGGCAGGGACTGGACCCGCCGGGAACCTGCACCGCCCGTCCCTTACCGCAGGGTTTGCAGTTCCTTGGACAGCGCCCGGCTGAGCGCGACCTCCTGGCGCAGCCGCTGCAGCTCCGGCGTGCCGGCGCTGGCGGGCGGGGCGGTGAGCGTCGCGAAGGCGTCGCCCAAAGGCCCGCCGGCCATGC
This sequence comes from Teichococcus deserti, assembly GCF_001982615.1. GTDB lineage: Bacteria > Pseudomonadota > Alphaproteobacteria > Acetobacterales > Acetobacteraceae > Pseudoroseomonas > Pseudoroseomonas deserti. The sequence goes on along the minus strand of NZ_MLCO01000083.1, from coordinate 2,200 downwards.
GGCTGCCATAGCTGTCGCGCAGCTGGGCGATGCGCGCCTCGTCGCCGGCCAGCGTGCGGAAGGCGGCCAGCCGCAGCAGCAGCTGCCGCTGCGCCGGGTTCAGCTGCGCCGGCGCCGCCGGCAGCAGCGCCGCGGCATGGGCGGAGAGCGCATCGGCCGCCCCGCCCCAGTCCTGCTGCGCCGCCAGCAGGTCGGCCAGCCGCGCCGCGCCGGCCGGGCCCATGTTGCGCAGCGCCGCGGTCGCCTGGGTCAGCTGGCCGGACAGCGCCATGGCGCGCGCCTCGGCCATCGAGCGGCGCGGCCGGTCGGAGGGCTCCAGCGCCGCCTCGGGCAGGGCCTGGATGACGGAGAGCGCCTTCTCCCCCTCGCCGGCGGCGACCAGCAGCTCGGCCAGGCGCAGGTTGATCGGCGCCGGGCGGTCGCTCTTCAGCGCCGCCTTGGCCAGCAGCCGCGCCGCCGGATCCCACAGGTCGAGCGCCGCCAGCCCGTCGGCGATGCGCAGCGCCGCCGCGTCCAGCCGCGGGCCCTGCGGCAGCTGCGCCTGGCGCTGCTCGTAGAACTGCGCCGCCTCGATCACCGGGGTCTTGGGGTCGAGCAGCACGCCCAGCAGCGCTTCCGAGGTCTGTCCCTGCACCGTCTCGGCGGCGTCGGGGAACAGCGTCGCCGTCTCCTCCAGCAGGGCCAGCGCGCTCTCGTGCTGGCCGGCCTGGTGGTAGAGCTCGGCGGCGCGCAGCCGCCGGTTCAGCTCGCGCTGGTCGCCGCGCCAGCCGGGGATGGCGGCCTCCAGCATGGCCGCCGCCGCGCCGGGGTCGAGCTTGCCGGTCAGCAGGCCGAGCTCGGCGATGCGGCCGCGGGCGCGGTCGCGGATGTCGCGGTCGCGGCCCTCGGTCAGCTTGTCATAGGCGGCCATGGCGGCGTCGGTCTCGCCCTTCGCCTCGGCCAGGCGGGTGCGGGCAAAGACATGGGCCGGGGTGTCACCCGGGGCCTCGTCCAGCAGGGCGGCGGCGTCGCGCTGGGCGCCGGCCTCGATCAGGGCGCGCGCCACGCGCGGCACCAGCCGGTCGCGCAGCGCCTTCGGATAGGTGACCAGCAGCGGCGCGTTGCGGGCGAGCGCCGCGGCCAGCTCGGTCGAGGGCGTGCCCTCCCCCAGCGCATCCAGCCGGGCCAGCGCCTGCCAGAAGGCGGGCTCGCCGTCGCGCGGCAGGCGCGGATCGGCCAGCGGTGCCAGCGATTCCTCGCCGCGCCCGGCCATCAGCGCGCCGGCGCCGGTCAGCAGCAGCGCGCGCTTGTCGCCGGCGATGCGCGGATCGTCCTCGGTGGCGAGCTGGGCCAGGGCCTGGGCCTCGGCGCCCAGCCCCATGGCCAGCAGCGTCTCCGCCAGGTCGAGCCGCAGCGCCGCGCGGGCCTGCGGCGGCGCGTTCATCAGCTGGGAGAACAGGGTGCGGCGGCGCTGCATCAGCGCGGCGACCGGGCGGTCCTGCAGGTCGAGGACACGGGCCATCTGCGAGCCGACCTCGCCGAGATGGCCGGGGATCGGCCCGATCGCCAGCGTGCCCTTGGAGGCCAGCGGCACGGCGAAGCCCTCGCGCACCGTGCGCAGCGCGACAGAGGGGTCGCGGATCGCCAGCGCCACGCCATGATCCGTCGGCAGCAGGTCGAAGGGCGAAAAGCTCTGGCCGACCGGCAGCGCGCGGGCCGGGGCGCCGAGCAGGCCGAGCAGCAGCAGCCCCCCCGTCTCGCGGTCCGGCACGGCGACGACGCGGCCGGGCTCGGCCACGCGCAGCAGCAGGCGCGGGCTGGCGCCCTCCTCCTGCTCGACCAGGATGCGCTCGGGGCGCGGGCTGTTCGGGGGCACGATCTGCCAGATGCCGTCGGCGTCGCGGCGCAGGCCGGGGATGCCGCCGCCGGGGACCAGGGGCAGGCGCAGCACGGCGGCGCCGGGCACCTCCATGATCTCCATCCGGGCCAGCGCGGGAGAGAGACGGCGCAGCGCCGCCAGCTCGAGCGGGCGGTTGTCGTCGAAGGCGATGATCAGCGCGCCGCCGCGGGCCAGCGCCGCGGCGCCGACCGAGCGGCCGAAGGGCAGCGGGATCGGCGCGGTCACCGGCATGGCGGCGCCGGGGGTGGCGGCGCGCGGCGGCAGCGGCGCGGCGGGAGCCTGGGCAGCGGGCGGCTGAGCGACCGGCGGCGGCGCCGCCGG
>NZ_MLCO01000082.1 GCF_001982615.1 Teichococcus deserti | reverse complement strand
CGGGGCGCCGCTGCGGTTGGTGGTGGCCTTCGCCGCCGGCGGCGCGGCGGACCGCATCGCCCGGCTGCTGCAGCCGCGGCTGGCAGATTTCCTGGGCCAGCCGGTGCTGGTGGAGAACCGCGGCGGCGGCGCCGGGCTGCTAGCGCTGCAGGCCCTGGCCGCCGCCCCGCCCGACGGCACCACCCTGCTGCTCGACGATGCTTCGCTGCTGATTTCGTCCTTGCTGCACGCAGGCGGAGAACCGTCGCCGGTGCAGCTGGCCGGCCTCGGCGCGGTGGCCGAGACGCCGCTGATCCTGGCGGTGCCCGCGGCCTCCGGCATCGCCGATGCCGCGGGCTTCCTCGGCCTGGCGCGGATGGCGGAGGCGCCGCTGCCCTATGGCTCGGGCGGGGTGGGCAGCGTCGGCCACGTCGCCGGCGCCCTGCTGGCGGCGCGGCAGGGGCTGGCGCTGGACCACGTGCCCTATCGCGGCGGCGGCGGCATCCAGCGCGACCTGGCGACCGGGCAGCTGGCGGCAGGCTTCGTCGGCAGCGCCAGCCTGGGGCCGATGGTCGAGGCCGGCCGCATCCTGCCCCTGGCCAGCAGCCATCCGGGCGGCGCCGGCTGGAGGGGCGCGCTGCCCGGCTTCGACGCGCTGGGGCTGCAGGGGATCGAGGCGCTGGGCTGGCACGGCGTCTTCACCGCCGCCGAGGCGCCGCGCGACCTGCGGCTGACCCTGACCGCGGCGCTGGGGGCGGCGACCGCCGATCCCGAGCTGCACCGCATCCTGGGCGGCTTCGGCGCCCGGCCGCTGCAACCCGATGCCGGGCACTTCTCTCAACACCTGGCGGCGGCAGAGGATTCCCTGCGCGGGCTGGTGCGCGAGGCGGGGCTGGCGCCGCGCGCCTAGGCCGTCCGGCGCCCGCGAACCAGGAAGAAGCCTGTCGCCGCCAGGAGGATCGCCAGGCCGGCCAGCAGCGCCGGCCCGTCCAGCGCGCCGGCGGCCCAGGCGGCGATCTGCCCGGGCAGCAGCACCACCGGCGCCCAGAGGATGGCCGAGGGGATATTGGCGCTCTGGAACCGCGCCATCGACATGCCCGACAGCCCGGCGATCACCGGCACAAAGGCGCGCAGGGGCGCGAAGAAGCGGCTGAGGAAAACCGCCCACCAGCCCCAGCGGCGGAAGATCAGCACCGAGCGCGCCTGCAGCCGGCGTCCCCGCGCCGGCAGGCAGCGCCGCGCCGCGCCCCGCCCCAGCCAGCGGACGAGAAGAAAGCCGCTGCTGTCGCCGAGCGCGGCGCCGGCCATGGCGGCCAGCATGACCGGCAGCACCGGCAGGGCGTCGAGCGCGATCAGCACGCCGACGCCCAGCAGGATCGCCGAGCCGGGCACGAAGAAGCCCAGCAGCGGCAGGGATTCGGCGAAGGCCAGGGCGAAGACCGCCGCCGGGGCCCAGGCGGCATGCGCCTCGACCCAGGCGAGCAGGGTTTCCGTCATCCGGCCGCCATGGCCAGCCGCGCGCGCCGCTGCGCCCGCACTGCGGCATAGAGCGACCAGGCCAGCAGCGCGAAGGTCACCGCCAGGAAGCTGGCGCTGATCGGCCGCGACAGGAAGACCATCGGATCGCCGCGCGACAGCAGCATGGCGCGGCGCAGATGCTCCTCCATCAGGGGCCCCAGGATGAAGCCGAGGACGAGCGGCGCCGGCTCGAAGCGCAGCAGCATCATGGCATAGCCGACCACGCCGAAGACCATGACGATCAGCACGTCGAAGGCGCTGTTGTTGACGCTGAAGACGCCGATGCAGATGAACAGCAGGATCGAGGGATAGAGAATGGCATAGGGGATGCGCAGCATCCGCACCCAGAGCCCGATCATCGGAATATTCAGGATAACCAGAAGAACATTGCCGATCCAGAAGCTGGCGACCAGGCCCCAGAACAGCTCGGGATATTCGGCCACCAGCCGCGGCCCGGGCTGGATGCCCTGGATGATCATGGCGCCCAGCATCAGCGCCATCACCGCGTCGCCCGGGATGCCCAGCGTCAGCGTCGGGATGAAGGCGGTCTGGGCCGAGGCGTTGCTGGCGGCCTCGGGGGCGCTGATGCCCTCGATGGCGCCCTTGCCGAAGCGCTCCGGCTTGCGGGCCACCCGCTTCTCGATGGCATAGGCGATGAAGGCGGCGATGGTGGTGCCCGCCCCCGGCAGCGTGCCGAAGAAGGAGCCGACGCCGCTGCCGCGCAGCATCGAGCGCCAGGACTGCCTGACGTCGTCGCGGGTCGGGATCATCGAGCGCAGCGTGATGCGCTCCTGCTTCTGCTTGGCCACGGCGCGCATGCGGGTGATGCTGCTGATCACCTCGGAGACGCCGAACAGGCCCATGGCCAGGGCGACGAGGTTGATGCCGTCGGCCAGCTGCGGGATGCCGAAGGTGAAGCGCTGCGCTCCGGTCTGCACGTCGGTGCCGACCATGCCCAGCGCCAGGCCCAGCAGCACCATGGCGATGCCCTTGGCCGGCGACCCCTGGGCCAGCGCCGCCGCCGCGATCAGCCCGAGCAGCATCATGGAGAAATAGTCGGCCGGACCGAAGGCCAGCGCCACGTCGGCCAGCGCCGGCGAGAAGGCGGTCAGGATGATGATGCCGATGGTGCTGCCGACGAAGGAGGCGACGGTGGTCATGAACAGGGCCACGCCGGCGCGGCCCTGCTTGGCCATCGGATAGCCGTCGAGGCAGACCACGGCCGCCGCCGGCGTCCCCGGCAGGTTCATCAGGATCGAGGCGGTCGAGCCGCCATATTGCGCGCCGTAGTAGATGCCGGCCAGCATGACCAGCGCCGCGGTCGGCGGCACATGGAAGGTCAGCGGCAGCAGCATGGAAATGGTGGCCAGTGGCCCGATCCCCGGCAGCACGCCGATGAAGGTGCCGAGGAAGACGCCGAAGAAGCAGTAGATCAGGTTCTGCAGCGCAAAGGCCTCGTTGAAGCCGAGCGCGAGGTTGCCGAGCATCTCCATCAGACGGGCCACCGGAAGGCGGCGACGGGGATGCCGAGGCCCTTGACGAAGACGCCGACGCCGATCGCCGAGAGCGCCAGGCAGAGGATGCCGAGCTGCAGCGGCTTCAGCTTCGGCTCGGCCAGCGCCGCGACCACGGTCAGCACCACGGTCGCCGGCACCAGGCCGAATTTCTCCACGACCAGCGCGAAGGCCAGCACCGAGAGGCAGATGGTGGCGAAGGGCCGCCATTCGGGCACCGGCAGGGTGCCGGCGCGGAACAGCGCGGGCACCGCGACCAGCAGGCCGAAGACCACCACCAGCACGCCGATGGCCATGGGCATGTAGCCCGGGCCCATGCGGCGCAGCGTGCCCATGGTCTGGCCGGCCGCCATGCTCATGAACCACAAGCCGCCCGCAAGCAGCAGCAGGCCGCCGATGACATCGGCCCAATCTTTCTTCGCGTTCAACAGGACGTCCTCCAGGGAGTATCAGCTCTTCAAACCGAGCCGCTTCATCCGCTCCCACAGCGTGGTGCGCGAGATGGCGAGCAGCTGCGCCGCATCGCCCAGCCGGTTGCCGCTGCGGGCCAAAGCCCGGCGGATATGCGCCCGCTCGGCCGCGTCGCGGGCGGCGGCGAGGGACAGCGGCGCCTCGGGCTCGGCGCGGCGTTCGGGGAAGAGATCGGCCGGCTCCAGCCGCGGCCCGTCGGCCAGCACCATGGCGCGCTCGATGCGGTTGCGCAGCTCGCGCACATTGCCCGGCCAGGGATGCGCCAGCAGCGCGTCGAAGCTGTCCGCGTTCAGCTGCGGCTCGGGGCGGTCGAAGCTGCGGGCGAAATGCGCCAGGAAATGCGCGGCCAGCTCGCCGAGATCCTCCGGCCTTTCCCGCAGCGGCGGCACGGTGAGCTCCACCACGGCGAGGCGGAAGAACAGATCCTCGCGGAAGCGGCCCTCCTCGACCCGGGCGCGCAGATCGGCGTTGCTGGCGGCGACCAGGCGCGCGCCGAGCGGCAGCGTTTCCCGCCCGCCCAGCCGGGTGAAGCAGCGTTCCTGCAGCAGCCGCAGCAGCTTGGCCTGGGAGGCGGGGCCAAGCTCGGCGATCTCGTCGAGGAACAGCGTGCCCTGGCCGGCCTGCTCGGCCAGCCCGAGCTGCCGCGTCAGCGCGCCGGTGAAGGCGCCGCGCTCATGGCCGAAGACCTGGCTTTCCAGCAGGTCCTCTGGAATGGCCGCGCAATTGACGGCGACGAAGGGTTTTTCCGCGCGACGGCTGACGTCGTGCAGATGGCGCGCGGCGACCTCCTTGCCGGCGCCGCTCTCGCCGCCCAGCAGCAGGGTGCTGTCGACCTGGCCGAGCTTCAGCAGATGCCGCCGCAGCCGCTGCATCGCCGGCGAGCGCCATCCCGCCTCGCCGGTCGGCGGCGGTGCCGGCGGCGCCCAGTCGGACAGGGAAGCAAGCTTGTCGAGCAGCAGCTGCGGCGGGAAGGGTTTTTCCACGTAGTCATCGGCGCCGGCGCGCAGCAGCCGCACGGCCTGCGCCACGTCGCCATGCGCGGTGATGACAATGATCGGCGTGCCGCCCAGCTCCGGCATCAGCCGCAGCAGCAGCGCCTCGCCGCTGCCGTCGGGCAGGCGGATGTCGCTGACGATCAGGTTGGGGCGGTGCCGGCGCAGCAGCGCCTCGCCCTCGCGCAGGCTGCGCGCCCAGTGCGTGGCGACGCCCTCCAGCGTCAGCCGCTGCACCAGGGATTCGCCCAGGACCTCGTCATCCTCGATCAGGACGACGGAACGCGACGGGGCGGCGTTCATGCAACCACCTCCGCGCGGGGAGGCACCGTCACGGTGATGCAGCTGCCCCCCGGACGCGGCGCCGTCTCGATGCGGGCGCCGAGCGCCGCGGCCAGCTTGCCGGCGATCTCGAGGCCCAGCCCGCCTTCCGCATCGGGCTCGCCGGAGAGGCGGCGGTCGGCATCGGCGGGAAGGCCGCCGGCCTCGTCCTCGACGCGGGCCTCGAGCGCGCCGTCCTGCATCCTGACCGTCAGCGACACCGCTTTCCCCGAAGGTGTCGCCGCGACGGCATTGAGCAGGAAATTCAGGAGAAGCTGGCGCAGGCGCAGCGCGTCGGTGGCAAAGGGCACCGGCAGATCGATGCGCCAGCCCAGCCGCACGCCGCCGCGCTGCGCCTCCGGCCAGACCAGCAGGCGCAGGTCTTCCAGATCCTCGGCCAGCAGCGGGCGCCGCTCGTCATCCTGGCGATGGTTGGCCAGCGTCGCGCGCACCACCGCCTCGATCTGCCGCAAGCCGCGCTCCACCAGGTCCAGCGCGCGGCCGCGCGGCTCCGGCGCATCGCCGAAGCGGCGGATGGTGTCGAGCGCGGTC
>NZ_MLCO01000081.1 GCF_001982615.1 Teichococcus deserti | reverse complement strand
AAGGGACAGCGTCCGGCCCGCGCGCCAGCGCCCTCCCCCGGGGAAGCCTCCCTCCCCGGCCAGACCGCCAGCGGTCCGGCCGCGACCCCTGCTGGCGAGACGGGCTCGGAGATCGACACCGACCTGGCCGAGGCCGTGCGCCAGCTCAAGCGCGCCTCGGTGCTGGTGGTGGGCGATGCCATGCTCGACCGCTACGTCTATGGCGCGGTGAAGCGGATCAGCCCCGAGGCGCCGGTTCCCGTCCTGGCGGTGGAACGCGAGGTCGCCATGCCGGGCGGCGCCGGCAACGTGGTGCGCAACCTCACGGCCCTGGGTGCCGCGGTCGCCTTCCTGTCGGTGGTCGGCGACGACCAGGCGGGCTCGGACCTGACCGGCCTGGTCGGCGGCCAGCCCGGCGTCGAGCCCTGGCTGCTGGTGCAGGGCGGCCGGGCGACGACCACCAAGACCCGCTTCATCGCCAGCGGCCAGCAGATGCTGCGCGCCGACCATGAGATCGCGCGGCCGATCCACCAGCGCCTGGCCGACCGGCTGGTGCGGATCGCCGCCGACACGGTGGCCGCCACTTCGGTCATGGTGCTGTCCGACTACCGCAAGGGCGTGCTGGCCGGCGACGTGCCGCAGCGGCTGATCGCCGCCGCCAAGGCCGCCGGCCGCCGCGTCGTGGTCGACCCCAAGGGCGAAGACTTCTCCCGGTATGCGGGCGCCGACATCATCACGCCGAACCGGGCCGAGCTGGCGCTCGCCAGCGGCTTGCCGATCGACACCGAAGAAGAAATCGTCGAGGCGGCGCGGGCACTGCAGGCCCGCCACGGCTTCGGCGCCGTGCTGGTGACCCGCAGCGAGGACGGCATGACCCTGCTGGAGGGCGATGCCGTGCACCACTTCCCGGCCGAGGCGCCGGAAGTGCATGACGTCTCCGGCGCCGGCGACACCGCCGTCGCCGTGCTGGCCGCGGGCATGGCGGCCGGCCTGTCGCTGCCGCTGGCCGCCCGCATCGCCAACATCGCCGGCGGCCTGGTCGTCGGCAAGGTCGGCACGGCGGTCGCCCGCGAATCCGACCTGCTCGAGGCCCTGACCCCCGAGCGCGGCGCGCTGCGCAAGGTGTTGCGCCGGGCGGCGGCGGCCGAGCAGGTCGAGCGCTGGCGCCAGCGTGGCTGGCGCGTCGGCTTCACCAATGGCTGCTTCGACCTGCTGCATCCGGGCCATGTCCACCTGCTGGAGCAGGCGCGGTCCTGGTGCGACCGGCTGGTCGTCGGGCTGAACGCCGATAGCAGCGTCAAGCGCCTGAAGGGCCCGACCCGGCCGATCCAGCCGGAGGCGGCCCGCGCTGCCGTGCTGGCCTCGCTCGCCACCGTCGACCTGGTGACCATCTTCGAGGAAGACACCCCCGTCGAGCTGATCCACCTGCTGCGCCCCGACGTGCTGGTGAAGGGCGCCGATTACCGCGTCGACCAGGTGGTGGGCGGCGAGCTGGTGCAGGAATGGGGCGGCGTGGTGAAGCTGGCGGCGCTGCTGCCGGGCAATTCCACCACGGCGACCGTCGCCCGGATGCGCGGCTGACGCGCATGGAGTGGCCGGCGCTGTTCAACGCCGGCCGTTTTCCTGACCTGGCGCCCCGGCCTGCGGCGGGGCGAAATCCCTTTCAGATCGACCAGGACCGCATCGTCTTCAGCCGCCCCTTCCGCCGGCTGCAGCAGAAGACCCAGGTGCATCCGCTGGTCAGCAACCCGCATGTGCGCAACCGGCTGCTGCACACGCTGGAGGTGGCCTCGATCGGGCGCTCGCTGGGCTTCGCCGTCGGCTCGGAGATGAAGGCCGAGTTGGCCGCCGCCGGGCAGACGCCGGACGACCTGGGCTACCTGGTGCAGGCGGTGTGCCTGGCGCATGACATCGGCAACCCGCCCTTCGGCCATGCCGGCGAGGAGGTGATTTCCGATTTCATGGCCGAGTGGCTGGCCGGGCCCGGGGCGGCCAGCGGGCTGGCGCTCGATGCCGACCTGGCCTGCTTCGACGGCAATGCCCAGGGTTTCCGCATCCTGACGGCAGCCGACGGCTATCGCGAGCGCGGCGGGCTGCAGCTGACCTTCGCGAGCCTCGCCGCCTTCATCAAGTATCCCTGGGACGGCCAGGATCCGCGCGCTGCGCGCGACGGCCGTCCGGGCGTCAAGTTCAACGCCTTCGCCACCGAGGCCAAGGCCTTCGCTGCCGTCGTCGGGGAATGCGGCCTGTCCGGCCCCCTGCCCCGCCACCCGGCGGTCTGGCTGATGGAGGCGGCGGACGACATCACCTATGGCCTGGCCGACCTCGAGGACGCGGTGGAGCTGCAGATCCTTTCCTACGACCAGTACGAGGCGCTGGTGCTGCCGGTCGCCAGGGTCGACCGCGAGCGGCTCGCTGCGGAAGACAGCGTCCCCCAGAAACTGGCGCTGCTGCGCTCCCGCGCCGCCGGGCAGATGATCGGCGAGCTGAAGAAGGGCTTCCTGGAAAACCGGGAGAAGATCCTGGCGGGCGAGATGCCGGTGCGCAAAGGCCTGCTCGACCTTTGCGACGGCGCGCTGCGCAAGGCCTTCGACCGCATCCGCACCACCAACCGCGAGGTGCTCTACCTGCATGCCCGCAAGGTGGAGTTCGAGATCGGCGCCCGCGACACGCTGGAGAAGACGCTGGCCGTCTTCCTGGAGGCCTGCCTGGCCTATGCGCAGAGCGCCGACAAGGATGTGGCCCGCATGAAGCTGCGGCCGCGCCAGGCGCTGTCGCTGATGCAGGATTATCACCCGCGCGCCGGCATGACGGCCAGCGAGACCATCCGCTGCGCCGTCGATTTCGTCGCCGGCATGACCGACAACTACGCCGCGACGCTGGCGGCGCGGCTGCGCGGGCTGTGAGGCAAAAGCCTGGCTGACGCCCGGTATGAAAATCCCGTCAGGATCGATATGAGTGCCGCCGCCTGCCCATGGATGAGCGGAGCCTGACGTGGACACAGTCATCAAGGTCATCAGCCTTGACCGGACCCCCGAACGTTTTGCCTTGTTTCAGAAGATGAACCCCGGCCTCGCCATCGAGCGGGTGGCCGCCTGCGATGGCAGGCTGCTGGACCGCGGCCTCTGCGAGCGGAAGGGTCTCTTCGCGCCGGGCCTGCATTACTCCGCGGGCGCCTGCGGCAGCGCCGTCTCGCATATCATGCTGTGGAACGACTGCATCACCCGCGACGTGCCGGTGCATATCGCCGAGGACGACGCCGTCATCCGCCCGGATTTCCACGACGTCGCGGCACCGCTGCTGGACGCGCTCGGCGACTGGGACATCGTGCTGTGGTCGCACAACGACAACTGGCCGGTCGGGCTGGTCCCACCGGTGCCGGGCACCGTCTCGGTGCTGGAAGGCACGCCGCTGTCGGCGCTGATCCTGGGCGAAGCCTATCCCATCTTCCGCGCCTTCCGCGGGATGCCAGCGCTGGTGCCGCTGGCCTCGGCGGCGGGGCTCGGCCTTTATTCGGTCTCGCCGCAGGGCGCCCGCAAGCTGCTGCGGCGCTGCCTGCCGCTGTCGGGCCAGCCGGCACGCTATGCCCGCGACCTGGCGCAGACCTGGCGCAACACCGCCCTCGATGTCGAGCTGTCGCGCCACTATGCGGGGCTGCGCGCCTTCCTGGCGGTGCCGGTCATGGCGGTGATGATCAACGACGAGACGATGTCGACGATCCTGAACCCGTAGCGGCCCATCCACCGGCCTTCGCCTGCCGGACCAGAGAGGCGCCCGGCCGCCTGGCAGATCTAGCGCAGGCGCGGCCGCGAAGAGCCGGACGGGAACCGAATCACAGGCTGCGGGCCACCAGGATGTTCTGCGACTTGGTGCCTTTCGCGGTCAGCTCGTCCCAGGGCAGCGGCTGGGTCAGGCCGTCATGGCCGATCGACCAGGCCTGGAAGCCCAGATCCTGCAGGAAGCCGACCACGCCGGCCGCGTTGATGCCGCCGCGCACCAGCAGCACGGGCGAGAATTCCATCAGGATCTTCACCTGCGGCGAACGGCGCAGGATCGCCTCCATGCCGCGCAGCGCCCGCCCTTCATAGCCCTCGACATCCATCTTGATGACATCGACGCGGAAGGCCGGGTCGGGGAAGAGCTGGTCCAGCGCCACCACCTCGACCGTCGCGACCGAGCCTTTGGCAGCGCCGCCGGGGGCGCGGATATTGCCGCCGCCGGGCATGTCGACGTTGAAGGTCAGCTCGGCCTGGCCCTTCGCCTCGCCGACCGCGACCGGATGCAGCTTGGCCCAGCGGAAGCCGTTGGTGCGCAGCGAGGCGGTGGCGAGCCCCGCCAGATGCGGATTGGGCTCGAAGGCCTCGACCCGGCCGGTGGCGCCGACCAGCGTCGCCGCATGGATGGCGTAGAAGCCGTGGTTGGCGCCGATGTCGAGCACGGTGTCGCCGCGCTTGACAAGGCTGCGGAACAGCTTGGTGTACTGGCTCTCCCAGCGGCCGGAGGCCAGCAGGTGGATGCCGATGTCGCGGCTGCGGGTGTCGACATAGATGCGATGCCCGCTCTCCAGGAAGGTCATCGCCGTATGGTCGCCGAGATAGAGGCTCTGCGCCTCGGCCATCCGGTTGGCGCGCTTGATCAGGAAGCTGCCGATCTCTTCCTGGCGGGTGGCGATGCGGTCCAGCTTCTGCGCCAGCATCGCCTCCATTCGGGCAAGCTGATCCTCGAGCTCGGCGACGCGGCCGGCCAGCCGCTCCACGTCGCGCCCTTCGGCCAGTTGCTGGTCGGACATCCGCGGCACTCCCGTTGCGTTTGTCGAAAACGTAACGAAACTGCCGGCGGATCATCAAGCCGTCCGCGGATGAAATTCCCGGGGAATTCTCCCCTCATCCCCCGCCGCGCCAGCTGGCCGGCGGCGTGCCGGTGCGGCGCTGGAAGGCGCGGCGCATCCGCTCGTCGTCGCCGAAGCCGCAGCGATGCGCGACGGCGCCGAGCGGCAGGCGGCCTTCGCGCAGCAGGCGCTGCGCCGCCTCCAGCCGCAGCTGCTCGACGGCGCGGGCCGGGGTCCGGCCGGTGCGGGCCAGGAAGGCGCGGGCGAAGCTGCGCGGCGCGAGGCCGGCGCGGGCCGCCAGCGCCTCGACCCGCAGGTCGGCCGAGAGGTTCTCCGCCATCCAGCCGAGCAGCGCCGAGAAATCGCTGTCGCGGCTGTCGGTCTGGGCGGACAGCGCGGCGCTGAGCTGCGCCTGGCCGCCCGGGCGCTTGAGGAAGACCACCAGCGCCCGCGCCACCTGCAGCGCCAGGGCATGGCCCAGATCCTGCTCCACCATGGCCAGCGCCAGGTCGATGCCGGTGGCGACGCCCGCCGAGGTCCAGACCGGCCCGTCCTGGACGAAGATCGGCCCTTCCTGCACCTGCGCCTCGGGATGCGCCTGCCGCAGCGCCGCGCACCAGCGCCAATGGGTGGTGGCACGCCGCCCTTCCAGCAGCCCGGCGGCGCCCAGGATGAAGGCGCCCAGGCAGACCGAGGCCAGCCGCCGCGACCGCGCTGACACCTGGCGCACCGCGTCCAGCAGGGCTGGGTCAGCCGCCGCCGCCTGCGCCCCCGCGCCGCCCGGCAGCAGCAGCGTGTCGAGCGGCCCCTCCGGCAGCGAGTCCCAGGGCTCGGCGGAGAGCGCCGGGCCGAGCTCGGTGCGCACCAGGCCGCCGCCGGGCGCCACGAAATGCAGCCGGTAGGCCGTGCCGCCGGCCAGCCGGTCGGCGGCGGCGAAGACTTCGGCGGGGCCGGCGACGTCGAGCAGCATCACCCCGGGATAGAGCGGCAGCACGATGCTGCGCGGCCCGGCGGGCGAGGGCGTGGCAGGAAAGGAGGGCAGGTTGTCCTTCATCCTCAGCGCCCTCGCGCGCAGCATGGCCGGCGTCAAGCTTCCGGAGGACCGCCCGTGACCGATGCCATCAACGCGACCTGCCCCTGGTCGGGCAAGCCGGTGGAGCCCGATTCGCTGACCACCTGGCGCGACCAGGTGGTGGGCTTCTGCAACACCGGCTGCCGCGACAAGTTCGCCAAGGTGGAAGCGCATTTCGAGATGGCCGCGCGCGCCCTGCCGGCACCGCCGACGCTGTTCGAGCTGGGCGGCGGCCCGCCCCCCGCGGCGCGGCTGTCCGAGGCGGTGCTGGTGGTGATCGACGCCCAGGGCGAATACCGCGAGGGCCGCCTGCCGCTGGCCGGCATCGACGCGGCCGCGGCGGTGGTGGCCGGGCTCCTGGCCCGGGCGCGGGCGGCGGGGACACCGGTGATCCATGTGGCGCATGCTGGCGCCCCCGGCGGCGCCTTCGACCGCGCCGGCCCGGGCGGCGCCTTCCTGCCGGAAGCCGCCCCGCTGGCCAGCGAGGTGATCGTCGAAAAGAAGCTGCCGAACGGCTTCGCGGGGACCGACCTGCAGGAGCGCATCGTCGCGACGGGGCGCAAGACGATCCTGCTGGCCGGGTTCATGACGCATCTCTGCATCTCGACCACGGCGCGGGCGGCGCTCGACCTGGGGCTGCCCGTCACCATCGCGGGCGACGCCACGGCGACGCGCGCCCTGCCCGACCCGCTGGGCGGGGCGCCGCTGCCGGCGGCGGCGCTGCAGCGGGCGAGCCTGGCGGCGCTGGCCGACCGCTTCGCCGTGATCCGGCCGGCCGCCGCCATCGAGGCTTAACGGATCGGCGAGGCGCCCGGCCGCCCGGCGGCGCCGTCGATCGCCCGGCCCAGCGCGGTGCCGGGCGGGTTGGCCGGCGTCCCGTCCGACTGCTGCGGATAGGCGCCGGAGGTGTTGGTGCCCGCCGCCCGGTCCAGCGCCCGGCTGGCGGCGGTGCCCGGCGGATTGCCCGGGGTGCCGTCGCGCTGGCCGGGATAGGCGCCCGAGACATCGGTGCCGGCGGCGCGGTCCAGCGCCCGGGTGCCCGCGTTGTTGCGCAGCGTCTCGGCATTGCCGCCGCTCTGCGGCGCGGCGGAGGGCGCCGGGGCCGACGGCGCCGGCTGGCTGGACGGCGAGGCCGGCGCGGTCTGCGCCACGCCAGGCCGAACCAGGGCGGTCCCGCCGATCAGCGAGGCGGCCAGCAGGAGGGGGGTCAGTCGCATGCGGCTTGCTCCTTCCGTCGCGGCCCTCGGGGTCGGGGCGGCTTTCGCCAGGGGAAACGGCGCAGCCCCGGCCTGGGTTGCCCCGGCTCTCCCCCACCCTGCCCTGCCCTCGGCGGCGCGGAGCGGCTAAGCTGCGGGCCGTCGTCTGGCTGGGACACGGGATGCCGCCTGAGCTCGTTTACGAGGATGAGGAGATGCTGGCGCTCTACAGCCCCGGCGCCTCGGACTACACGCTGGTCACCTTCGGCGGGCTGGCGACGCGGCCGGAGCCCGGGCGCTTCTGGGCGCAGCCGGCGGTGGAACGGCTGGAGCTCGACGCGCTGGGCTTCGTCGCCAAGCGGGAGAACTGGTATCCGACCGCCAGCATGCGCCGCGCCGCGCTGGCGCTGGCCGGCATCGGCCGCGGGCGGCGGCTGGGCTATGGCCATGGCATGGGCGCCTTTGCGGCGCTGAAGCATGGCCGGCGGCTCGGGCTGCAGCGGGCGCTGGCGGTCTCGCCGCCGGCCAGCATCGACCCCGGCGCGACGCCCTGGGACCGCCGCTTCCGCGGCCATTTCAGCGCCGCCCTGCATCCCGACATGTGGCTGCACCGCCGCGACCTGGCCGAGTGGAGCGCCGCGATCTGCGACCCCTGGGGGCCCGCCGAGGCCGGGCATGGCCCGCTGCTGGCCGCCGCCGGCGCCCGCCTGGTCGCCGCCCCCTTCCTGCAGGGCCAATCGATCTTCCTGCTGGGGCAGCCGCAGGTCCTGCGGCAGGCGCTGGAGCTGGTCTGGGCGCGGGACGCGGCCGGGCTGCGCGGCCTGCTGCGGGGCCGGCGGTCGCGCTCGGCACGCTGGCACCAGACGCTGGCCGCCGTCGCCCGCCGCCACCGCCATGAGGCCTGGGCCGCGGCGCTGGAGGCGCGCGCCGCGGCGCTGGAAGGCAAGAACCGGCGCCTGGTGAAAAGCCTGGCGCCCAAGGAGGCCTGATCGCCTCCGGCGACCGCGCGTTACCGTGGCGGCAGGTAGCTCTTGCGGTCGAGATAGGCGCGGCGCCAGCGGTTGATCACCACCTTCTCGAACAGCCCGACCTTGGAAAAGGGGTCGGCGGCGATCAGTGCCTCGGCCTCTTCGCGGGTCTCCACATCAACGATGTAGAAGCCGCCGCCGGCATCGCTGCCGTCATCCTTCAGCTTGGCGCCGCAGGCCAGCAGCTTGTCGACGACGCCGTCGAGATAGTCGAGATGCTCGGCGCGGGTCGCCTGGCGCAGCGCTTGGTGGTCAGGCTTGTCCCAGGTCTCGATCAGATAGGGCATGGCGTTCCTCAAGGGATTCTTGGACGCGGCCAGCCTAGACCCTGCCGCGCGCGGCGCCACCCTGCCGCGGGCCGGAAAACGCATCGAAGCGGATCGAAGGAAGGGGGCGCGGACCGAGGTTGCACGCCCTGCCCGCGTGCAAATTGAGTAACCGGCGGCGTCCCCCTTCAGGTGCCGCGCGGCTGGAACGACCGGTTCGCATAGTGCGGTCGATCCCCTCGGTCCGCTCCCGGACATGGCCTCCCCTGCAGGCCAGGCCCGGTGTCCCGCAGCAGTTCGAAAGCGCCGGCGGAGGCCCGGGGAGAATGCGGGATCCGGATTGCGGTGGGACGGTAGTGAACCGCCCTCCGCCAGCACTCGTCTGCAACTGCGAGTTATTCGCAATAAGACCTGTCCGGCTCCGGCGTCAAGCGCGATGTGCCTTCACACGCAAAAAAGATCGCCCGCATCCGGCGACTTCCGCCCAAGCCCCTGATAGAAAAGGAAAAGAAAAACGACGTCGGAAACGAATCCGCGCCGTCCTGCAGATCCGGACAGGCAGGGAGGCGCTCGCGAAGGCGCTCCCATTGCCCATCTCAGTTGCGAATCCGACGCCGCAGTTGCGAAAGCGCCGGACCGCCTTGGCTCAGATCACCAGCTCGATCAGGAACGGCGCCTGCTGGGCGCAGGACTGCGCCAGCAGGTCGGCCACCTGCTCCAGCGAGGTCGCCTGCGCGGCCTCGACGCCCATGCCGTTGGCCAGCTTCACCCAGTCCAGCGTCGGGTTGCCGAGGTCCAGCATGCCCATCGCCGTCGGGCCCGGATTGGCGCCCACGTTCTGGTACTCGCCGAGCAGGATCTGGTACTTGCGGTTGGCCAGCACGATGGTGGTCACCGGCAGCTTCTCGCGCGCCTGGGTCCACAACGCCTGGAGCGTGTACATCCCCGACCCGTCGGCCTGCAGGTTGATCACCCGGCGCTTGCCGCCGGCGCCGATGGCAGCGCCCGTGGCCAGCGGCATGCCGCAGCCGATGGCGCCGCCGGTCAGCTGCAGCCAGTCATGCGCGGGCGCCGCGAAGGTCTCCTTGAAGAAGCCGCGGCCGAAGGAGACGCTCTCATCGGCGATGATCGCCCCTTCCGGCATCAGCGCCGCGACGGTGCGCGCCAGGCCCTCGGGCGTCGGCGCGCCGCGGGCGGCCTCCGGGCGCGGGCCGGGGTCGGGCATGGCCACCGCCGGAGCGCCGAGTTCCTCGACCAGGGCGCGCAGCGAGGCCTCGGCATCCTGCTCGAAGCGCGACAGCACGTGGATCTCGCAGTTCTCCGGATAGTGCAGGCCGCGCTTCTCGGGATAGGCGAAGAAGCCGACGGGGGCGCGGGCATTGACCAGCACCAGGTGCTCGACCCAGGACATGGCCTGCAGGGCGGCGTCGGTCGGATAGGGCACGCGCTCCAGCGGATAGGCGCCCTGGCCGCGGGTCATGCGGGCATTCGACACCTCGGAGAGCAGCTTCGCCCCATGCGCCGAGGCGGCGCGCCAGGCCAGCGCCTGGGCCTCGCCGCGCAGCGCGGCGCCGCCCAGCAGGATCAGCACGTTCTTCTTCTCGCGCAGCACGCGGGCGATGCTGCGCACCACCAGCGGATCGGCGACCGAGGGGGTCGGCACCGGCAGCGCCTCGGCGGGGACCGCGCCCTCGTTCCAGGCGGTGTCGGCGGGCAGCACCAGCGTCGCCACCTGGCCGGGCGCGGTGCGGGCGGCCTGCACGGCGACGGCGGCATCGGCGCCGACCTGCGCCGCGCTCATCGAGGTGCGCACCCAGTGGGAGGCGCCGCGCGCCCAGCCCTCGGTGTCGGCGGTCAGCGGCGCGTCGTGCTGGCGGTGATAGGTGGCCTGGTCGCCGACCACGTTGACCACGCCGCTGCGGGCGCGGCGGGCGTTGTGCAGGTTGGCCAGGCCATTGGCCAGGCCGGGGCCGCAATGCAGCAGGGTGGCGGCGGGCTTGCCGGCCATGCGGAAATAGCCGTCGGCCATGCCGGTGACGATGTTTTCCTGCAGCCCCAGCACGCAGCGCATGCCGGGGATCCGGTCGAGGGCCGCGACGAAATGCATCTCGCTGGTGCCAGGATTGGCAAAACAAACGTCCACGTCGCTCTTCAGCAGCGTGTGGACCAGGCTCTCGGCTCCGTTCACCGGCGTCTCTCCCTCGCGCGTGATCGCCTGAGGCGGCCTCGCCGAAAGGCGTGAATCACCGCTCAAGCAATAAGCTGGACCCTGGTCAGCGCCGCTTCCGCGCTGACCAGGGTCCAGCGAACGAGCGGAAGCCTGCCGGCAAAGCGGCAGGAGGCCAAGGTCGCGGGTATCGCCTGTCGATCAGGTCCAAGAAAAAAAGCCGGGGCCGCGCCGCCGGCTTTCCTTTCAGGTCACGCCAGCCAGGCCGGCACCGGCAGATTCTTCTCCCGCAGGAAGTCTGGATTGAACAGCTTCGACTGGTAGCGGGCGCCGCCGTCGCAAAGGATGGTGACGATGGTATGCCCGGGCCCCATGGCCCTGGCGACGCGCACGGCCGCGGCGACGTTGAGGCCCGCGCTGCCGCCGACCGAGAGGCCTTCCTCGACAAGGAGGGAAAAAACCCAGCGCAGCGCCTCGGCGTCGGGGATGGTCTCGGCGCCGTCGATCGGCGCGCCTTCCAGGTTGCCGGGGACGCGGGCGGCCTGGCCGATGCCCTCGGTGATCGAATTGCCGGGGCTGGCCTTCACCGCGCCGGTGGTGACCCAGGGGGCCAGGGCGCTGCCCTCAGGATCGGCCAGCACGATTTTCACCCCTTCGCTCTGCGCCTTCAGCGCGCGGGCGATGCCGGCCAGCGTGCCGCCGGTGCCGCAGGAGCAGGTGAAGGCGTCGATCCGGCCCGCCGTCTGCGCCCAGATCTCGGGGCCGGTGGTGGCCTCATGCGCCCGGGCATTGGCCAGGTTGTCGAACTGGTTGGCCCAGACCGCCCCGGTCTCCTCGGCCAGGCGGCGCGAGACATGGACATAGTTGCCGGGATCGCTGAAGGGCCGTGCCGGGACCAGCCGCAGGTCGGCGCCGATCATCCGGAGGAAGTCGAGCTTCTCGCGGCTCTGCGTCTCGGGCACGACGATGATGCTCTTCCAGCCGCGCGCATTGGCGGCGAGCGCCAGGCCGATGCCGGTGTTGCCCGCGGTGCCCTCGACCACGGTGCCGGGCTGGCCGGGGACCAGCAGGCCGCGATCGACCGCATCCTGCAGGATGCCGAGCGCCGCCCGGTCCTTCACCGAGCCGCCGGGATTCATGAACTCGGCCTTGCCCAGGATCTCGCAGCCGGTTTCCTCGGAGGCGCGCTTCAGCCGGATCAGGGGCGTGTTGCCCACCGCGCCCCAGAAGCCGTCGGCGATCGTGCTCGTCATCGGTCGGTGTTCACCCTGCGCTGGCCTTCAGGGCAGAAAATCACGCAGCCTGATCGTGTGTCAATCGGCCCTGCCCACCAGGCCCCCGCCGGATTTTTACACCAGATCGACGTAAAAAAGGCCCGGAGCGGATGCCCCGGGCCTCGAGAGCCGCTCGGCGCCGGCAGCGGGCCCCGACGGGAGAGGATTAGTTGCCCGGCTCGGGGTGGCGCAGCAGCCACAGCCGCTCATGCGCCGCCACCAGCGTCTCCATGTTCTTGCGGCGGTTCTGGTCGGGCACGCTCGGACGGCGCGTCACCATGGTCTCCAGAATCCGCAGCAATTCTTCCGCCACCTCGAAATCGCTCTGGTCGCAGGCCTGATGGAAGGCGATCAGGATCTTGTCCGACAGGCGGCGGGTGTGCCTGGGCGCGACCTGGGTGGGAGGCCGCAGGGTCTCCGCGGCCGTCCGCACCTCGGACCATTCATCCGCCATGTTCATGTTGCTCCTCATGCTGCCGCCACGCCGGGATTTTCCACAGTGCCTGCCTTCGTCATAAGACCGGACCGACTCGCTGAACGGTGAACCTACTCGACCCAGTGCATGATGCACAGATCCGTGAATAGGTTCTTAATTTCGTTAACAAAGCCGCGCGTAACGCCTTACCGCTCAGCCCGGCTCCAGGTCAGCGCCGGGCGAGCTGCCCACGCACCGCCTCGGCGATCGCCTCGGGGCTGGATTGCGGCCGCAGCAGCGTCCGCACCTTCCCGTCCCGACCGATCAGATAGATGAAGGACGAGTGGTCCATCAGGTATTCGGACATCTCAGGTCGGTTCACTTTCGAATAGAAAACGCGGAAGCGCCGGGCGGTTTCGGCGACCTGCGTCACGGATCCGGTCAGTCCGACCATCCTGGGATGGAAATTCGTCACGTAGAGCTTCATCTGCGCCGGATCGTCGCGCTCCGGGTCGACGGTGAAGAAGGCCGGGGTGACGCGGGCCTGCTCGGCCTCGCTCAGCTTGTCCATGGCGGCGGCGATCGAGCCCAGCTCGGTCGGGCAGACGTCGGGGCAGAAGGAATAGCCGAAATAGGCGACCATCAGCGTGTCGTCGAAATTCGCCTGGGTGACCGGCCTGCCGTCCTGGTCGACCGCCGACCAGGCGCCGCCCAGCGTCAGGCCCTGGGGCAGCTGCATGCCGCCGGCCGAGACCGGCACCGGCGCCTCGCCACCGGTCAGCGACGCCACCTGGCGCAGGAAGGCGTCGCCGATCGGCTCGCCCTCCTGGCGGCCGAACCAGGCCACCCCCCAGAGGCCGGCGAGACCGAGGATCAGGATCAGGACCAGGGCGCGGACGAGACGTTGCATGACGCCCGGTTTAGCCCATGCGCGCGGTTTTGGGAGGGGACGCTTTGTCCTGGCCGCGTGACCGGTTGCCTCAGAGGTGGCGCTTCAGCAGCCCGCCCAGCGCCGCCATGCCGCGCTCGATGGTCTCGAAGTCCGGCGCCGAGTAGCTCAGCCGGGCGTGGTTCGGCCGCGGGGTGACGGGGAAGAAGCTGGCGCCCGGCACATAGGCGACGCGGGCCTTGGGCAGCGCGTGGTCGCGCATGAAGGCGGTGGCGTCGAAGCCCTCGGGGAAGGTCAGCCAGGTGAACATGCCGCCCTCGGGGTCGGTGCAGGTGACCGATTGCGGGAAATGCCGCCGGATCGCTCCCAGCATTTTTTCCTTCTTCTCGGCATAGGCGGCGCGGATCGTCGCGATATGGGCGTCGACGTCGAAGCGCTCGAGGAACAACGAGGCCGCCGCCATGTTCAGCGTGCTGCATTGCGTGTCGGCGGCCAGCTTCAGCAGGGTCAGCCGCTCGATCACCGGGCGCGAGGCCACCGCCCAGCCCAGCCGCAACCCCGGCGCCAGGATCTTCGAGAAGCTGCCGAGGAAGATGACGCGGCCCGACCGGTCCAGGCTTTTCAACGTGGGCAAATGCTCGCCGGCGAAGCGCAGCGGCCGGTAGGGCGTGTCCTCGATCACCATCAGGTCGAATTTTTCCGCCAGCTCCAGCAGGCGGCGACGGCGCGGCAGGCTCATGGTGACGCCGGTCGGGTTCTGGAAATCGGGGATGGTGTAGATCACCCGCGCCTGGGGCGTCGCCTTCAGCACCGCCTCCAGCGCGTCGGTGTCCATCCCCTCGGCATCCATCGGCACCGCGGCATAGCGCGGCTGGCAGGGGTCGAAGGCGATCAGGGCGCCCAGGAAGGTCGGATCCTCGGTGACCACCACGTCGCCCGGGTCCAGCAGCAGCCGGCCCAGCAGGTCCAGCCCCTGCTGGCCGCCCTGCAGCACCAGCACCTCCTCCACGGAGCACGGCGCGCCGTCGGCCGCCATGCGCGCGGCGATCTGGGCGCGCAGCTGCGGCCGGCCCTCGGCCACGGTGTATTGCAGCGCGGCACCGCCGGTGCCGCCGATCGCGTCCCGGAAGACCTCTTCCAGCCCGGCGATGGGAAACAGCCCGGCATCGGGATAGCCGCCGCCGAAGGACATCACCCCGGGCTCGGCGCCCAGCCGCAGCAGCTCGCCGATGGCATTGGGCTGCACCTGCTGCATGCGCTGCGCCCAGCGCGGGGTTGTGACGGCGTCCATCGGGCGGTTCCTCGGGGGTTTTTGCGACCCCCTGCATAGCGCGCCGGCGCCGGCGC
>NZ_MLCO01000080.1 GCF_001982615.1 Teichococcus deserti | reverse complement strand
CTGGCATGACGGCAAGCCCTTCACCGCCGACGACGTGGCCTTCACCATCAGCCGGGTGCCGAACGTCCCCGGCAGCAATGGCGGCTTCTCCGGCGCGGTGCGGCCGATCCAGCGGGTCGAGGTGGTGGATGCGCGCACGGTCCGCTTCCACACCGCGCGGCCGCATCCGCTGCTGCCGAGCGACCTGGCGCAGGTGCAGATCATCTCGCGCCATGCCGGCACCGGGGCGGTGGCCGAGACCTACAACAGCGGCCAGGCCTCGATCGGCACAGGGCCCTACCGCTTCGGCAGCTACCGCCCCGGCCAGGGCGCGACCTTCACCCGCAACGATGGCTATTGGGGCGGGCGGGAGCCCTGGGCGGAGGTGGATTACCGCTTCCTGCCGAATGACGGGGCGCGCAGCGCGGCGGTGCTGGCCGGCGATGTCGACGTCATCGACCAGGTGCCGTCGAACGACCTGGCGCGGCTGAAGCGCGAGCCGCGGCTTTCGGTCTTCGAGATCGCCGGCGTGCGCCTGATCTACCTGCAGGCCGATTTCTCCCGCAGCGGCGCCGTCCCGACGGTGACCACCCACGACGGCAAACCCATTGAAAAGAATCCGTTCCAGGACCGGCGGGTGCGGCAGGCGCTCGACCTGGCCATCGACCGCCAGGCCCTGGCCGAGCGGGTGATGGAGAACACCGCCCTCCCCACCGCCCAATGGCTGCCCGAGGGTTTCTTTTCATACAATCCCGCGGTGCAGCCACGGCGGCAGGATCTGGCGCGGGCCCGGGCGCTGCTGGCCGAGGCCGGCTTCCCGCAAGGCTTCCGCCTGACCCTCTCGACCCCGAACGACCGCTATCCGAATGACGGCCGCACCGCCCAGGCGGTGGCGCAGTTCTGGACCCGCATCGGCGTCCGCACCGAGGTCGAGGCGCTGCCCTGGGCCACTTATCTCGCCCGCGGCCCGAAGCAGGAATTCGCCTTCCGCCTGGGCGGCTGGGGCAGCCCGACCGGCGAAGCTTCTTATCTGTTGCGCAACGTGCTGGGGACCTATGACCGCGAGCGCGGCTGGGGCTCGCCGAATTTCAGCCGCTACAGCAACCCCGATCTCGACGCCCTGACCGAGCGCGCCATCACCACGCTCGACGACACGGCGCGCGAGGCGCTGCTGCGCCAGGCCGTCGCCGAGGCCGATGCCGATCTCGGCATCCTGCCGCTGTTCCTGCTGAAGAATGCCTGGGCGGTGCGCCGCGGCCTGACCTATGCCGCCCGCGCCGACGAGCAGACGCTCGCCACCGCCGTCCGCCGCGCCGAGTGAAGGAGCCCGCCCGATGAGTGCGACCGAAAGCGAAGCCCCGCCCGTCTCCTGGCTGCAGCTGCCCGAGGCCCCCGAGCCCGGCCCCGCCGTCGCCGGGTTGCTCGAGGAGACGCGACAGAAGCTGGGCTATGTTCGCAACGGCCAGGCGGCGCTGCTGCACCGGCCGGAGCTGGTGCTGGCGCAGGAGGCCCTGAGCCGCGCCGCCAACCGCAACCCGGAAAGCGGGTTGAGCCGCACCGAGCGCGAGCTGATCGCGCTGGTGGTCAGCAGCGAGAACCGTTGCCAGCCCTGCGTCTTCGGCCATGCCGCGGCGCTGCGCGAGCTGACCGGCGACGACTTCTGGGTGGCGCAGGTGACGATCAACCACCGCCATGCCGGGCTGTCGCCGCGCGAGCGCGCGCTGGCCGACTATGCCCTCGCCATCACCCGCGATCCCGGCGCGCTGGAGGCGGAAGCGCTGGCGCCGCTGCGCGCG
This sequence comes from Teichococcus deserti, assembly GCF_001982615.1. Taxonomy (GTDB): domain Bacteria; phylum Pseudomonadota; class Alphaproteobacteria; order Acetobacterales; family Acetobacteraceae; genus Pseudoroseomonas; species Pseudoroseomonas deserti. Next base: position 20,921 of record NZ_MLCO01000080.1, on the reverse strand, counting down.
GCGGGGCTGAGCGAGCTCGACATCCTCGATGCCGCCGCCATCGCCGCCTATTTCAACTTCAGCAACCGCATCAACAGCGCGCTGGGCGTCACGGCCAACCCGGAGGCCCAGGCCGCGCATCGGGGGCGCCGGTCATGATCCTGTCCCGACGCGGCGCCCTGGCGGCGGCCGCGGTGCTGGCGGCGCCCTCGGTGCTGCGCGCCGCACCCCCGGTGCTGAAGGTCGCCAACCAGCGCGGCGGGCTGCGCTCGCTGCTGGAGATCTCGGGCGTCGCGCGCGACCTGCCCTATCGCATCGAATGGTTCGAATTCCCCGCCGCCCAGCCGCTGCTGGAGGCGCTGAACGCCAATGCCATCGACGTCGGCAGCATGGGCGACCTGAACTTCTTTTCCGTCTTCGCCTCGGGGGCGCCGATCAAGGCGATCTCGGCGACGCGCTCCGACGCGGCGTCCCAGGCCGTGGTGGCGCGGCCGGGAGCCAACATCGCCGATGCCGGCGGGCTGCGTGGAAAGAAGATCGCCGCGGCGCGGGGTGGCTGGACGCATTATTCCCTGCTGCGGATCCTGGAGAAGGCGGGGCTCGCCGCCACCGACGTGCAGATCGCCTGGCTGCTGCCGGCCGATGCGGCGCTGGCGCTGCGCAGCGGATCGGTCGATGCCTGGTCGGTCTGGGAGCCCTTCACCTCGCTGGAGATCCTGGAATTCAACGCCACGCTGGTCGCCGATGCGCGCGGCCTGACGCCCTCCGCCAGCTTCCTCGCCGCGCATGACAGGCCGCTGGCCGAGAAGGCGCCGCTGCTGGCCGACCTGGTGCAGCGGGTCTCGGCCGGCTGGGCCTGGGCGCAGGACCATATCCCCGAATACGCCCGCTCCACCGCCGGGCTGCTGCGCCAGCCGGTGCCGGTGCTGGAGCGCGCCTACAGGGTCAACGCCACCCGCAGCATCCCGATCGACGCCGCCGCCCTGCGCGAATGGCAGGAGGCGGTGGACAAGGCGACCGCCTGGGGGGTGATCCCGAAATCCATCCGGGTCGAGCAGGCGGTGCAAGCGCTGGGCTCGTCCCCGGCTTGATCGTCTGCGCGTAACCTTCTGGTCCGGAGATCTTCCCGCCGGAGTCCTCACGGGTTTCACCGGGGACTCCGGCGGGTTCCTCAACCACCCCAGGCTTTGGCGAACCGCTTCTGGTCGAGCGTGGTGGCCTCGGCGGCGGCGCTGGCGGCCTCGGCCAGCCAAGCCCTGGGCCTTGTGGAAAGATCGGCGGCGATGGCGGCGGCCGGGTCGCCCTGGCCGAGATGGATCGCCGCCAGCTCCCGCCCCATCGCCTCCAGCATCGTCGGCTGCAGCAGCACCTCCCGCCCGAGCCGCATCTCCTCGCCTTCCTCGTCATCGGGATGCGCGACCAGCTTGTCGGTGCCGATCTTGTGGTTGTTGGGCGAGAGCCGCCGCACCGCGACGCCATCCACCACCCGGTACCAGGGATCCGGCGCGCGGTAGCGGCCGGTGGCGATCTCCATGCAGCGGATCGCCCGGCCGACCCGGCGGCCGCGGCTCCAGGCCGAGGGCACCACCCCCTTGGCCTCGCGGATCACCCAGTCGCCGCACCATTGCGCCCGCGCCACCCAGCGGGGCCGGCCCAGGCTGCCCAGCCCGGCGCTGCGGTACCACATCTCCGGCGGCTCGGCGCCGCGCGGCAGGGCGGCCAGCAGCGCCTCGCGGTAGCGCGGCCAGAGGAAGGGTCTCTCCCCCTCCTCCCGCGCCTGGAACTTTTTGCGTTTCTTCCGCAGCTTGGCCCAGAATTCCGCGCGCTGGCTTTCGGGCACCACCACCAGCGCCCGCAGCCAGTCCAGCTCCCGGTCCAGCACCGCCGGCCGCGGCTTCTCCAGCCCGGCCGCATAGCCGGCGAGAAGCGGCCGCGCGATCTCCCGCGCATCGGCGTCCGGATCGGCCAGCAACCCGCTGGTGGCGAGCCGCAGCAGGTCGAGCGTGTAAGGCATTGCAGCGGCTTCGTCGTAGTCGTTGACGCCCCAGATCAGCCGTCCCTCGGCATCGCGCCAGGTGCCGAAATTCTCCAGATGGATGTCGCCGACGGCCAGCAGCGCCGGCGCGTCCAGCAGCGCCGGCGCGAAGGCGGCAACCTGCTCGGTCCAGCGCCAGTAGGTCGCGCGCAGGAAGGGAAAGGCGCCGGCCGCCATGCGGACGCGTTTCTCGACCAGCGCCTCCTCCACCACCTCGGTGCCGAGCTCCTCGCGCAGGAAGTCCTCATAGGCCTTGGTGGAGACGATGATGTCCATCGGTGGCGTCCTTGCCCTGCGGCGGGCGCGAGCATGGCATCAACCCGCCGCGCGGCGAAGCGCCGTCCGACGATGCCCGGCGCGTCATGACAAAAAGCGGCCGAGAGAAATCCCGCCATGGGGTGGTCGAGCCGCCGCCCCCTCTGTACCATGCCGGAAGGGTCGAAACGAACAAGAACGGCGCAATCGCCCCGCCTCGGCGCGGCATCTCGACTTTTTCGCCTGCCCGCGGCCAGGGCTCGTTGCTTGCCGTGCCGCTGCCAGGGGATTGCTCGATTGTCCAGCACGCCGATCGACGAGAGGGATTTTCAGGCGGCGCTGGCGGCAGGCGATTTTCCGGCGGCCCAGGCGCTGATCCTCGCCTGGCCGGCCGCGGCGGCGGGCCGGGCCAAGGAAGCCTATCTCCTGCTGCTGCGGACGGCGCGGCGGCAGCGGCAGATGGCGGCGCTGGACGCGCTGCTGGCCCAGGCGCCGAAGCGGCTGCAGGGCCTGCCCCGGTTCCGGCTCGAGGCGGGCTATGCCGCCCGCGCCCGCGGCGACGAGGCCGCCGCGCTCGACCATTTCCTCGCCGGCGGCCATCCGGGACGGCTGCAGGCCGCCATCACCCTGACCCGGCTCGGCCGGACCGCCGAGGCGCGGCCGCTGCTGCAGGGCTTCCTGGCCGAGGAGGGCAGCGAGCCCGCCGCCTGGCAGCAGCTCGGCGCCATCGAGCAGGCAGAGGGCCGGTGGAGCGAGGCCGCCCTCGCCTATGCCGCCGCCCGCGACCTGACGCCGGCCGCGCCCGAGGCGTGGCGGCCGCTGGTCGCGCTCTTCCTCGACCGCGGCGACGAGGCGGCGCTGCTGCGGACTCTCACGGCAGCCGCCGGCCAGCCCTGCCTTGCCGCCGCGCTGCTGGAGCAGGTGGCCGGGCCCGCGCCCCAGCTGGCCCTGGCCGCCATCACGCCGCTGCTCGACGCCGGCGCCGCGCCGCAGCCGCTGCACCGGCTGGGCCAGCGCCTTGCCCTGGCGGCCGGCGATCTGTCCCTGGCCCTGGCGCATCTCGACGCCCAGGCGGCGCCCGAACCCGAGGCGGCGCTGCCGCTGCTGCAGGCGCAGCGTCTGGCCGGGCTGCTGGAGGCGGTCCAGCCACGGCTCGACCGGCTGCTGGCGCAGCATCCGCAGGACGCGGCGCTGCAGGAGGAAGCCCTGCTGCTGGCAATGGCGCGCATCGACCAGCTGGCCTCGACCGATGGCGCGGCGGCCCTGGCCGCCGCCGCGGCGCTGGCGGCACAGCACCCGCAGCGGCCGGAGATCCAGGCCAGGCGCATCGAGCTCGGCCTGGCGGGCCGCGATTTCAACGCGGTGGCCGCGCAGATCGAAGCCCTGCCGGAGCCGGCGGAGCAGGTCGCCTGGGGGGTGCGGCTGCTGCAGCGGCTGCGGCGCAGCGGCCGGCTCGACACCGCCGAGGCCATGGCGCAGCGGCTGCTGCGGGGCCGGGAGCAGGCGGTGCCGCTGCTCGAGGCGGGCGCCGAGATCGCCCGCCAGCGCGGCGACCATGCCCTGGCCCATGCCCGCTTCGCCGCCGCCCATGCCGCCGGCGCCGAGGCCGCGACGCGCGAGATGGCGCGCGAGGCGCTGCTGCTCGGCCGCCATGCCGAGGCGGCTGCGGCGCTGCGGGAGGTGGTCGCGCGCGCGCCGCAGGACCGCTACGCCTGGCTCTGGCTGGCCGAGGCGCAGCAGCGGGACGACCCGGCCGCGGCGCTCGAGACCTATGCCGCCGGCTGCGCCCAGGCGCCCGGCTACGAGCGGCTGTGGCGCGGCCGGGCCGAGCTGGCCGCGCGCTTCATGGGCATGGAGGCGGGGCTTGCCATCCTGGGCTTGGCCGAGGCCGCCCTGCCGCGCCAGGCCAGCCTGCTGCGGCTGCGCATCCGCTTCCTGCTGAAGCTGGGCGAGGAGGCGGCGGCCGCCACGCTGCTGGCCGCGGCGGAACGGGATTTCGCCGGCGACAGCGGCTTGCGCGACATGGCCATCGAGCTGCATCTGGACCGCTGCGACTTCGCCGCCGCCCTGCCGCGGATCGAGGCTCTGCCGCAGGCGACGCCTGCCGACCGCGCCAGGCAGGCCCGCTTCCTCGGCCGCTACCACGCGCTGCGCTGGGAGCTGGCGCCGGCCGAGGCGGCCTTCCGCGCCGCGCTCGCCGCGCATGCGCTCGAGGAGCATGCGGCCTATCCGCTGACCCGGCTGCTGGTGCTGACGCAGCGCGCCGAGGAAGGCTTCGCCGTCCAGCAGGAGCACAGCCGCCGCAAGCGGGCACGCGGCGCCAGCGCCAATCCCAACCAGGGCCTGGCCGGCGCCCTGGTCAACGAGCTGCGCATCGATCCTGCGGTGACCGCGGCGGCCCGCGCGGCGCGGGAGGCCGGCGACACCGCGGGCCTGGCCCGGCTGGTGCGCGACAATCCCGACAGCACCGGCGCCGCCATCGCGCTGCTGGCGCATTGGCGCTTCCGCCGCGGCCTGCCCGCCGGCACCGAGATCCCCGCCCCGGACGCCACCCCGGACGCCGCCTCGGACGCCACCCCGGCCATCCCCCGCAGCGTGGTCCAGTACTGGAACGACGAGGCGCCGCCTGAGGACCTGCAGCGGCTGATGCGCAGCTGGTCGGAGACGCTGCCCGGCTGGTCCTATCGCTGCTTCAACCACCGCCAGGCCCTGGCCTGGCTGCAGCAGCATGCCGCGCCCGATGCGGCCCTGGCCTATCGCCGCGCCCGCGAGCCGGCGCGCAAGTCGGACATCCTGCGCCTGGCCGTGCTGCTGCAGGAAGGCGGCGTCTATGCCGATGCCGATGACCGCTGCCTGAAGGATCCGACGCCGCTGCTGGCCGGCCGCGCGCTGGTGCTGTGGCAGGAACAGTTCGGCACGGCCGGCAACAATGTCATCGCCGTCATCCCCGGCCACCCGGTCATCGCCGGGGCGCTGCGCCAGGCCGTCACCGCGACGCTGGAGGGCTATTCCGGCACGCTATGGCTGGAGACTGGGCCGGGCGCCATGAGCCGTGCGCTCGCCGGCCACCTGGCGGCGCAGGATGACCCGCTGGCGCCGCTTGATCGTGGAGAAATCCTGCTGCTCGACACCGTGGCGATGCGGCGGCACGTCGCCTTCCACCTGCAGGCCGCCTACAAATCCGCCGGCCGCCACTGGGTGCAGGACCGCCATGGCTGGTGAGGACTCCACCGGGAGATCGACACGCTGGATCCCTTCCTCCCCATCCTGGTGAAGGCCGCCACCACCGCCGGCGTCGTGGTCGTCGCCTCGCGGCTGGCGGAGCGGTTCGGCCCCTTCTGGGGCGCGCTGATCGCGGCGCTGCCGGTCTCGGCGGGCCCCGCCTATGTCTTCCTGGCGCTGCAGCACGATGCGGCCTTCCTGGCCGGCAGCGCGCTCGGCAGCTATGCGGCCAATGCGGCGACCGCGCTCTTCCTGCTGGCCTATGCCCGGCTGGCAACGCGCTTCGGCCTGGCGGGATCGCTGGGGCTGGCGCTGCTCGCCTGGGGCGCGGCGGCGGGGATGATCGGCAGCATCACCTGGACGCCGCTCACCGCGACGCTGCTGAACGTCGCCGGCTTCGCCCTTGGTTTTGCAGCCTTGCGCAACCTGCCCCCGGCGCCGCCGGCGCCCATGGCGCCGCTCCGGCGCAAGCGCGACCTGCCGCTGCGGGCGGCGACGGTCGCGGCTTTCGTGGTGCTGGTCGTGCTGGCCAGCCGGGCGCTCGGGCCACAGGCGACCGGTATGGCCGCGGTCTTCCCGATCAGCCTGTCCAGCCTGATCGTCATCCTGCGGCCGCGCATCGGCGCCGCCGCCTCGACGCTGCTGGCCGGGTCGGCGCTGAAGGCCATGATCGGCTTCGGGCTGATGCTGCTGGTGCTGCACCTGGCGCTGCCGCGGATCGGGGTGGCGCCTGCCATGCTGCTGGGGCTGGCCGTCCAGCTCGCCTGGTCGCTCGCGCTGCTGGCGCGGCAGCGGCGCAACGCCCGCGGCTGAACCGCTGCCTTGCGCGTCCTGCCCGCAACCCCAATCTGCAGGGAGCATGACCTTCCTCCGCCTCGGCCTGCTGCTCTTCGCCGTCTTCTACCTGCTGCCGCTGGGCATTTCCGCGGCGCTCTACGCCGCCAGCGGCAGCGGCGCCGGCTGGCGCACCGCCGACCGGTCGAGCGCCGGTCTGCTGCCGGAGCCGGCGACCCACCGCCCCGCCGTGGTGCGGGTCTTCGCCGCCCAGACCGTGCGCTGGCGCGGCATCTTCGCCACGCATTGCTGGATCGTCTTCAAGCCGGAGGGCGCCCGCAGCTACACCCGCTACGACTACACCGCCTGGGGCAACCCCATCCGGCGCGACGGTTTCCTGCCGGATGGCCGCTGGTTCGGCGCGCTTCCCGAAACCGTCTTCGCCGCCGACGGGGCCGAAGCGGCCGCCCTGATCCCGCGCTTCGAGGCCGCCATCGCCGGCTATTCCTGGCGCCAGCCCGGCGACTACAACGCCTGGCCGGGGCCGAATTCCAACACCTTCGTCGCCGCCATTCTCGATGCCGTGCCGGGCATCGGCGTCACCCTGCCGCCCACCGCCATCGGCAAGGACTTTCCGCATGACGGGCGCTGGCTGCGGGTGACGCAGTCGGGTACCGGGCTGCGGCTGACGCTCGGCGGCTATGGCGGACTGACCCTTGGCTGGGTCGAGGGGATCGAGCTGAACATCCTGGGCGCCGTGGCCGGGCTCGACATCCGGCGGCCGGCGGTGAAGCTGCCGGGGCTCGGGCGGCTCGGCATGCGCGGCCAGGACGGGCCGGCGCTGACCGACCCGCCGGGCGCCGGTCCCGAGGCGCCCGCGGCCAGCTGACCGCCCGCGGCTTGACCGGCGGCGCCCGATCGGGCCTTATGTTCCCGCTTTGATCCCGCCGCGCCTCCCGCCGCCCCTCCTGTCCGAGGATCCTCTCGCCGGGCTCAATGCCGAGCAGCGCCGGGCGGTGGAGCATGGCTCTTCCCCTCTCCTCGTGATCGCCGGCGCCGGCTCGGGCAAGACAGCGACGCTGGCGCATCGCGTGGCGCATCTGGTGCGGCAGGGTGCCGACCCGATGCGGATCCTGCTGCTGACCTTCTCCCGCCGCGCCGCCGCCGAGATGACCTGCCGGGTGGAGGGGCTGGCGGCGACCGCGCTCGGCGCCCGCGGGTCCTTGCCCGGGCTGCTGCCCTGGGCCGGCACCTTCCACGCCGTGGGCGCCCGGCTGCTGCGGGAGCATGCGCTGCAGATCGGGCTGGACCCTGCCTTCACCCTGCATGACCGCGAGGATTCCGCCGACCTGATGAACCTGGTCCGGCACGAGCTTGGATTGTCCAGAACCGAAAAAAGATTCCCAACCAAGGCGACCTGCCTCGCCATCTATTCGCGCTGCGTCAATGCCGAGGCGCCGCTGGATGTCGTGCTGCCGACCCATTTCCCCTGGTGCGCCGAATGGGCCGGCCCGCTGAAGGAGATCTTTGGCGGCTATGTCGAGGCGAAGCAGCGGGAAAACACCCTCGATTACGACGACCTGCTGCTCTACTGGGCGCAGATGATGGCCGAGCCGCATCTGGCCGCCGCCCTGTCGCGCCGCTTCGACCATGTGCTGGTCGACGAATACCAAGACACCAACCGGCTGCAGGCCTCGATCCTGCTGGGGCTGAAGCCGGACGGGCGCGGCGTCACCGTCGTCGGCGACGATGCCCAGTCGATCTACGCCTTTCGCGCCGCGACCGTGCGCAACATCCTGGATTTCCCGACGCTGTTCGACCCGCCGGCGACCATCGTCGCGCTGGAGCGCAACTACCGCTCCACCCAGCCGGTGCTGGCCGCGGCCAATGCGGTGATCGCGCTCAGCCCCGAGCGCCATGCCAAGACGCTGTGGACCGACCGCCCCGGCGAAGCGAAGCCCATGCTGATGGGCGTCCGCGACGAGGCCGACCAGGCCCGCTACATCGCCGAGACTTTGCTGGCCAATCGCGAGGCCGGGATGCGGCTGAAGCAGCAGGCCGTGCTGTTCCGCACCGGCAGCCATAGCGGCCCGCTGGAGATCGAGCTGACCCGGCGCAACATTCCGTTCAAGAAATTCGGCGGGCTGAAGTTCCTCGAGGCCTCGCATGTGAAGGACCTGCTGGCCCTGCTGCGCTTCGTCGAGAACCCGCGCGACCGGATCGCCGGGTTCCGGGTCCTGCAGCTGCTGCCCGGCATCGGCCCGGCCTCGGCGCAGCGGGTGCTGGAGGGGATGGCGCCCTCGGCCGATCCGATCGGCGCGCTGTCGGACATCCCGACCCCGCCGCGGGCGGGCGGCGCCTGGCAGGACTTCGTGGCGCTGGTGACGGCGCTGCGGCGCAATCCGACCGGCTGGCCGCAGGACCTGGAGCTCGCCCGCCACTGGTACGAGCCGCATCTGGAGCGGATGCACGAGGATGCCAGCATGCGCCGCGCCGACCTGGTGCAGCTGGGCCAGGTGGCGCAGGGCTACCCGTCGCGCGGCCGCTTCCTGGCGGAGCTGACCCTCGACCCGCCGGACGCCACCAGCGACCAGTCCGGCGTGCCGCTGCTGGACGAGGATTACGTCACCCTCTCCACCATCCATTCCGCCAAGGGGCAGGAATGGCGCTCGGTCTTCCTGCTGAACCTGGTCGACGGCTGCATCCCCTCCGACCTCGGCACCGGCGAGGCCGAGGCGATCGAGGAGGAACGCCGCCTGCTCTATGTCGCCATGACCCGGGCGAAGGAAGAGCTGCAGCTGGTGGTGCCGCAGCGCTTCTTCACCGCAGGCCAGAACGCGCTGGGCGACCGGCATGTCTATGCCAGCCGCAGCCGCTTCCTGCCCCCCGCCCTGCTGCCGCTGTTCGAGCGCGGCTGGTGGCCCGCTGCCTCGGAAGAGCCGCGCCCCGCGGCCGAGGCGCTGCGCCTCGACCTGACCGCGAAGATGCGGGCGATGTGGCGCTGAGCCTCAGGCCAGCGCGGCCAGCAGCCGGTCGATCTCTTCCTCGCTGTTGTAGTAATGCGGCGAGGCGCGGACCAGCATCGGGAGGTCACGCGCCTCGGCGTCCAGCAGCGTGCTGCCGGGGCTGGAGGTGCTGATATTGATCCCCTGCCCCGCCATGGCCGCTTTCACAGTGTCGGCGGCGCGCCCTTCCAGGCTGAAGGAAACAATCGCGGCGGGGTGCGGCCCCAGGTCGCGCAGCTGCGCCCCGGGGATGGTCGCCAGGCCGTCGCGCAGCCGCGTGCTCAGCAGCCGGCAGCGGTCCGCGATAGTCTCGAGGCCGACCTCCAGCGCGTAATCCACCGCGACGCCGAGGCCGAGGCGGCCGGCATAATTGTTCTCCCAGTTCTCGAAGCGGCGGGCGTCCTCGCGGAGGGTGTATTCGCCCCGCCCGGTCCAGGGCGCGGCGAAATGGTCGATCACCACCGGCTGCATCCGCCGCAGCCAGTCGCGGCGGACATAGAGAAAGCCCGTCCCGCGGGGCCCGCGCAAAAACTTGCGGCCGGTGGCGGAGAGCATGTCGCAGCCGATCGCCTCGACATCGACCGGCATCTGCCCCACCGCCTGGCAGGCATCCAGCAGATAGGGAATGCCATGCGCGCGGGCGATGCGGCCGACCGCGGCGGCGGGGTTCACCAGCCCGCCATTGGTCGGCACCCAGGTGATGGCGATCAGCGCGACGCGGTCGTCGATCATCGCCTCCAGCGCTGTGGGGTCGAGCACGCCCGCAGCGTCGTCGGGGATGACCTCGATGGTGATCCCCTTGCGCTGCGCCACCTGCAGGAAGGCGACGTAGTTTGCCGCATACTCCGCCCGCGCCGTCAGGATCCGCGCCCCCGGCCTGAGCGCGATCGATTCCATCAGCGAGTAGAAGGCCATCTGCCAGGCGACGGTGGCGTTCTCGACCAGGGCGATCTCGTCGCGCGCGGCATTCACCAGCCGCGCCACGCTGTCATAGACGCCGTCCAGCGCCGCCGCCCCTTCGGCCGCGGCCTCGTAGCCGCCGATCTCGGCCTCGCGCTGCAGATAGCCGGTCATGGCCTGCAGCACGGGGGCCGGCATCAGCGCCGCGCCGGCATTGTTCAGGTGGATGCGATGGGCGACGCCGGGGGTCTCGGCGCGCAGGCGGGCCAGGTCGATCACGGGGGCTCCTGCTCGGCGGAAGGTCGGCCGGCAGGCTAGCAGCCGGGCGCTGCCGCACAAGCGCAGGTTTGACGCGGTCAAACCTCGGACGGGATGTTGCGGGACCGCGATTGTTGCCCGTTACTCCCCAGCTTTTCACATCAGTCTGTGAATTTTTGTGCGCTTCCGGCCTTCCCTGGGACCAAGCACAGGCGTAACACGGCCGTCACAGCACGATTGCTCAGATCTTCACAGTCAGGCGGAGGGCCTCTTGAGCGCGAACAGTTACAAGGTCTGCGTCGTCGGCCTCGGCTCCATGGGCATGGGCGCGGCAAAGTCCTGCATCGCCGCCGGCCTCACCACCTATGGCGTCGACCTCAACCCCGCCGCCTGCCAGGCGCTGCGCGACGCCGGCGCCGAAGCCGCGGGCCCGGCGACTGACGGCTTCGCCGGCGAGCTCGACGGCGTGCTGCTGCTGGTGGTCAATGCCGCCCAGTGCCGCGCCGTGCTCTTTGGCGAGAACGGGCTGGCGGCGAAGCTGCGCCCGGGCACCGGCGTCATGGTCTCGGCCACCATCTCGGCGGCCGATTCGCGCGACATCGCCAAGGGCCTCGCCGAGCGCGGGCTGCTGATGCTCGACGCCCCCGTCTCCGGCGGCGCGGTGAAGGCGGCGGCCGGGCAGATGACGGTGATGGCCTCGGGCGGCAAGGACGCTTTCGAGAAGCTGAAGCCCGTCCTCGATGCGGTGGCCGGCAAGGTCTACACCATCGGCGAGGAGATCGGCCTGGGCGCGACGGTGAAGATCATCCACCAGCTGCTGGCCGGCGTGCATATCGCGGCCGGCGCCGAGGCGATGGCGCTGGCGGCGCGGGCCGGCATTCCGCTCGACACCATGTACGAGGTGGTGACCAACGCCGCCGGCAACAGCTGGATGTTCGAGAACCGCATGAAGCATGTGGTCGATGGCGACTACACGCCGCATTCGGCGGTCGACATCTTCGTCAAGGACCTGCGGCTGGTGACCGAGACGGCGCTGTCGCTCGGCTTTCCGCTGCCGCTGGCCAGCACCGCCTACACCATGTTCGCCAATGCCAGCAATGCGGGCTTCGGCCGCGAGGATGATGCCGCGGTCATCAAGACCTTCGCCGGCATCACCCTGCCCGAGAAGAAGGAGAAGTGAGCATGCGTCTGGGCGTCATCGCGGACGACTTCACCGGGGCGACCGACATCGCCGGCTTCCTGGTGGCCAATGGGCTGCGCACCGTGCAGCTGAACGACGTGCCGCCGGCCGACCTGCAGGTCGAGGCCGATGCGGTGGTGATCAGCCTGAAGACCCGTTCCTGCCCGGTGCAGCAGGCGGTCGATGAAAGCCTGGCGGCGCTGGCCTGGCTGCAGGCGCGCAACTGCCCGCAATTCTTCTTCAAGTATTGTTCTACGTTCGACAGCACGGCCAAGGGCAATATCGGCCCGGTCACCGACGCCCTGCTGGCCGAGCTGGGCGAAGACTTCACCGTCATCTGCCCGGTGCTGCCGGTGAACGGCCGGACGATCTTCAACGGCTATCTCTTCGTCAACGGCGTGCCGCTGGATGAATCCGGCATGCGCCACCACCCCGTCACGCCGATGACCGACGCCAACGTCATGCGGCTGATGGACGCCCAGTCGAAGGGCAAGACCGGCAATGTTTCCTACCGCGTCATGGACCAAGGCGCCGAGGCCGTCCGCGCCGCGCTGGCGGAGCTGAAGTCGAAGGGCTTCCGCTATGCCGTGCTGGACGCGCTGAGCGACGCGCATCTGGTGGTCATGGGCCAGGCGGTGGCCGAGATGACGCTGGTCACCGGCGGCTCCGGCCTCGCCGACGGCATGGCCCGCGCCTGGGCCGGCAGCGGCGATGCCGCCGCCGCCGCCGCCGAGGGCCGCCCGCCGAAAGGTCGTGGCGTGGTGCTGTCGGGGTCCTGCTCGCAGATGACCAATGCCCAGGTCGCCGCCTATCGCGCCGAGGCGCCGTCGCTGGCCGTCGATGTCGACCGCAGCCTCCATGACGCGGGCTATGCGCAGGAGCTGGCTGACTGGGTGCTGGCCCAGGCGCAGGGCGGCCTGGCCCCGCTGGTCTTCGCCACCCAGCCGCCGGAAGAGCTGAAGAAGCTGCAGGCCAAGTACGGCGCCGCCGAGGCCAGCGAGGCGGTCGAGCGCACCTTCGGCGCCCTGGCCCAGAAGCTGGAGGCCGCGGGCTTCGACCAGTTCATCGTCGCCGGCGGCGAGACCTCGGGCATCGTGACGCAGTCGCTGGGCATCGGCGGCTTCCATATCGGCCCGCAGATCGCCCCGGGCGTGCCCTGGGTGCGCGCGGTGGAGAAGCCGCTGTCGCTGGCGCTGAAGTCGGGGAATTTCGGCCAGGAGCGCTTCTTCTTCGACGCGCAGAACCTGGCCGGCTGAGGAGACAGAACCATGCCGCGTTTCGCCGCCAACCTGTCGATGATGTTCAACGAGGTTTCTTTTCTGGATCGCTTCGCCGCGGCTTCGGCCGCCGGCTTCAAGGCGGTCGAGTTCCTGTTCCCCTATGATCACCCGCCGGAGGTGGTCGCCGAGAAGCTGAACAGCGCCGGCCTGACCCAGGCCCTGTTCAACATGCCTCCCGGTGACTGGGCGGCGGGCGAGCGCGGCATGGCCGCCATCCCCGGCCGAGAGCAGGAATTCCGCGACAACGTCGCGACGGCCATCACCTATGCCAGGGCGCTGGGCTGCAAGACGCTGCACGCCATGTCCGGCATCACCACGGGGATGGACCGCGCCGCCTGCGAAGCCACCTTCGTGGCGAACTTCCAATATGCCGCCGACCAGCTGGCGCCGCATGGCATCACCCTGCTGGTCGAGCCGATCAACAGCCGCAACATGCCGGGCTATTTCATCGCGCATCAGCTGGAGGCCGTGGCCCTGGTCGAGCGGGTGAACCGCCCGAACGTCGCGGTGCAGCTCGACCTGTATCACGCGCAGATCATGGATGGCGACCTGACCAAGCTGATCGAGAAGATGGCCGGCAAGTTCGCCCATGTGCAGATCGCTTCCGTCCCCGCCCGGCACGAGCCGGACGAGGGCGAACTGAACTATCCGCACCTGTACGACGTGCTCGACAAGGCCGGCTACCAGGGCTGGATCGGCTGCGAATACAACCCGCGCGGCGAGACCGTGGCCGGCCTGTCCTGGTTCGCGCCCTACAAGGCCAACTGAACGGTGATTCCCGCCGAACGTCAGACGCTCATCGTCGCGCGCCTCACCGGGCGCGGGGTGCTGAGCATCGCCGAGCTGACCGAGTTGCTCGGCGTCTCGCATATGACGGTGCGGCGGGACATCCAGCAGCTGGAGCGCGAAGGCCGCGTCATGTCGGTCGCCGGCGGCGTGCGCCTGCCGGAGAAGATCTCCTTCGAGCCCTCGCATATCGCCAAGGCGGTGATGGCGCATGACGAGAAGGCGGCAATCGGCCGGCTGGCGCTGTCGCTGGTGCCGCCCGGCGCCGTCATCTATCTGGACGCCGGCACCACCACGCTGGAGATCGCGCAGGGCCTCGCCGGCCGCGACGACGTCGCCGTGGTGACCAACGACTTCGTCATCGCAGCCTTCCTGTCGCGCGAATCCAACTGCCGCCTCTACCACACCGGCGGCGAGGTGGAGCGCGAGAACCAGTCCTGCGTCGGCGACCCGGCGGCCGAGACCATCCGCCGCTTCAACTTCGACATCGCCTTTATCTCCACCTCCTCCTTCGGGCTGCGCGGGGTCTCCACGCCGTCCGAGAACAAGGTGGCGGTGAAGCGCGCCATCGCGCAGAGCGCCGCGCGCAGCATCCTCGTCACCGACAGCAGCAAATACGGGCGGATCGGCACCTTCAATGCCGTGCCGCTGGAGGCGCTGTCGGCCATCGTCATCGATCCTGGCCTGCCCGACAGCGTCCGCACGGCGATCCGCGCCCGCGGCATCGCGCTGCACATCGCAGAGCCCGAAGCCGTTTCCTCGAGGGAACTCACCGCATGAAGATCATCGTCACCGGCGGCGCCGGCTTCCTCGGCAGCCGCGTCATCCGCTCGCTGCTCGCGGCCCAGGAAGCCGGTATGCCCGGCCTGCCGACGTTCGACGGCATCGTCTCGGTCGACCTGGCCCCCTGCCCGGTGACCGATCGGCGCGTCACCTCGCTGACCGGCGACATTGCGGACGCCGGCTTCGCCGAGACGATCATCGGCGCCGACACCGCCGCCGTCTATCACCTGGCGGCCGTGCTCAGCGGCGGCTCGGAGAGTGATTTCGACCTGGCCATGCGGGTCAATGTCGACGGCACCCGCGCCCTGCTGGAAGCCGCGCGCAAGGGCGGCGCCGTGCCGCGCTTTATCTTCACCAGCTCGCTCGCCGTCTATGGCGGCCCGATGCCGGCGGTGGTGCCGGAAGAGCTCGGCCTGCAGCCGGCCAGCACCTATGGCGCGCAGAAGGCGATCGGTGAGTTCCTGGTCAACGACTATTCCCGCAAGGGTTTTGTGGACGGCCGCGTCTGCCGCCTGCCCACCATCGTGGTGCGCCCGGGCAAGCCGAATTCCGCGGCCTCGTCCTTCGCCTCCGGCATCATCCGCGAGCCGCTCGCGGGCGTCGCCTCCAATTGCCCGGTGCCGACCGCGACGAAGATGTGGCTGTCCTCGCCGGACACGACGGTGAAGAACCTGGTGCATGCCATCACCGTCGACGGCGCCCAGATCGGCCAGTGGCGCACGCTGAACCTGCCGGGCATTTCGGTGACCGTGCAGGAGATGCTGGACAGCCTGGAGCGCGTCGGCGGCAAGGAGGCCCGCGCCCTGGTGACGCAGGAGCCGGAGCAGCGCGTCATCGACATCGTCTGCTCCTGGCCCGGCGATTTCGAGGTCAGCCGCCCGATTGCCCTCGGCTTCACCCGTGATGCCGACTTCGACTCCGCTGTCCGCCAGTACAAGGCCGAATTCGCGTCCTGATCCTGCCCCTCGCCGCGCGCCGCCGGCGCGCGGCGACGTTGCGGTTGCCCGCCTGCCCAGCCCAGCCCCTCTCCCCTGCACGGAACCCGAGCATGACCGAAGCCGAAATCCGCGACCTTCTCGTCGAACTCGGCGCCAGCCTTTTCGCGCGCGGCTATTCCGTCGGCAGCGCCGGCAATATCAGCGTCCGCCTGCCGGACGGCTATCTGATGACGCCGACGAATTCCTCGCTCGGCCGGCTGCAGGCGGACCGCATCAGCAAGCTGGACAAGGACTGGAATCACGTCGGCGGCGACAAGCCCTCCAAGGAGGTCTTCATGCACCGCGCCGTGCTGACCGCGCGGCCGGAGGCAGGCGCCGTGGTCCACCTGCACTCGACCTATGCGACGGCGATCGGCTGCCTGGCGGCGCCGGGCGAAAGTGCGCCGATCCCGCCGCTGACGCCCTATTTCGTCATGCGCGTCGGCCGCAGCCTGCCGGTGATCCAGTACTACCGCCCCGGCGACGGCGCGATGGAGCAGGAGATCCATGCGGCGGCCAAGGGGGCGCGCGCCATGCTGCTGGCCAATCACGGGCCGGTGGTCTCCGGCAAGAACCTGGTCGACGCTGTCTATGCGGCCGAGGAGCTGGAGGAATCGGCGAAGCTGGCGCTGATGCTGCGCGGCCAGAAAGCCCGCGAGCTGACGCCGGCCCAGGTGGACGACCTGCTCTCCACCTTCGGCTGACACCGACCGACAAGTTCAGGGCGACCGTCAACACCGGCGATCCAGACCGGCGGCGCCCAGGGGAACGTCGAAGCAAAGGAAAGCGCGGGCCAGGCTGATCCGCTGGCCCAACAGCAACCTGCTTTCGACAACGGCGTCGCGCGTCGCGGGCGAAGACCTGCGGCGGCACGCCACGGAGTGGAACGAATGAGTGCAATGTCCGGCGGCGCTGCCGCCGTGCCGAACAAGGCGGAGAACGGGCTCTACCGCAAGGTGGCGTTCCGCATCATGCCGCTGCTGGTGCTCTGCTACGTCATCGCCTATCTCGACCGCGTCAATGTCGGCTTCGCCAAGCTGCAGATGTCGACGGACCTCGCCTTCAGCGAGACGGTGTTCGGCCTCGGCGCCGGCATCTTCTTCCTGGGCTATTTCTTCTTCGAGGTGCCGAGCAACATCATCCTGCACCGGGTCGGCGCGCGCATGTGGATCGCGCGCATCATGATCACCTGGGGCGTGCTGTCGGCGCTGTTCATGTTCGTCGAGACGCCGTGGCAGTTCTACCTGCTGCGCTTCCTGCTCGGCGCCGCCGAGGCCGGCTTCTATCCCGGCGTCATCCTCTACCTGACCTACTGGTTCCCCTCCAACCGCCGCGCCAAGATGTTCGCCATCTTCCAGGCGGGCAGCCCGGCGGCCGGCATCTTCGGCAATCCGCTCTCCGGCTGGATCATGGATTTCTTCGACGGCTGGAACGGCTGGGCCGGCTGGCAGTGGATGTTCCTGATCGAGGCGATCCCCGCAGTGCTGCTGGGCCTCGTCGTCATTGCCATGCTGGACAACGGCGTGAAGGATGCGAAGTGGCTGGACCAGTCCGAGAAGGACATCCTGGCCCGCAACATCGCCGCCGATGACGGCGGCAAGTCCGGCTCGCATTCGCTGCGCGCCATCCTGTCCGACTGGCGCGTCTGGCAGATGAGCCTGATCTACTTCCTGTTCGTCATGGGCCAGTACGGGCTGACGCTGTGGATGCCGACGCTGGTGCGCGCCTCGGGCGTCACGGGCAACTTCAACATCGGCCTGCTGAGCGCCATTCCCTTCATCTGCGCCATCATCGCCATGGTGATCTTCAGCCGCAGCGCCGATCATCACCGCGAGCGCCGCTGGCACCTGGTGATCCCGGCGATGCTGGCGACCGTCGGCTTCACCGTCGCCGCGACCGCGTCGAGCACCACCATCGCCATCATCTTCCTGTCGATGGCCGCGGCCGGCGTGCTGGCCTGCGCGCCGCTGTTCTGGTCGCTGCCGACCGCCTTCCTGACCGGCGCCGCCGCCGCCTCGGGCATCGCGGTGATCAACTCGGTGGGCAACCTGGCCGGCTTCGCCAGCCCCTACATGATCGGCACGCTGCGCGACATGACCGGGTCTTCCGCCATCGGCATGTATGTGCTGGCGGCCTGCCTGGTCCTCGGCGCCGCCATCGTGCTGACCGTGCCGGCGAAGATGGTCAACCGCTGACCATGTAACCGCGGACGGGCGCGAAGCCCGTCCGCATCTTTCTCAGCGTGCCTTGTGGCGCGCAAGCAATTCCGGCTGCAGCAGCTTGCCCGGGTTCATGATGTTCTGCGGGTCGAAGCACTGCTTCAGCCGCGCCATCATCTCCATCTCCAGGTCGCTCTTGTAATGCGCGAGCTCGGCGATGCGGAGCCGGCCGACGCCATGCTCGGCGGTGATCGAGCCGCCGAGGCCGATGACAATGTCATGCACGATGCGGTTCACCTCGGGCAGGTAGGACTGCCACTCCGCGAAATCGCCGCCCTCGGCCTGGATCGGGTTGTAGTGGATGTTGCCGTCGCCCAGATGGCCGAAGCCGAATGAGCGGATGCCGGGGAAGCGCGCCGCCAGCGCCGCATCGGCCTCGGCGATGAAGCGCGGCACCTGCGACACCGGCACCGAGACGTCGTGCTTGTAGGAGGCGCCTTCCAGCCGCTGGCCTTCCGGCGCACCCTCGCGGATGCGCCACAGCGCGGCCGCCTGCTCGGCCGAGGCGGCCAGGGTGCCGTCCAGGACCTCGTCCGCCTCGATGCCGGCTTCCAGCACCGTCAGCAGTCGCTGGCGCAGCGCTTCCTCGTCGCCTTGCGCGTTCAACTCGACCAGGATGTACCAGTCGTAGCGCGTCGCCAGCGGATCGGCGATGCGGCTGTTGTGGCGCATGGCGATGTCGAGGCAGCGCCGCTCCATCAGCTCGAAGGTGGTGATGTTCTCGCCAAGATTCTTCCGCGCACGGCGCAGCCAGGCGACGGCGTGGGCGGGATCGGGCACGGCGAGGAAGGCGGTCGCGCTGGCCGGCGTCTGCGGCAGCAGCCGCAGCGTCGCGGCGGTGATGATGCCCAGCGTGCCCTCGGCGCCGATGAAAAGCTGCTTCAGGTCATACCCCGCGCTGTCCTTGCGCAGGCCGCGCAACCCGTCCCAGATGCGGCCATCGGGCAGCACCACCTCGAGCCCCAGCACCAGGCCGCGCGCCGTGCCGTAGCGCAGCGCCTGCACGCCGCCGGCATTGGTCGAGAGATTGCCGCCGATCTGGCAGCTGCCCTCGGCGCCGAGGCTGAGCGGGAACAGCCGCCCCGCCTCGGCCGCCGCCTGCTGGATGGTAGCCAGCACGCAGCCCGCATCGACGGTGATGGTATCGTTGTCCAGGTCGATCGCCCGGATCTTCTGCATCCGGGAAGTTGAAAGAATAATCTCGGAATTGTCGGCATGCGGCTGGCTGGCGCCGGTGAGACCCGTATTGCCGCCTTGCGGCACGATCGGCGTGCCGGTCGCCGCGCAGATGGCGACGACAGCCGCCATCTGCGCCGTGTCGGCCGGCATCACCACCGCCGGCACCGCGCCGGTCCAGTTGTCGCGCCAGGCCACCAGGTGCGGCTGCTTGGCGTCGGCGTCGGTGATGATGCCGCGGTCGCCGACGATGGCGCGGATCGGCGCCAGGACGTCGCGCTCGAAGCGCCCCGGATCGCGCAGCAGGCCCTGGCCGGCAGAAGCGTCGTTGTGGTCGGGCATGCTGTCTCCTCCTGGGGGCCGTTCTTATTCGGCCGGGCTGGCGCCGAGCGCGGCCTCGCGCCGCTGCGCGCGGCCGAGCCAGAGCGCCACGCCCGCGGCCATCACCATCAGCACGGCGATGGTCAGCAGCGCCGCCATGATGCTGTTGGTGCTGTCCTTGACGATGCCGATCAGCTGCGGGCCGATGTAACCCCCGATATTGCCGATGCAGTTGATCACCGCGACGCCGACCGCGGCCGCAGCACCGCTGAGGAAGGCCGTCGGCATGGTCCAGAAGACCGGCAGCGCCACGTTGATGCCGATCAGCGCGATCGACAACGCCAGCATGCCCCAGACCGGGCTCTGGATATAGGCCGACATCACCATGCCGACGGCGCCGACCAGGATCGGCAGCACGGTATGCCACAGCCGCTCGCCGGTGCGGTCGGAATGGCGCGTCCACAGCGTCATGCAGATGGCGGCGCCGATCGGCGGCAGCGCGGCCAGCAACCCGATATGGAAGGGATCGCTGATGCCCCATTCGCGCACCAGCCCCTGCACGATCTGCGGCAGCCAGAAGCTGAGGCCGTAGAGGCCGATGACCGGGCCGAGATAGACGGCGCCCAGCAGCCAGACGCGCGGGGATTTCAGCGCCGCCATGATGCCGTCGGAATGCGCGGCCGCGCGCTCGGCCTCTTCCGCCTGCAGCCGCGTGGTCAGCCATTGCCGCTCGGCGGGCTCCAGCCACTTCGCGTCCTGCGGCTTGTCGGTCAGGTAGAACAGCGTGACGATGCCGAGGACGACGGCGGGAATGGCCTCGACGATGAACATCCACTGCCAGCCGGCCAGGCCCCAGATGCCGTGCATGTGGAACAGCGCGCCCGACAGCGGCGCGCCGATGATGCCCGACAGCGGCGTCACCAGGATCAGGAAGCCGAAGGCGCGGGCGCGGTATTGCGCCGGGAACCAGGTGGTCAGGTAGTAGATCATGCCGGGGAAGAAGCCGGCCTCGGCGATGCCGAGCAGGAAGCGCACCGTGTAGAAGCTCCAGGGCCCGGTGATGAAGGCCATGCAGCCCGACAGGATGCACCAGGTGATCATGATCCGGGCGATCCAGACCCGCGCGCCGAAGCGCCGCATCGCCAGGTTGCTCGGCGCCTCGCACAGCACGTAGCCGATGAAGAAGATGCCGGCGCCGATGCCGAAGACCGTGGCGGAGAAGCCGAGATCCTCGTTCATGCGCAGCGCGGCGAAGCCGACATTCACCCGGTCCAGCCAGCTGACGAAATAGCAGACGCCGAGGAAGGGCATCAGCCGCCAGATCACCTTGCGGATGGTCGTTTGCTCGACCTGATCCATCTTATTCCCTGTCGTTCCCCTGGAGGACCGGCCTTCGTCGCGCACGGGCCGGCGTCGCGCCGTCGTGTCGGCCTAGACGCTGCGCCCGCCATCGATGTCGAGGATCACGCCGGTGACGAAGCTGGCCTCGTCGGAGGCGAGATACAGCGCCGCGGCCGCGACATCCGCCGGCTGGCCGAGCCGGCCGAGGGGGACGATGTTCTGCATCTCGCGCCGCTTCTCCGGCGTGTCCTCGCCGAGGAAGGTCGCCAGCAGCGGCGTCTCGGTGGCCACCGGGGCCAGGGCATTGACCCGGATGCGGTCCGGCGCCAGCTCGAGGGCCAGGGTCTTGGTCAGGTTGTGCACGGCGCCCTTGCTGGCATGGTACAATGCCAGCAAGGGCGCCGTGCACAACCTGACCAAGACCCTGGCC
>NZ_MLCO01000008.1 GCF_001982615.1 Teichococcus deserti | reverse complement strand
ACCGGGGGTGTAGCCTGCCGGAGGGGGGCGCGGCAATGGGGCCGGCGCGTGGCGCGGCAGGCATGCAGGACCCGCAAGACCCGCTCTGGCCGCCGGGTCGAAGCCTGCGCCCGTGGGCCGTCGCGGCGCTCGCGCCGATGTGCGGCGATGGCCGAGCGGCAGCGGGGCGGGGCACGCAGCGGTGACCGGGCAGGGCCTCGACGGCCCGCCGCGGCTGCCGG
Organism: Teichococcus deserti; assembly: GCF_001982615.1. Taxonomy (GTDB): domain Bacteria; phylum Pseudomonadota; class Alphaproteobacteria; order Acetobacterales; family Acetobacteraceae; genus Pseudoroseomonas; species Pseudoroseomonas deserti. The sequence continues at coordinate 24,848 of NZ_MLCO01000008.1, read as the reverse complement.
CATGGTCGGGGCCCGAGGGAGAACCACCCCGGGGAGAATGAATGAACAGTCGATGCGACGCGCCCTGAGGTGCCGGCCCGCCGCGCTGGCGCTGCTGCTGACGCTGTTCGGCGCCGGCTGCGACGACGAGCCCTCGGGCCTCGAGGTGCCGCTGGCGCAATGGCAGCGCAGCAACGCGGCGCGGCGGCCGCTGCCGACCGGGCAGGGCGTCACCCTGCATGTGCCGGAGCTGCCAGGGATGGGCTGCCTCAGCACCGCGCCGCCCGAGGCCATGGCGATGTGCCAGTTCCGCCTGGAGGAGCGCAGCGGCCGGCTGCTGCCGCCCGGCCGCGCCGAGCTCGAGGCGCTGCAGGTGACCATGCTGTTCCTGCCCGGCTTCTACCGCACGCACCGGCTGTTCTCCCGCGCGGCGCCGGAGAACTGGCCGCCGCTGCCGGGGGACTCGATGCAGGCCGCGGTGCAGGGGGCGCTGGAGGGGACGGCCGCCGGCCGCCGCTATGCCGTCGGCTGCTGGCGGCGGCAGGTGAACGCGCCGCAGGGCCCCTTCGCCTGTGCCCTGGCGGTGGAGGGGCTGCGCATCGGCTCCAGCCTGGTCGAGTTCGCGGCCCCGCCGCCGGCCGAGCCGCAGCAGCGCGCCGCCGAGGCCGCAGCAGACCCGCCATCCGGCCAGGCGATGCTGATCGACCGCGCCCGGGTCGAGCGGCTGGTCACCATGATCGCCGCCATCGAGCGCAGCTTCGAATGATTCCTGGCTAGCTGGCGACGTCGCCGAAGATCGCCCGCATCAGCGCATAGAGCGCGCCGCCGGCCAGGAAGCCGACCAGGGTGCCGTTGATGCGGACATATTGCAGGTCGCGCCCGACCCGCAGCTCGATCTTCTCGACCACCGTCGCGGTGTCCCAGCGGGCGACGACGCCGGCGATGAAGTCCGACAGTTGCGCCTGGGCGGAGGGCAGGGCAGCGCGGGCGGCGCGGGTGGCGAAGCCGTTCAGGCGGTCTCTCGCGGCGGCGTCCTCCGCCAGCAGGGTGCCGAGATTGGCGAAAAGGCCGGCGATCAGCGCGACGCCGCGGCCCTCCGGCGCGCCGGCATCGGCGGCGACCATCGCCTTCAGCCGGCCCCAGAGGTCCATCAGCCAGGCGGCCACCGTCGGATGCGCCACCGCCTCGCGCAGCGCCCGGCCAATGGCGGCGGCGCGCTCGGGGTCGGTCTCGAGGCGCTCGATCTCGGCCGAGAGCCAGGTCTCGAAGGCCTGGCGCAGCGCGCTGTCGCCGGGCTCGACCTTCTCGAGCTCCTGGTTGATGGCGGTCAGGATGCGCCGCGCCACGGTGCCGCCGGCCAGCCAGCCGACGAAGGCGCCGCCCTCGGCACGGACGCGGGCCTGGATGGCGCCGCGCAGATCCTCCTCCTTGGCGGCCAGCAGCGCCTTCATCTGCTCCAGCGCCAGGCCGAAGACCGCCTGGTGCTGGCCGCCGGCCATCAGCGCGCGCAAGGCCCGGGCCAGCAGCCGCGCCGAGCCGGGCCCGGAGACCAGCCGCGGCAGCAGGCGGCTCAGCAGGCGGCGGGCGCGGCCATCCTCCAGGCTGTTCAGCAGGGCGGGCAGGCTGGTGGCCAGCGCCTCGGCGGCGGGGCGGCAATTGGCCGGGTCGGACAGGTAGCGGCGCAGCAGACCGGCCAGGTCGATGCGGGCCATGACCCGGTCGAGCTCGGCCTCGGTGAAGACGTGGTTGGCGACGAAGCGGCCGAGGCCGCGGCCCAGCCTGTCCTTCTGTCGCGGGATGATGGCGGTGTGCGGGATGGGCAGGCCCATCGGCCGGCGGAACAGCGCGGTGACGGCGAACCAGTCGGCGAGCCCGCCGACCAGCCCCGCCTTGGCCGAGGCCTGCAGCAGGGACGTCCAATAGCCCGGCGGCAGGGCATAGGCGCCGAGCATCAGCCCGCCCATGCCGGCCAGCAGGCCGGTGGCCAGGCGGCGGTGGCCGGCCAGGCGGCGGCGCAGCTCGGCTTCGGAATCGGCAAGGGGGGCCGGGGGCAGGCCTGGCGGCAGGGGCGCGGATCCATCCATCGCCGCGGAAGGTAGTGTCGCCAGGGCACCGGCGGGAGGCGCCCCCGGCTGACTTTCCCTCCATCGCGGCCGAGCCATGCGCTGGCGAGGCTTGTCCTGGGCAGAGGAAATGTTATCTCGTAACAGCATGAGCCTCTCGCCCCGCGATCTGTTCGCCGATCCCCTGGCGCTGTCCGCCGGCACGCCCGCGCGGCTGGCGCTGGCGGCGCTGCTGCTGGCGCTGCTCTGGGGCGGCGTGGCCTGGGCGCTGGCGGCATGAGCTACGAGATCTCTCTGTCGGATCTGACGCTGACGCATGGGCGGCGGGCGGCGGTTCACCATTGCTCGGGCCGCTTCGCGCCGGGCAGCCTGACCGCCATCGTCGGGCCGAACGGGGCCGGCAAGTCGACGCTGCTGCGCGCCATCGCCGGTCTGCATTCCGGCATGGAAGGCCGGCTGCAGGCGCCGCGCGCGCAGATCGCGCTGCTGCCGCAGGCGGCGGCGCTGGACCGGCAGTTCCCGATCTCCTGCCTGGACGTGGTGCTGTTCGGGCATTGGGCGCGAGCCGGCGCCTTCCGCGCGCTGAGCCGGGGCGAGAAGCAGGCGGCGCGCGACGCGCTGGCCGCCGTCGGCCTCGAGGGCTTCGAGGCGCGGCTGGTCGGCAGCCTGTCGGTCGGCCAGTTCCAGCGCGTGCTGTTCGCGCGCCTCCTGGTGCAGGACGCGCCGGTGATCCTGCTGGACGAGCCGTTCAACGCCGTCGATGCCCGCACGGCCCAGGACCTGGTCCGGCTGGTGAAGCGCTGGCATGGCGAGGGCCGCACCATCCTGGCGGTGCTGCACGACCTGGAGCTGGTGCGTGCCGAATTCCCCGAGACGCTGCTGCTGGCGCGGGAGCCGGTGGCCTGGGGCCCGACCGCCGAGGTGCTGACGGCCGCCAACCGCATGAAGGCGCGGATGATGGCCGAGGCCTGGGATGCCGAGGCCGAGGCCTGCCTGCGCGACGCCGCCTGAATCCCCTTTCCTGATGTTCGACCTGTCCCTTCACGACCTGCTCTGGGCGCCCTTCGCCGAGTTCGGCTTCCTGCGCCGGGCGCTGGTGGGCTGCCTGGCGCTGTCGCTGGCCGCCCCGCCGCTCGGCGTCTTCCTGATGCTGCGGCGGATGAGCCTGACGGCCGATGTGCTGGCGCATGGCATCCTGCCGGGGATCGCCGCCGGCTTCCTGGTCGCGGGGCTGTCGGTCACCGCCATGTCGATCGGCGGGCTCGTCGCCGGCCTGGTGGTGGCGCTGGGGGCGGGGGCGATCAGCCGGGCGACCAACGGGCGGGAGGACGCGGCGCTGGCCGCGCTCTACCTGGTGGCGCTGGCGCTGGGCGTCACGCTGATCTCGACCCGGGCCGGGTCGGTGGAGCTGTCGCATCTGCTGTTCGGCAGCGTGCTGGGGGTGGATGACCCGGCGCTGTTCATGATGGCGGGGATCGCCAGCCTGACCTTGGTGGTGCTGGCCTTCGCCTGGCGGCCGCTGGTGCTGGAATGCTTCGATCCGGGCTTCGCCGCCGCTGCCCGCGCCCGCGGCGGGTTGTGGCACATGGTGTTCCTGGGGCTCTTGGTGCTGAACGTGCTGGCCGCCTTCCAGGCGCTGGGCACCTTGATGGCCGTGGGCCTGATGATGCTGCCGGCGGTGGCGGCCCGCTACTGGGCGCGCAGCGTCGGCGGGCTGGCCTATGTGGCGGCCGCTGTGGCGCTGGTCTCCAGCTACCTGGGCCTGCTGCTGTCCTATCATGTGGACCTGCCGAGCGGCCCCGCGATCGTGCTGGTCTCGGGCGGCTTCTGGGTGGTGTCGGTGTTGTGCGGCCCGGTGGATGGGCTGTTGTTCCGTTTCGTGCGCCGGGCGCATCTGGCGGGCTGAAGAATAGAAAAAAGATGGGGGTCCGGGGGAATTCCTTCCCCCGGCCTTTGCTTTAGGCTGCCCGGGTCTTTGTTCGGGAGCTTTGTTTGATGACCCTTCCTATCGTCCGTCTTGCCGAAGAGCAGCGCCTGTCCGGCGCCACCGTGGCGAACGGTTTCGTCTTCCTGGCGGGCCAGGTGGCCGACGACGACAGCCTGGATGCCGAGGGCCAGACTGCCGACATCCTGGCGCAGATCGATGCGCTGCTGGCCGAGGCCGGGGTCGACAAGCGGTCGTTGCTGCAGATTCAGATCGTGCTGGCCGACATCGCCGATGCGGCCCTGATGAACAAGGCCTGGGATGCCTGGCTGGATCCGGCGCACAAGCCGGCGCGGATGACGATCCAGGCGCCGCTGGTGAATCCGAAGTGGAAGGTGGAAATCACTGGCGTGGCGCTGGCCAAGGCCTGACTTCGGGCGGGTGGCGGGGATTTAACCCCACGTTCAGAAAGCCCGCAGAGTCCTGTATAAGAGAGCATTTTTGCCCCCTGGCCCGCCGGCCGGGGGGTTTTCGCGTGCGGTCCAAGCATGACGCGGCCTGGGCAGCGGCGTTAGGCGTGCCGCATGCCGCGGCCCGGTGGTTCCGGGGCGGCAGGCGGGACGTCCTCCAAAGCAGCAATGATTGCCGGTCCAGAATGCTCCGCGGCGAAGGTCGCGCGGGCGGCCAGGGCGGAGCTTGCCTGCTTCCCGGGGGGATGTCCGCGACCAGGTAGCGAAGGACTGGAACGATGCTGAGGCGCTGGCTTGGCCTGCTCTACGTGCAGGTGCTGATCGCGATCGTGCTGGGCGTGCTGGTGGGCGCCCTCTACCCGGCGACGGGGGCTTCGCTGAAGCCGCTGGGCGATGCCTTCGTGAAGCTGATCAAGGTGGTGATCGCGCCCGTGGTGTTCTGCACCGTGGTGCATGGCATCGCCAGCGTGCGCGACGCCAGCAAGGTGGGCCGTGTCGGCCTGAAGGCGATCCTGTATTTCGAGGTGGTCTCGACCTTCGCCCTGGCCATCGGCCTGATCGTGGCCAAGGTGCTGAAGACCGGCTCGGGCTTCAACATCGACCCGGCGCAGATGGACGCCAAGGCGATCCAGGGCTTCACCCAGCGGGCGCAGAGCGACAGCGTCGTCAGCCACCTGATGAACATCATCCCGGACACCTTCTTCGGCGCCTTCGTCAATGGCGACCTGCTGCAGGTGCTGTTCCTGGCGGTGATCACCGGCTTCGCCATCAACGCCCTGCCGGAGAAGATGCGGGTGCCGGTGGCGCATGCCATCGACCATCTGTCGGCGATCTTCTTCGGCATCGTGAAGATCGTGGTGAAGGCAGCGCCGCTCGGCGCCTTCGGGGCGATGGCCTTCACCATCGGGCAGTATGGCATCGGCTCGCTGCTGCGGCTGGGCGAGCTGGTGGCGACCTTCTACGCCACCTCGATCCTCTTCGTGCTGCTGGTGCTGGGCAGCATCGCCCGCTTCTGCGGCTTCTCGATCCTGCGCTTCCTCAACTATATCCGGGAGGAGCTGCTGATCGTGCTCGGCACCTCGAGCAGCGAGAGCGTGCTGCCGCAGGTGATGCGCAAGATGGAGCGGCTGGGCTGCGCGCCGAACGTGGTCGGGCTGACCGTGCCGCTGGGCTACAGCTTCAACCTGGACGGCACCAATATCTACATGACCCTGGCGACGATGTTTTTGGCATACGCCACCAACACGCCGCTGACCCTTGGGCAGGAGCTGACGATCCTGCTGGTGGCGATGCTGACCTCGAAGGGGGCCTCGGGCGTCACCGGCGCGGGCTTCATCACGCTGGCGGCGACGCTGTCGGTGATCCCGGACATTCCCATCGCGTCGCTGGCCGTGCTGATCGGCATCGACAAGTTCATGAGCGAGTGCCGCGCGCTGACCAACCTGGTCGGCAACGGCGTCGCCTGCGTCGCCATCAGCCGCTGGGAAGGCGAGCTCGACCGCGACCAGCTGCAGCGCGAACTGGCCGCCGGGCCGCAGCCGGAAGAAGCCAGGGCCGCCGCGTGACCGGCCCCGGCAAGAACCGTTAGCACCGGGACCGGTATCGGGCCGGGGAGGGCAGCCTCCCCGGCCGGTTTTCTTGTTGTTTTTCAACTCGCGAAAGAAATCTCGCGCGCTCGTGATCGGTGCTTCCGTTGGGGACGCGAACCGGGCATGCTCGCCCCGGCACGGCCCCCTCTTGGCCGCGCTTCCGCCGCAATGCCGGGACAGCCTGACGCCTTCACGAGAGATGCTTCCACCCCGATGCCCGCTTCCGAGCTGCCCCCGAGCAAGAGTACCTCCTGGCAAGGCAAGCGCGTCCTGGTCACCGGCGGCGCCGGCTTCCTGGGCAGCGGGCTGTGCCACGCCCTGCACAGCCTCGGCGCCGAGGTCACCGCGCTGGACGCCATGCTGCCGGAGGGTGGCGCGAACCGTGCCAACCTGGCCGGCAGCGGCATCCGCCTGGTCGAAGGCGACCTGCGCGACGCCGAGCTCACCCCGCTGGCCGAGGGGCTGGACGCGGTCTTCAACCTGGCCGCCCAGACCAGCCATGCCGGCTCGATGCAGGACCCGCAGACCGACCTGGCGATCAACGCCACGGCCCAGCTGCGGCTGATCGCAGCCCTCCGGGCCGGCTCGCCGAAGGCGGTGGTGGTGCACGCCTCCACCCGGCAGTTCTACGGCCGCCCGCGCTACCTGCCGGTCGACGAGAAGCACCCGATCAACCCGCCCGACGCCAACGGCGTCTCCAAGCTGGCGGGCGAGCAGTACTGGCTGATGGAAGGCCGCGTGCAGGGCCGCCCGGTCGTCTCGCTGCGGCTGACCAATTGCTATGGCCCGCGCCTGCGCATCCGCGACGCCCGCCAGACCTTCCTGGGCATCTGGTTCCGCCGCCTGCTGGAGGGCGATGCCTTCGAGGTCTGGGGCGGCGAGCAGCTGCGCGACCTGGCCTATCTGGACGACGTGGTCGCGGCCTTCCTGGCCGCGGCCGCGACCCCTGGCTGCGCCGGCCAGGCCTTCAACATCGGCGGTGCGCCCCCGGTCTCGCTCTTGCAGCTGGCCGAGGCCGCCGTCGCCGCGCATGGCGGCGGGACGTTCGTGACCAAGGAATTCCCCGCCGACCGCGCGCCGATCGACATCGGCAGCTTCCACACCGACGACAGCGCCTTCCGCGCCGCCACCGGCTGGGCCCCGAAAGTTCCGCTGGCGGAGGGGCTGCGCCGCAGCCTCGACTGGTTCCGCCCGCGCCTCGCCGACTACGCCTGACAACAACCAGCAAGCGCGCCCCCAATGGCGACAGGTACCCAAGGAGATGGGCAGATGGACATGCCCGTGATCACCGTCCCTCAGGCCGACCCCGGCGCCGCCTACCGCGCCCACCAGCCGGCCATCGACGCCGCCCTGCAGCGCGCGCTGAGCTCGGGCTGGTACATCCTGGGCGCCGAGGGCGCCGCCTTCGAGCGTGAATTCGCCGAATGGCTGGGCCTGCCGCGCGCCGTGGGCTGCGCCAACGGTACCGACGCGCTGATGCTGGTCCTCCGCGGCCTGGGCATCGGCCCGGGCATGACGGTCGCCACCGTCTCGCACACCGCGGTCGCGACGGTCGCCGCCATCGAGATGGTGGGCGCCACGCCCCTGCTGCTCGACATCGACCCCGACACCTACACCATGGACCCGGACGAGCTCGCCGCCGTCCTGGAAGACCCGCCGCCGGGCCTGCCGCCGATCCGCGCCGTCATCCCGGTGCATCTCTACGGCCAGGCCTGCGCCATGGGCCCGATCATGGAGGCCTGCCGCGCCGCCGGCGTCTTCGTCATCGAGGACTGCGCCCAGGCGCATGGCGCCACCATCGACGGCCGCGTCGTCGGCACGATGGGCGATGCCGCCGCCTTCAGCCTGTACCCGACCAAGAACCTGGGCGCCCTGGGCGACGCCGGCATCCTGGCCTGCGCCGACCCGGAGCTGGCCGACCGCATCGCCGCCGTGCGCCAATACGGCTGGAAGCATCGCTACCTGTCGGACAGCATCGGCGTGAACAGCCGCCTGGACGAGGTGCAGGCCGCCGTCCTGCGCGTGCGCCTGCCGCTACTGGCCGCCGGCAACGCCCGCCGCGCCGCCATCGCCGACGCCTACGACGCGGCGCTCGCCGGCAGCCGCATCCTGCCGCCGCTGCGCCGCGCCGGCGCCGGCCACGTGTTCCACCAATACGTCATCCGCAGCGACGACCGCGACGAGATGGCCGCCCGGCTGCGGGCGCTGGGCGTCGGCTCGGGCATCCACTACCCGGTGCCGGTGCACCTGCAGGGCGCCTATGTCGGCCGCACGCCCGTCGGCCCGGCCGGCTGCGCGGAGACGGAGGTCGCCAGCCGCGAGGTGCTGAGCCTGCCGATCTTCCCGGAACTGTCCGACGCCCAGGTGGAGACGGTCTGCTCGGCGCTGCGGATCGTGGCGGCAGACTGAAGAGAAGACAGGAGCAGGCCAGGGGAATGAATTCCCCTGGACCCCTTCTTTTCTCTGTCTGATTGCCATGTCCACGTGGCGACGGGACGTGAAACGGCCAATCGACAGCGCGACCTTTGAGGGTGCGCCGTTCTTGTGTATCGGCGTCCCGCCGCGATGCCTGCCGGCGGTGCCGGTAAGGCGCAGGTCTGGCCAGGGCCGGTCATCAGAAAAAAGATGGGGGTCCAGGGGGAATTCATTCCCCCTGGCCTTCACCTTGCCTTCCTCGCTATACGCCGCCGCATCGCTCACCCTGGTGGATAGAAACCTCCCGATGCTGCGACTGCACGAATTGAAGCTGCCTCTGGACCATGCGCCGGAGGCTCTCCGGCAGGCTGTTCTCGATCGTCTTGGCGTTGCCGAGGCCGAGCTGCTCGACATCCATGTCTTCCGCCGTGGCTATGACGCGCGGAAGAAGCACGCGATCCTGCTGATCTACACGCTGGACGTCACCCTGCGCGACGCGGCGCCGGTGCTGGCCCGCTTCGCCCGCGACCCGCATGTCGGGCCGACGCCGGACACGAAGTACCGCTTCGTCGGGCGGGCGGCGCCGGGCGATGCGCGGCGGCCGCTGGTGATCGGCGCCGGGCCCTGCGGGCTGCTGGCCGGGCTGGTGCTGGCGCAGATGGGCTTCCGGCCGATCATCCTGGAGCGCGGCAAGGAGGTGCGGGCCCGCACCAAGGACACCTGGGGCCTGTGGCGCCGGTCGGAGCTCAACCCGGAATCCAACGTGCAGTTCGGCGAGGGGGGCGCGGGCACCTTTTCGGACGGCAAGCTCTACAGCCAGATCAAGGACCCGCAGCACCACGGCCGCAAGGTGCTGGAGGAATTCGTCCGCGCCGGCGCGCCGGAGGAGATCCTGTTCCTCTCCAAGCCGCATATCGGCACCTTCCGCCTGGTGCAGATGGTCGAGCATATGCGCGCCGAGATCGAGCAGCTGGGCGGCGAGTATCGTTTCAGCAGCCGGGTGACCGACTTCCTGGTCGAGACCGCGGCCGACGGCGCCCGGCAGATCCGCGGCGTGGCGCTGGCCGACGGCAGCACCATCGAATCCGACCATGTGGTGCTGGCCATCGGCCACAGCGCCCGCGACACCTTCGAGGCGCTGCTGCAGAGCGGCGTCTACATGGAGGCCAAGCCCTTCTCGGTCGGCTTCCGCATCGAGCACCCGCAGCGCATGGTCAACGAATGCCGCTTCGGGCCGTCCGCCGGCAACAAGCTGCTGGGGGCGGCCGACTACAAGCTGGTGCACCACGGCAGCGACAACCGCTCGGTCTACAGCTTCTGCATGTGCCCGGGCGGCACGGTGGTCGCCGCCACCAGCGAGCCCGGCCGCGTCGTCACCAACGGCATGAGCCAGTACCAGCGCGCCGAGCGCAACGCCAATGCCGCCATCGTCGTCGGCATCGAGCCGGAGCGCGACTATCCCGGCCACGTCCTGGCCGGCGTCGACTTCCAGCGCCGGCTGGAGGAGGCGGCCTTCGTCGCCGGCGGCGGCGACTATCGCGCGCCGGCCCAGACGGTGGGCGACTTCCTGGCCGGGCGGCCCTCCACCAGCCTCGGCGCGGTCGAGCCCAGCTACAAGCCGGGGGTGACGCCGACCGACCTGGCCGCCTTCATGCCGCCTTTCGTGATCGCCGCCATCCGCGAGGCCCTGCCGGCCTTCGACCGCCAGATCAAGGGCTTCGCCCGGCCCGATGCGGTGATGACGGGGGTGGAGACGCGCACCTCGTCCCCGGTGCGGATCAGGCGCGGCGCCGATGGGCAGAGCCTGAACACCCGCGGGCTGTTTCCGGCCGGCGAGGGCGCGGGCTATGCCGGCGGGATCCTCTCGGCCGGGGTGGACGGCATCAAGATGGCGGAAGCCGTGGCGCGCAGCATGCTGGGCCTGCCGGAGGCCGTCAAAGCCGCCGCCTGAGGCCGGTTTTCCCCGGCATGGAAGCGGGCCGAAAAGCGAATGAAATTGCCGCTTCGGCCTCGCTTCGGCACCGGTTTTGCCGCATTCTCACCAAAATGCGAGGTGAGCCTCGGCGGGTCAGGACGGTGAACGTCCGCGGCCGAGGGTGAGGGGGTTTCGCTTGAGCTTCAGCTTCCCAGAGGCGCCGCAAAGCCTGGCGCCCGGCAGGCCGCGCCTGGGCGCCGGCCTCCGCAGCACCGCGATCTGCGTCGGCATCGTCGCCGCCTGCCTCGGCATGGTGCTCTTCGCCCTGCTGCGCACGCCGATGAAGGACGACCTGGCCTGGCTGCTCTGGGTCGCCGGCCAGTGGCTGCGCGGGCAGGAGCTCTATATCGACCTGGTCGAGGTCAATCCGCCGCTGATCATCTGGCTCAGCGCCCTGCCGGTGATGCTGGCCGACCTGACCGGGCTGACCTCGAAGCAGGTGGCGCTGCCGATGATCGCCGCCGCCGCGCTGGGCTCGGCCTGGACGGTGGCCGGGCTGCTGCGCGGCACCTCGCCGGTCTTCGACCACCGCCCCGCCACCTTCGCCGCCATCGCCAGCGTGCTGCTGGTCATGCCGGGCGTCGAGTTCGGCCAGCGCGAGCACCTGATGGTCATCGCCGTGCTGCCGCACCTGGCGCTGCTGATCCGCACGCTGGAAGGCCAGAAGTCGTCGATCGGCATGTCGCTCGGCGCGGGCGTGCTGGCCGGGCTCGGTGTCGCGCTGAAGCCGCGCTACGTCATCTGCCTGGCCGCCGTCGAGCTGGCCGGCTGGCTGCATCGCGGCTTCCGCATCCGCCTGGCGCCGCTGGTCGCGGGCCTCGCAGGCCTGCTGTACCTGGCCAGCATCGTCTGGTTCGTCCCCGCCTTCATCGAGCGCGCCGTGCCCCTGGCGCTGACCCTCTATGGCGGCACCGACACCGGCCCGCTGCAGCTGGCGCGCGAATCCTGGGTGCTGCTGCTCGGCCTGGCCACCTGCCTGGTGCTGACCTGGCGCACCGACCGCGGGGGTGCTGCCTCCGGCGTCATGCTGGTGCTGACCGCCTTCGCCGCGGCGGCCACCATCGCCATGTTCATGGACGGCAAGAACTGGTTCTACCACCGCATCCCGGCGCTGATGGCGGTGACCTTCGCCCTGGTCTTCTGGTGCGCCGACGTGGCGCTCCGCCGCGGCCCGACCCTGCGCTTCCGCTGGGCGCTGGTGGCGCTGGCCATGCTGCCGCTGACCCTCTACGTGCAGCAGACCTCCGGCCGCATCTATGAGCGCCTGGTCCTGGCCGTCGAGCCCGACCAGACCACCGAGGTCCGGCTGGAGCGCCTGATCCGCCGCGAGAAGGTGCGCAGCTACATGGCTTTCTCCGAGTGGATCGGCCTGGGCTTCCCGGTGGTGAACAACACCAACGTCACCTGGGCCTCGCGCTTCGATTCGATGTGGGCGCTGCGCGGCGAGATCTGGCGCGCCCGCCAGGACGGCGGCGTCGCCCCGGACGAATGGCCGATCCGCCACTGGGTGGTGCAGGACTTCATGGAAGGCTGCCCCGACCTGGTCGTCGTCGACCGCCGCGGCGAGGCGATGAACTACCCGGCCATCCTGTCCCAGGCCAATGCCGGCTTCGCGGCAATCTGGGCGCGCTACCGGCAGATCGCGGTCGTCGACGGGTTGCAGGTCTATCGTCGCCAGGGCGAGGGCTGTGGAGATTCAGCAGGGTTGGGGTGAAGGGAAGACAGGGGTAGGCCAGGGGAATGAATTCCCCTGGACCCCATCTTTTTTCTTTCAGACTGCCGTGTCCACGTGAAGACAGTCGGTGAAAGGGCCCGGCGCCAGCGCGACCTTTGAGGACGCGCTGTTCCTATATGAAAATGGCGCCCCACCATGATGCCTTGGTGTGGGCGCCGTTGGGGCGCAGGTGTGCAAAAGGCCGGTGATCAGAAGAAAGATGGGGGTGCGGGGGAATTCATTCCCCCGACCTTCAAGCCGCTTCTCTATCCCCCGAACTTATCGGCCCACTGCTGATGAAACGGCAGATCGACGATCTCGCAGAATTCGCCGTAGGAGATCATCGCCTCGGCCCGACCCTTTGGCGTGCCGGCGGACTTCAGCACGGACAGCGTCTCGCTGATCGCCTTTGCCGCCGAGAACAGCGTGCTGACGGCGTAGAGCACGACGGAGAAGCCCAACGCCTGCAGCTCGTCGGCGGAGAGCGCCACGGTCTCGGTGCCGTCGACGATGGAGACCACCTTGGGGCCGGGGATGGCTTTCGCCACGGCCTCGATCTCGGCGATCTTCTTGATGCCGTCGACGAAGACCAGGTCGACGCCGGTTTCCTGGTAGAGTCGCGCCCGGCGCAGCGCCTCGTCCATGCCGGCCGCGCCCAGCGCGTCGGTGCGGCCGATGATCATCATGTCGGAGCTGCCGCGGGCTTCCACGGCGCAGCGCAGGCGTGCGGCGCTTTCGTCCGCGTCGACCAGGCGGATGCCGGCCAGCTGGCCGCAGCGCTTCGGCGCCACCTGATCCTCCAGGTGGATGGCGGCGACGCCGGCCTGGATGTATTCGCGGACCGTGCGGTGGATGTTGGACGGGCCGCCATAGCCGGTGTCGGCGTCGGCGATCACCGGGATCCCGACGCAGCGGGTCATGTTGCGGGCGTGCTCGGTCATCTCGGTCTGGCTGAGCAGGCCGATATCCGGCGTGCCGAGGCGGCTGGCGGTGGCGCCCAGGCCGGTCATGTAGATCGCCGGGAAGCCGGCGCGCTGCACCAGCCGGGCGGTCAGCGAATCCGGCGCCCCGGGGGCCTGGACGATGCGGCCCGAAGCGATGGCGGCGCGCAGCCGGGCGCCGGGCGTGGTCTCGGTCATTCCTGTTTTTCCTCCCGTGATGGCGTCAGCGGCCGCCGGCGACGTCGATGATGGTCGCGGTGACATAGGCCGAGGCGCCGGACAGCAGCCAGAGCGCAGCCTGCGCCACTTCCTCGGGCCCGCCCACCCGCTGCAGCGGGATGACCCTGGCGATCTCGGCCAGCTTGGCACGGTCGCCGAGGCTGTCCTGCTGGATCGGCGTGTCGATGATGCCGGGAGCCAGCGCGTTGACGCGGATCCCGGGGGCCAGCTCCTTGGCGCTCGCGCGGGTCAGGGCGGCGATGGCGCCCTTGGTCGTGGCGTAGAGGGCGTTGCCCGGCATGCCGCCGGTGCGCGCCGCGATCGAGGACAGGTTGACGATCGAGGCATGCGGATGCGGGGCGCGGGCGCCCAGATAGGCGCGGGTGCAGTAGAGCACGCTCTTCAGGTTGACCGAGAGGACTCGGTCGATTTCCTCGGCCTCCATCTCGGCCAGCGGCATGCGCTTGCCGATGATGCCGGCATTGTTGACCAGGTGGGTGGGGCGGAAGGCCTCGGGCAACGCCCGTGCCGCGGCGGCGACGGCGCCGGCGTCGCTGACATCGACCTGGGCGGCGTGGACATCGGCACGCATCCCGGGCGGCGCGCGCAGGTCCCAGACCACGGCCTTGCCGCCATGGGCCAGCACGGCGTCGACGATAGCGCCGCCGATGCCGGAGGCGCCGCCGGTGACGAGGACGACGGCGCCGTGCAGCGCGTCGGGTGCGAGGCTGGGGGCAGGCTGGGTCATGCGGGCGCTTCCTTCGGGGCTTTGGCTTTCATCTAGGATACATGTTCTTGTGTTCCAGAAGCAAGCCGGCTAGCCTGCTGCCAAAGCCGCCCGGGAAGGTGTGGCACGTGCGAGGAATGTCCCAGGAACCGCGCCGGCCCCCGTCCCGGCTTGGCAGGGCCCCTCTCCCGCACGACGCCCGACCGCGGCCTGCGAGGAGGAAAGCATGTCCACTGCCCTGCCCCTGACGGAGGCCCCGCCCGGGCTTCGTGCCGGCACCATGAAGAAGCTCTACACGCGCATCGTGCTGTATTGCTTCGTGCTGTTCATCATCAACTACCTCGACCGCGTGAATGTCGGCTTCGCGGCGCTGCAGATGAACGAGGAGCTGGGGCTGACGCCGCGCATCTTCGGCATCGGCGCGGGCATCTTCTTTCTCGGCTACATGGCCTTCGAGGTGCCGAGCAACCTGATCCTGCACAAGGTGGGCCCGCGCATCTGGATCGCCCGGATCATGGTGACCTGGGGCATCATCTCCTGCGCCATGGCCTTCACCGCCGGGCCCTGGAGCTTCTACATCCTGCGCTTCCTGCTCGGCGTCGCCGAGGCCGGCTTCGCGCCCGGGATCCTGCTCTATCTGACCTACTGGTTCCCGGCGAAGGAGCGCGGCCGGGCGGTGGCCGGCTTCATGACGGCGACGGTGCTGTCCTCCGTCATCGGCGCGCCGCTCTCGGGCTGGCTGATCAGCAGCACGCATGACTTCGCCGGCTTCTCGGGCTGGCAGTGGATGTTCCTGCTGGAAGGGGCGCCCGCCATCATCCTCGGCGTCGTCACCTTCTTCTACCTGGTCGACCGGCCGGAGCAGGACCGCCACTGGCTGACCCCCGCCGAGCGCGACTGGCTGGTGGCCGAGCTGCGCCAGGAGCAGAGCGCCGTCGCCGGCCATGGCATGGAGGATTTCCGCGCCATCTTCCGCGACAGCCGGGTCTGGCTGCTGACCCTGGTCTATATGTGCAACGGCATCGCCATCTATGGCGTGGTGCTGTGGCTGCCGCAGATCGTCAAGAGCATCGGCGGGCTGACCAACCTGCAGACCGGGCTGGTCTCGGCCATCCCCTTCGTCTTCGCCGCCATCGGGCTGATCGTCATCGCCCGCAATTCCGACCGCACCGGCGAGCGCAAGCTGCACACGGCGCTGAGCGGGCTGTTCGGCGGGCTGTTCCTGGCGGCCAGCGCCTTCGCGCCGACGCCGCTGATCGGGCTGGCGCTGCTCTGCTGCGCCGCCTTCGTGCTCTGGGCCACGCTCGGCGTGTTCTGGACGCTGCCGACGCAGTTCCTGACCGGGGCGGCCGCCGCGGGTGGCCTGGCGGCCATCAACGGCTTCGCCCAGCTCGGCGGCTTCTTCGGCCCGACCCTGGTGGGCTGGGTGCGCGAGAGCACCGGCAGCTTCACCTATTCCCTGCTGGCGCTGGCGGTCTTCCCGGTGATCGGCTGCCTGATCTGCCTCTCGCTCAAGGCGCGGCGCGACGCTTAAATAGGCGGCGGGACATGGCAGCGGGGGAGTCGCGGATGCCGGATCAGACGAAGCGGGCGCCGTCGCTCGGCGCGCGGCTGGCCGATCGCATCCGCGGCGCCATCATCTCCGCCGATGTCGACCTGGGCGAGGCGCTGTCGGAAGACGCCCTCGCCGCCGCCTTCGGGGTCAGCCGCACGCCGGTCCGCGAGGCGCTGCGGCTGCTGCAGACCCAGGGGCTGGTCAGCGTCGTGCCGAAATCCGGCACCTTCGTCTTCAGCCCGAGCGAGGCGGATATCGTCGAGCTCTGCGAGTACCGCTCGCTGCTCGAGGTGAAGGCCGCCTGCCTGGCCTTCGAGCGCGCCCGGGCCGAGACCCATGCGGCCCTCGCCGCGGCGCTGGAGGAGATGCAGGCGGCCGCGGCGGCCGACGACATGAAGCGCTACGGCCGCGCCGACATGGGCTTCCACCTGGCCTTCTTCGCGCAATGCGGCAACCGCTACCTGACCCAGGCCTATGACATGTGCCTGGGCCGCGTCTCGGCGCTGCGCACCCATCTGGCGGTGCTGAGCCAGGGCGAGCCGGCGCGCTCGCTCGGCGACCATGCGCGGATGGTGACGCTGTTCGGCGGCACCGCCGCCGAAGACCTGGCGGAGATCCTGGACCGGCATATCCGGCGGACGCGGGAGAACTATATCGAGGCGCTGCAGGGCCGGCTTCGCGCCGCGGCAGCCGCCGACCCACGGGCCAGGCTGCGCCGGAAGCTGGGCGTCGGCTGAACCGACGCCCAGGTCTCAGATCAGCGCATGGGGGGCGCGTATTGCAGGCCGCCCTTGTTCCACAGGTTGTTCATGCCGCGCGGGATGCCAATCGGGCCCAGGTTGCGCTCCCAGATCTCGCCATAGTTGCCGACGGCCTTGATCACGCGCACTGCCCAGTCCGGCTCCAGGCCCAGCATCTTGCCCAGATCGCCGCTGCGGCCGATGAAGCGCTGCACGTCCGGGTTGGTGCTGGCCGCCTGCTGGTCGACATTCGCCGCCGTCAGGCCGAGCTCCTCCGCGGTCAGCAGGGCAAAGTGGGTCCAGCGGGCGATGTCGGAGAAGCGCCAGTCGCCCTTGCGGATGGCGACGCTCAGCGGCTCCTTCGAGATCAGCTCCGGCAGCACCACGAACTGGTCGGCATTGGCGCCCTGGTTGTAGCGCAGCGCCGCCAGCGTGGTGGAATCGGTGCTGTAGGCGTCGCAGCGGCCGGAGAAGAAGGCCTTGCGGACCTCGTCGATGTCCTCGATCAGCAGCGGGGTCATGCTCAGCCCCTGGGCGCGGAACCAGTCGGCCGCGTTCAGCTCGGTGGTCGAGCCGGGCTGCATGCAGATGGTGGCGCCGTTCAGCTCCTTGGCCGAGCTGATGCCGAGCGACTTCTTCACCATGAAGCCCTGGCCGTCGAAGACATTGGTGCCGACGAAGACCAGGCCCAGCGCCGCCTCGCGGCCCAGCGTCCAGGTGGTGACGCGCGACAGCACGTCGATGTCGCCCGACTGCAGCTGGGTGAAGCGCTGCTGCGTCGTGGTCGGCACGATGCGCACCTTCTCCACGTCGCCCAGCACCGCCGTCGCGATGGCGCGGCAGTAATCGGCATCGATGCCGCGGAAGCGGCCATCGGTGCCCGGCGTCGCGAAGCCGACGGTGGAGGGGGTCACGCCGCAGACCAGCGCGCCGCGCGCGCGGATGGCGGCCACCGCGTCGGCGGAGGGCGCTTGGGCGAGAGCCGGGGTGACGACGGACAGAAAGGCGGCAGCGAGGCCGCCGAGGCCGGTGAGAGCCAGCGGGCGCATGATGGGTTGTTCCTCCCCTTGCCGGCCTCGCAGAAGGGGCGAGGCCGGGGCGGCCGGATTAAGGCTTTGGCACCGCTCGCGCGCAAGGGAGCGCAAAAAAGAAACCGGTGGAAAAGCTCACCCGGCCGCGAGCGACGGCGGCGCGGCTTCCCGTCCAGGAGGTCTCGGCCAGGGCAGCGGGCGCAATGCCGCCTCCTCCACCGCATCGGCCAAAGCCGGGCCCTGCAGCTCGGTGCAGCCGGCGGCCAGCACGGCGGCGAGCTGGCCCTTGCTCTCGACCCCCACCGCGCTGACGCCGAGGCCGAGACGCTGGCCCAGCAGGGCGATGGCGGTGACCAGGCTGGCGGCCGGCTCGCGCTCGACATCGCGCACCAGCATCGGCGCCAGGCGCAGCCGGTCGAAGCGGAAGCGCTGGAAGGCGGCGAGCGAGGTGGCACCCTCGCCGAAGCGGTCCAGCGCCAGGCCGACGCCCTCGGCGCGCAGCCTGCGCAGGGCGCGCGGCACCTCGGCCGGGGCAGCGCCCAGCACCGCCTCGCCGACGGCGATCTCCAGCCGCGCCGGGGCCAGCCCGGTCTCGGCCAGGACCGCGGCCACCATGCCGCAGAAGCCGGGGTCGCGCAGCTGCACCGGGGTCACCGGCACGGTCAGGCGCCAGGCGGCCGGCCAGGACAGCGCCGCCAGGCAGGCCCGGCGCAGCAGCATTTCTCCGAGTGGCAGCACCAGCCCCGTGCGGTCGGCCAATGCCAAGAAGGTCTCGGCCGGGATGGCGCCCTGCAGCGGGTGGCGCCAGCGCGGCATGACGCAGCAGCCGGCCATGCGGCGGCGCTCGGCGGCGAAGACCGGCTGGTAGAGCAGGTCGATCTCGCCCTCGGCGAGCGCCCGGCGCAGCGCTGCCTCCATGCCCTCGTCGGCGCGCTGCCGCGCCTCCAACCCGGAATCGTACAGGAAGACGTCGCCCCGGCCCTCTTCCTTGGCGCGGTAGAGGGCAAGGTCGGCGCAGCGCAGCAGGGCATCGGCGCTGCCGGCGTGGCGCGGCGCCAGCGCCAGTCCCAGGCTGACGCCGATCACCGCCTGGCGCGCCTCCAGCTGGTAAGGTTCGCACAGCGCGGCGCCGAGGCGCGCCGCGGCGGCCAGGGCCTCGGCCTCCCCCACCCCTTCCTTCAGGATGGCGAATTCGTCGCCGCCCAGCCGGGCGCAGAGGCTGCCGGGGGAGAGGGCGTCGCGCATCCGGGCCGCGACCTGGCGCAGCAGCGCGTCGCCGCCGGCATGGCCGAGCTGGTCGTTGACCTCCTTGAAGAAGTCGAGGTCGAGCAGCAGCAGGGCGGCGGGCCGGCCGGCGGCCAGGCAGGCCTCGAGCCGCGCCATGAATTCGGGGCGGTTGGCCAGGCCGGTCAGGGCATCATGCCGCGCCAGATAGGCGATGCGCCCGGCCCGCTCCTCCCGCTCGGTGACGTCGCGGTCGATGCCGCGATAGCCGATCAGCGTGCCGTCGCCGGCGATCAGCGGGATGCCGCTGGTTTCCAGCACCACCTCCCGCCCGTCGGCGCGGCGGTTGCGGTTCAGCAGGCCGGAGAAGGGCGCGCGGCGGGCGACGATGCCGCCGAAGATGGCACCGACGCGCTCGGCCTCCGCGGGCGGCATGAAGTCGAAGGGGGTGCGGCCGAGGATCTCCTCCGGATGGAAGCCCAGAAGGAGCTCGGCATGGGCCGAGACGAAGGTGTAGCGGCCGGCGGCGTCCACCTCCCAGATCCAGTCGGAATTGATGTCGAGCAGCGCCTGCAACCGGTCCCGCTCACGCAGCAGCGCCAGCTCGGCCTCCGGCACCGGGCGGGGCGCCGGGGCCGTTTCTCCACCAGCCAGGGCGGGCCAGGCCCGCCGGAACAGGAGCTTCAGGATGCGCAATCGGCGACCTTGACCGTCGGGGGATGCGGGAAGACCCGGCCCGCCGTCCGGCGGGACGGTCAAGGTCAGGCCAAGGGGCCGTCCGATAACACAATGCCGCGCATGATGCGATGCCGGTAAGATTCAAACGCGGGCGGGCAGCTGGACTTTCTGCCTCAGCCCCTCGACCTCGGCGCGGGTCGGATGCGCCGTGCCGGCATTGGAGACCGCGGCGGCGCCGGCAGCCATGCCCCAGGCGAAGGCGTCGTGCGGCGCGGCGCCCCGGGTCAGCGCCAGCGTCATCGCGGCGACGAAGCTGTCGCCGGCGCCGACCGCGCCGCGCACGGTGACGGGCAGCGCCGGCAGCCGCAGCACCCCTTCGCTTGAAGCCAACAGCGCGCCCTCATGGCCGAGGGTCACGGCGATGAGCTTGGCCGCGCCCTGCCGCACCGCCTCGGCGGCAGCAGCCTCCAGCGCGCCGGGCTCGCGCAGCGAGCGGCCGGCCAGAGATTCGAACTCGCCCTGGCTGGGCTTGATCAGGGTCACGCCCTGGCCGATGCCGGCCCGCAGCGCCGGGCCGGAACTGTCCAGCACCAGGTGCAGGCCGCGCTTGCGGGCGATGGCGGCGACACGGGCATAGAAGTCTTCCGGCACGCCGCGCGGCAGGCTGCCACTGGCGACCAGCCAGTCGCCTTCCGGCAGATGGTCCAGCGCGTCCAGGGCAGCGCGCCATTCGCTCTCGGCGACCTCGGGGCCTTCGGGGACGAAGCGGAATTCCTCGCCGATGCTGCGGTCCAGCACGGTCTGGCTGATGCGGGTGCGGCCGGCGATGGGGATGGCGCGGTGCGGCAGGCCGATTTCCTGCAGCAGCTCGACCAGGAAATGGCCGGTGACGCCGCCGGCCAGGATGACCGCCTCGGTGTCGCCGCCGAGCTCCTGCACCACGCGGGCGACGTTGACGCCGCCGCCGCCGGGATCCTGGCGTTCATCCGTGGTGCGGATCTTGCGGACGGGATGCACCTTCTCGGCCTGGCAGGCCAGGTCGATGGTGGGGTTCAGGGTCAGGGTGGTGATGCGCGGCGCCATGCCAGGAAATGTGTGGCGCGCGCGCAGCCTCTACAACCTTCGATCGCGTGTATCCCGCGACCGCTTTCGTTTATTTACGGCGCCTTATGGATCGGGTCGATCCAGGGCACGTTCTCCGGCTTCTCCACCGGCTCGATGTCCAGGTTCACCACCACCGCCTCGTTGTCGCTGCGGACGAGGACGCATTCCAGCGTCTCCTCCTCCGAGGCGTTGATCTCCTGGTGGGGAACATAGGGCGGCACGTAGATGAAGTCGCCCGGGCCGGCCTCGGCGACGAATTCCAGCTTCTCGCCCCAGCGCATGCGGGCGCGGCCGCGGATCACGTAGATGACGCTTTCCAGCGCGCCATGGTGATGCGCGCCGGTCTTGGCCTTGGCATGGATGTGAACCGTGCCAGCCCAGATCTTCTGCGCGCCGACCCGGGCGGCATTGATCGCGGCGGCCCGGTTCATGCCGGGGGTCGAGGCGGTGTTGGTGTCCAGGCTGTCGGCCGGGATGACGCGGACGCCGGAATGCTTCCAGCCATCGGCCGGCGGATCCACATGCAGATCGGAATGGTTGAGACCGTCATGCGGCATGGGGCGATCCTCCGGCTTGGGCGCGTGCTATTTGCCATTGTGCCACGGGGCCTCGTGCATCGGTCAACCCGCGACCCCGCGAAAGTGACGTGCAGCCATCTTCCGGCAGGTGTCATCATCCTGCAACCCGTCTGTCATCCCGCTGTCAGGGCTGCGGTCTAAGCGGTCCGCCCATCGCAGAACGGGTGGGACAGGCTTGAACATGGCGCGCCGCAAGAACGTGTTGCTGATCGTGGTGGACCAGTGGCGGGCAGACTTCATGCCTGTGCTGGGGGCTGACTTCCTGCGCACGCCGAACCTGGACCGGCTGTGCCGCGAGGGCGTCACCTTCAAGAACCACGTCACCACCACGGTGCCCTGCGGCCCGGCGCGGGCCAGCCTGCTGACCGGCCTGTATCTGATGAACCACCGGGCGGTGCAGAACACCATCCCGCTGGATGCGCGCCACCTGAACCTGGCCAAGGCGCTGCGGCAGATCGGCTATGACCCGGCGCTGATCGGCTACACCACGACGACCCCGGACCCGCGCGCCAATCCGGGCAAGGATCCGCGCTTCTCCATCCTGGGCGACCTGATGGAAGGGTTCCGGGCGGTCGGCGCCTTCGAGCCGAGCATGGACGGCTATTTCGGCTGGCTGGCGCAAAAGGGCTTCAAGCTGCCGGAAAACCGCGAGGATATCTGGCTGCCGGAGGGCGAGGACTCGGTTCCCGGCGCGACAGACCGCCCGTCGCGCATTCCGTCCGAGCTGTCGGACACCGCCTACTTCACCGAGCGCGCCCTCACCTACCTGAAGGGCAAGGGCGACAAGCCGTGGTTCCTGCATCTCGGCTATTGGCGGCCGCATCCGCCCTTCATCGCCTCCGAGCCCTACAACACCATGTACAGCCCGGCCAACATGCCGGCGCCGGTGCGCAAGCCTGACTGGCAGGAAGAGGCCGGCCAGCACCCGCTGCTCGACTTCTACCTGCGCGGCATCAGCCAGGGCTCCTTCTTCCATGGCGCCGGCGGTGCTGCGACCGAGCTTTCCGAGGAAAGCATCCGTCAGATGCGCGCCACCTATGCGGGCCTGATGACCGAGATCGACGATGCCCTGGGCCAAGTCTTCGAGTATCTCGAGCAGACCGGGCAGTGGGATGACACCTTGATCATCTTCACCTCCGACCATGGCGAGCAGCTCGGCGACCACTACCTGCTGGGCAAGATCGGCTATCACGACGAAAGCTTCCGCATCCCGCTGGTGATCAAGGACCCCGAGGCGCCGCACTCGGCCGGCCGCATCGAATCGGCCTTCACCGAAAGCGTCGACGTGCTGCCGACCATCCTGGAATGGCTCGGCGGCCGCACGCCGCGGGCCTGCGACGGCCGCGCGCTGCTGCCGCTGGTGCAGCAGGGCAAGCCGGCCGACTGGCGCGATCATCTGTTCTACGAATACGACTTCCGCGACATCCATTACTCGCAGCCGGAGACGGCGCTCGGCCTCGACAAGGACGACTGCTCGCTCTGCGTCGTGCAGGACGAGGCGTGGAAATATGTCCATTTCTCCGGCCTGCCGCCGCTGCTCTTCGACCTGAAGGCCGATCCCGACCAGTACACGAATCTCGCCGCCGATCCGGCCCATGCCGCGACCGTCGCGACCTATGCCCAGAAGGCGCTGTCGCACCGCATGCGCCACGCCGAACGCACCCTGACCCATTTCCGGTCCACCCCCCGTGGCCTCGAGGAGCGCAGCTGATGCTCGCCAACCGTCGTTCCCTGCTGCTCGGTGCCGGCGCGCTCGGCGCCGCCGGCGTCCTGCCCCGCTTCGCCATCGCGCAGTCCACCGGCGCCGACCGCCGCCCCAGCATCGCCATCGCGGTGCAGAAGATCAGCAACTCCAACACGCTGGAAGTCCTGCGCGAGCAGTCCAACGTGGGCGAGCGCGTGCTCTTCTCCTCGCTCTGGGAAGGGCTGATCGGCCGTGACTGGCTGGGCGGCCTGAAGGCCGTGCCGGAGCTCGCCACCGAATGGAAGCGCATCAGCGACAACGTCGTCGAGCTGAAGCTGCGTCAGGGCGTGAAGTTCCACAACGGCGACGAGATGACGGCCGAGGACGTGGCCTTCACCTTCGGCCCGGAGCGGATGTTCGGCGACACCCTGCCGGTGGCCGATGGCCGCACCATCGCGATCAGCGGCGACCGCATCCCGACGCGCGCCGGCCGCGACCTGCCGGCCGAGGTTCCTGCCGTGGCGCGCCGTTCCTTCCCGGCGCTGCAGCGCGTCGAGGTGGTCGACAAATACACGGTGCGCTTCCACAACGCGACGCCCGACGTCACCATGGAAGGCCGCCTGTCGCGCTACGGCGCGCAGATCATCAGCAAGCGCGCCTATATCGAATGCGAGACCTGGTTCGACTGGGCGCGCAAGCCGATCCTGACCGGCCCCTACAAGGTCGCCGAGTTCCGCGCCGATCAATCCCTCCGTCTGGTCGCCCATGACGAATACTGGGGCGGCCGGCCGCCCCTGAGAGAAATCCGCTTCATCGAGGTGCCGGAGGTTTCCGCGCGCATCAACATGCTGCGCTCCGGCGAGGTGCAGTTCGCCTGCGACATTCCGCCCGACCAGATCGAGGGCATCGAGGGCGACCGCCGCTACGAGGTGCAGGGCGGCACCATCCTCAACCACCGCCTGACCTGCTTCGACAAGAACCACCCGCAGCTGGTCGATGCCCGCGTCCGCCGCGCCTTCACCCATGCGATCGACCGCCAGGCCATCGTCGACAGCCTCTGGGCCGGCCGCACCGTGGTCCCCCGCGGCCTGCAGTGGGACTACTATGCCGACATGTATGTCGCCGACTGGGAAGTGCCGAAGTATGACCCGGCCGAGGCGCAGCGCCTGCTGAAGGAAGCCGGCTACAAGGGCGACCCGATCCCCTACCGCCTGCTCAACAACTACTACACCAACCAGACGCCGACGGCGCAGATCCTGGTCGAGATGTGGAAGCAGGTCGGCCTGAACGTCCAGATCGAGATGAAGGAGAACTGGTCGCAGATCCTGGAGCGCAGCAACACCCGCGCCATCCGCGACTGGTCGAACAGCGCCCCCTACAACGATCCCGTCTCCTCCATCGTCAACCAGCACGGGCCGAACGGCCAGCAGCAGCAGGTCGGCGAGTGGCGCAACGACGAGATGACCAGGCTGTCGGTGGAGCTCGAGACCTCGACCGACCGCGCCCGCCGCAAGCAGGTCTTCCGCCGCATGCTGGAGATCTGCGAGCGCGAGGACCCGGCCTACACGGTGCTGCACCAGAACGCGACCTTCACGGCCAAGCGCCGCGAGATCGGCTGGAAGGCGGCGCCGGCCTTCGCCATGGACTTCCGCGCCGGCAACTGGAAGGGCTGAGCATGGCCGAGCCGCTCGTCGAGATCCGCGGGCTTTCGGTCAGCTTCGACGGCCTGCCGGCGCTGCGCGGCGTCGACCTGGCGATCCACCGGGGCGAGGCCGTGGCGCTGGTCGGCGAGAGCGGCTGCGGCAAGTCGGTCACCTGGCTTGCCGCCCTCGGCCTGCTGCCCGCCAAGGCGCGGGTCGGCGGCAGCGTGACGCTGGGGGGGCAGGAGCTGGTCGGCGCTGCCCCCACCACCCTGGACCAGGTGCGCGGCCGCCGCGTCGCCATGATCTTCCAGGATCCGGCCAGCAGCCTGAACCCGGTGCACCGCATCGGCCGGCAGATCGCCGAGGGGCTGCGGCTGCATCGCGGCATGGACGGCGCTTCGGCGCGCGCCGAGGCTAGGCGCCTGCTGGAGCGCGTCGGCATGCCCGACCCGGCGCGGCGGCTGGACGCCTATCCGCATGAGCTGTCCGGCGGGCAGAACCAGCGCGTGATGATCGCGATGGCCTTGGCCGGCGAGCCGGAGCTGCTGGTGGCCGACGAGCCGACCACCGCGCTCGACGTCACCATCCAGGCGCA
>NZ_MLCO01000079.1 GCF_001982615.1 Teichococcus deserti | reverse complement strand
CACGGCGCGGCTGCCGCATCCCGACGGCTCCGGCCGCCGCCTCGTGGCGGAGGGCGATGCGCGGGCGACCGAGCAGGCCGTCGCCCGCGTCGCCGGCTTCTTCCTCGCGGCGCTGCGGCCGGCAGGCTGGGCGCCGCGCCGCGCCCTCCCCGCCGCCTCAGGCCAGCGCGCCGGTCAGCCGCCCGGCCAGGAAGTCGACGAAGACGCGGACGCGCGCCGGCATGTTGGCGCCGCCCACGAAGAGCGCGTGCAGCGGCTCGGTGTCGCCGGGGTTGAAGTCCTCGAGCAGCGGCACCAGCCGCCCGGCCGCGATATCGGCGGCGACGCTGAACCGCCCGACCCGGGTGACGCCCAGGCCGAGCAGGGCGAGCTGCCCCAGCGTCTCGCCGTTGTTCGCCTCCAGCCCGCCGCGGATGTCGAGCGCGAAGACCCGCTCGCCGCGACGGAACGGCCAGGTCGCCTCGGCGCGGCGGAAGTTGAAGTTCAGGCAATTGTGCGCCAGCAGGTCCTCCGGCCGGCGCGGCGTGCCGTGGCGGGCCAGGTAGCCAGGGGCGGCGACGATGACGCGGCCGCCCTCGCCCAGCTTGCGGGCGGTCAGCGCGCTGTCGGCCAGCGGGCCGAAGCGGATGGCGACGTCCGCCTGGCCGCCGGCGATGTCGACCAGCGCGTCGGTCAGCGAGATGTCGACCAGGATCGACGGGTGGAGGGCGGCGAAGTCGCGCAGCAGCGGCACGACGCAGAGCCGCCCATGCGCCAGCGAGGCGCTGACCCGCAGCCGGCCGCGCGGCGCCCCCTGGTCAGCGATGCGCTGCTCGGCGTCGTCGAGTTCCCCCAGGATGCGCCGCGCCGCCTGGCGATAGGCCTGGCCCTCCGCCGTCAGCGCCAGCGCCCGGGTCGAACGCAGCAGCAGCCGCACGCCGAGCCGCGCCTCGATCCGGTCGATGCCGCGGCTGACCGCCGAGGGGCTGAGCTCCAGCGCGCGGGCGGCGGCCGAAAAGCTGCCCTGCTCGGCCACCGCGGCGAACAGGGCAAGGTCGCGCGCCCGATCCGCCCGCGCCGCCAGTTTTGCGTCCATCGCAAAGATCCTTTCCAACCGCGTGGCGTAGTCAAGCGGGTCCGGCTGTAGCATCTTTGCGCCGACCTCGAAACACGGCCCCCCGCGGGCCCCCGTCGCGGGATGCGGACCGGCCGCGCGCCGGCCCTCCCGCGACCTGCTGCAAGGCAATCCGAATGACCCGCAATCCAGGACTCCTGGCCCTTTCGGCCGGGGCCTTCGCCATCGGCGTGACCGAATTCGCGCCGATGGGTCTGCTGCCGGTGATCGCCGGCGACCTCGGCATCTCCATCCCGACGGCCGGCCTGCTGGTCAGCGCCTATGCGCTGGGCGTCATGCTCGGCGCGCCGCTGATGACGCTGACGACGCGGCGGCTGCCGCGGCGGAGCCTGCTGATCCTGCTGACCGCCATCTTCACGCTCGGCAACCTGATGGCGGCGATGGCCGGCAGCTACGAGATGCTGCTGGCGGCGCGCGTCATCACCTCGCTGCACCACGGCGCCTTCTTCGGCGTCGGCTCGATCGTCGCGGCCGGGCTGGTGCCGCCCGAGCGCCGCGCCGGCGCCGTCGCCACCATGTTCATGGGGCTGACCGTCGCGACCGTGGTCGGCGTGCCGCTCTCCACCTGGGCCGGCGAGTTCCTCGGCTGGCGCGTCGCCTTCTGGGCCATCGCCGCGCTGGGCCTGGCCACCATGCTGGCGCTGCGCCTGACCCTGCCGGCGCTGCCCGCCCCCGCCGGCGGCGACGCCATGGCCGAGATCCGCGCGCTCGGCCAGAAGCGGGTGCTGGGCGCGCTGCTGCTGACCGTCATCGGCTCCAGCGCCATGTTCACCGTCTTCACCTATATCGCGCCGATCCTGCGCGAGGCGACGCAGGCCTCGGTCGGCTTTGTCACCGCCATGCTGGTGACCTATGGCCTGGGCCTGACCATCGGCAACGGCCTGGGCGGCCGCTTCGCCGATCGCTCGGTCGATCGCACGCTGATCGTCTCGCTGGCCAGCCTGGCCGTGGTGCTAGTGGCCTTCGCCTGGTTCATGCCCAACGCCGTGGTCAGCGCCGTGCTGATCTTCCTCTGGGGCATCGCCAGCTTCGCCCTGGTGCCGCCGCTGCAGGTGCGGGTGATGAGCGCGGCGGCGGCGGCGCCGAACCTGGCCTCCTCGGTCAATATCGGCGCCTTCAACCTGGGCAACGCCTTCGGCGCGGCGCTGGGCGGCGGCGTCATCGCCGCCGGCTGGGGCTATCCGGCGGTGGCGCTGGCCGGCGCCGCGACGGCGGTGCTGGGGCTGCTGCTGGTGCTGCGCGCCGCCCGGGCGCCGGCGGAGGGGCGGCTGTCGGCGGCGCCGGCGGAATAGGCGCCCCCTCCCGGGCCGAGGGCGCCGCGGCCCATTTGCGAGCCGGTCGCATTTACAAGGCGAGGCGCCCCCGGTATGGCCCCCTGATCCCGGGGGCCTGTTCGCCGCCCGCCCGCTCTCGCTGGTGATCCCGATGCCGACCCTGCCCCGCCGCGCCGCGCTGCTGGCCCTCCCTGCCCTGCTGGCCGCCAGATCCGCCCTGGCCCAGCGCCCGGCGCCGCGCCCGGCCGAGGTGATCACCGATCCCCGC
Source organism: Teichococcus deserti (assembly GCF_001982615.1). Lineage (GTDB taxonomy): Bacteria > Pseudomonadota > Alphaproteobacteria > Acetobacterales > Acetobacteraceae > Pseudoroseomonas > Pseudoroseomonas deserti. The sequence goes on along the minus strand of NZ_MLCO01000079.1, from coordinate 20,558 downwards.
GTCGAGACCTTCGCACTGCGGGCGACGCCCGAGGCCGAGCCCTGGCGCATCTTCCTCGGCCGCCCGGCGCAGCCGGCGCCTGCCGGCGGCTTTCCGGTGCTGTTCCTGCTCGACGGCAACGCGACCTTCCCGCTGGCCTGGCACGCGCAGGAGATGGCGCCGGGCGCGACACCCGCCGTGCTGGTCGGCATCGGCTATCCGGTCGCGGACAGCTTCGACATCCGCCGCCGCTTCTACGACCTGACGCCGGAGACCGCGGCCGAATACCTGCAGGGCCGCGCCGAGCCGCCGCGCACCGGCGGCCAGGATGCGCTGCTGGACGCCATCACCGGCCCGCTGCGCGCCGAGGTGGCGCGGCGGCTGCCGGTCGATGCCGGGCGCCAGGCGCTGTTCGGCCATTCGCTGGGCGGGCTCTGCGCCCTGCATGCCTTCTTCACCCGGCCCGAGGCCTTCGGCACCGTCATCGCCGCCGATCCCTCGATCTGGTGGAACAACCGCTCGATCCTGCAGGAGCAGGCCGGGTTCCTGGCCGGCCTGCGCGCGGCGGGCGGAAAGCTGAACCCCGGCATCCGCCTGCTGATCGCGAATTCCGGGCAGCGCCCGCCGCGCCCCGCCGGCAGCAATCCCGGCCCGGGCATGGCCGGCCCCGGCGGACGCGAGACGGCGCAGGCGCTGCGCGCCGTCGCCGGGCTGACGCTGCGCTACCGCCACATGGCGGAGGAGACGCATGGCTCCATGCTGCCGGGCGCCGTGCAGGACGCGCTGCGCTTCTTCGCCGGCGACGACGGCGTCGGCGAGCCCGTCTAGGCCGGGACCAGGCTGCAGCCGCCCTCGGCCAGCGGGCGCCAGGCCTGCTCGGCCGGGACAGTCTGCAGCAGCTTGTAGTAGTCCCAGTCGCCGCGGCTTTCCTCCGGCGCCTTGACCTCGAACAGATGGGCGTCGGAGATCGCGCGGCCATCGGCGCGGATGGCGGCGCGGCCATAGATGTCGTCCTCCATCGGCAGCTGCTTCATCCGCGCCACGACCGCGGCACCGCTGCGCTTCGCCTCGGCCGCCCCCAGCGAGGCCACCGCCTTCAGGTAATGCAGCGTCCCGGCATAGCAGGCGGCCTGCGACATGTTCGGCCGCTGCGCCCGGTTGAAGCCGGCCTCATGCGCGCGCCTGGTGAAGCCGCGCGTCCTGTCGTTCATGTCCCAATAGAAGGTCTCGGTCAGCACCAGCCCCTGCGCGGCGGCCAGCCCGATGGCATGGACGTTGTTGATGAAGACCAGCATGGCGGCGAGCTTGGTGCCGCGGCGGGTGACGCCGAACTCGCCGGCCTGCTTCACCGCATTGACCAGGTCGTCGCCGCCATTGGCCAGGCCGATCACCTGGGCGCGCGAGGCCTGCGCCTGCACCAGCGCCGCGGCGAAATCCGTGCTGGGGAAAGGCAATGCGACGCTGCCGACGACGCGGCCGCCGGCGGCGGTGATGAACTGGGTCGCATCCTCCTGCAGCGCGCGGCCGAAGGCATAGTCGGCGCGGATGAAGAACCAGCTTGCGCCGCCGCGGCGCACCAGCGTGGTGCCGGCGACGCGCGCCAACATGTGCGAGTCATAGGCGAAATGCACGGTGTTGGGTGAGCAGGCTTTCCCTGTCACCTCGGCGGTGCCGATGTTGTAGCCGAGCATGACGCGGTCGCGCTCGCGCACCAGGTTGTTGACCGCCAGCGCGATGGCGGAGCCCTGCAGGTCGCAGATCGCATCCACCCCCTGGTCCAGCCATTGCCGGGCGATGCTGACGGCGACATCGGGCTTGTTCTGGTGGTCGGCGGCGATGACCTCGACCTTCAGCCCGAGCGGCCCCGCGAGCTCGGCCACCGCCAGCTTCACGCAGGCGACCGAGCCCGGCCCGCCATTGTCGCGATAGGCGCTGGACTGGTCGTTCAGCACGCCAAGACGGAAGGACGGCGCGGCCTGGGCCGAAGCGCGCGCAAAGGGCGCCGCCCCCAGCGCGGCGGTGGCCAGAAGCCGGCGCCGGGCAATCTCGTATCCCATGACGTTCCCCTGTCGTGACGTTTTCCGCATCGGTAGGCCATCACCCGGCCGCCGCCAAGAGTTTTTTTGCGCATCTTTGTATACATTGCCGCACATTCTCATTGACCGCTGTCGCGCGATGCCCCTTAGCTAGGCGCCGAAGCGCCGCGAGACGATGGTGCCGCTGTGCTGCGCAGCAACGAAGGGGAGGCGTGGATGAAGCCTGCAACCGCCGCGGCCCTGCCGCGCCGCCTGGCGCTGGCGGCGCCGGCCCTGCTGCTGGCCGGCCGCCCCCGCGCCGAAGCCGCCTGGCCCGAGCGGCCGATCCGCCTGGTCGCCCCCTTCCCCGCCGGCAGCGGCACCGACGTGCTGGCCCGCATCCTGAGCCCGGTGCTGTCGCGCGCGCTGGGCCAGACGGTGGTGGTCGACAACCGCCCCGGCGCCAACGGCATCGTCGGCTCGCAGAATGTCGCGCAGTCGCCGCCTGACGGCTATTCCATCGTCATCCTCGGCACCAGCGCCGCGGCGATCAACCCGCATACCGTGCGCCGCATGCCCTATGACGTGGCGCGCGATTTCTCTCTCATCGGCATGATCGGCGAGACGCCTTACGTGCTCTGCGTTCCCGCCGAGGGGCCGCGCGACCTGGCCGGCTTCCTGGACTTCGTGCGGAAGAAGCCGACGCCGGCCACCTTTAGCTACGGCAATGCCGGGGCAATGATCATGGCTTCCGTCATGGGCTCGATGCTGGGGGTGCCGGTGACCACCGTGCCCTATCGCGGCGGCGCGGAAGCGCTGACCGACCTGGCCGCCGGCCGCGTCGACGCCAACTTCGCCGATTACAGCCCGGCCGTGTCGCAGGCGCAGTCGGGCCGCATCCGCATGATCGGCCACAGCATCGCGCATCCCTTCGCCATCGCGCCGGACCTGCCGAGCCTGGCCAGCCTGCTGCCCGGCTTCGACATGAATGTCTGGTGGAGCATCGCCGCCCCCGCCGGCACGCCGCCGGCGATCGTCGCGAAGCTGTCGCGCGCCCTGTCGGAAACGCTCGCCGCGCCGGAGGTGGTGGAGAAGCTGCGCATGGTCGGCGACACGCCGTTGCAGATGTCGCCGGAGGAGACCACGCGCTACGTCCTGCGCCAGCACGCCGCCTGGGGCGAGCGCGTGCGCATCGCCGGCATCCTGCCCGAATGAAGGACTAGCCGCGCGTCTTCGCCAGCCCCGGCAGCGGTTGCCGCAGCGAGCGCTTCTGCGCCGCGCTGCGCACGTCGTCGGACACCACCAGCACCCGGCTGTCATGCGAGCGGCGGATATGCAGCCGCGCCGCCTCCTCGGCCCGGTCGGGGTCGCGGGCGCGGATGGCGGCAACGATGGCCTCGTGCTCGGCCAGCGCCGCGCCGATGCGGCCGGGCGCGTTGTAGGTGGTGCGGCCCAGCAGCGGCGTGAAGTTCAGCAGCTGGCGCAGGCTCTTCAGCAGGAAGCGATTGTGCGCGGCGCGGTAGATCTGCTCGTGGAAGCCCTGGTTCTCGCGCGCATGCATGCGCGGATCCTCGGGCAGCGCGCGCATGGCATCGACCGTCGCCGACAGGATATGGATCTCGGTCTCGTCCGCCTGGGTCGCGGCCAGCCGCGCCGCCGTGCCCTCCAGGCTTTCGCGCGTCGCGTAGAATTCGCCGATGGCGCGAAGATCATAGACCACAACAGCCATGCCGCCGCCCGGCGCATGCTCCAGCAGCCCTTCCGCCTGCAGCCGGCGCATCGCCTCGCGCACCGGCGTGCGGCTCATCTTCAGCCAGACCGAGAGCTCGACCTCCATGATGCGCTGGCCGGGGGCGATGGTGCCCTCGCGGATCGCCTCATGCAGCATGTCATAGGCCCATTCGCTGCGGCCGCGGCCGCCGCGGGGATCCGCCGCATCGTCCTGCGGCTGCCCGTCATCCATCCCGTCGCGGCCCTGATCATCGTTTTGCATCGCGTCAAAGCATACCGCGCCGGCCCGCGCGACCACAAGCCGCCTGCACACGGCTGAATACAACCCTTGCAAGGCTGCTGCCGATCTCTGTATGCAAGGGAACACATTCAGGGCCGCAGCGCCGCGGCGGCAGGGGAAACGCCATGAACGCCATCGATCCCGGCGCCGCGCCGCTGCCGGCGCAGCGCATCGCCGATTTCGCCGCCACGCTGCGCCATGGCGACATCCCGGCGGCCGTCCGCGCGCGCGCGCGGATCCAGATGCTGGACGCCATCGGCGTCGGTCTTGCCGCCAATGCCTATGGTTTCGCCGACCGCGCCCTCGCCGGCATCGCCGCGCTGGGCGGGCCCGGAGAAGGCACCGTCATCGGCCGCGCCGAGCGCCTGCCGCTGCGCGACGCGGCGCTGGCCAACGGCTTCCTGATGCATGGGCTGGATTTCGACGACACGCATCTGGCCAGCATCATCCACGCGACCGCCGCCTGCCTGCCGGTGGCGCTGAGCCTGGGCGAGGCGCTGGACGCTTCCGGCGAAGAGGTGCTGACCGCCTATGCCGCCGGCATGGAGGTCGCCATCCGCATCGGCCTGGCGGTGAAGGGCGGCTTCCACCATGCGGGCTATCACGCGACCGGCGTGGTCTCGCATTTCAGCAGCGCGGTGACGGCGGGGCGGCTGCTCGGCTTGACGACGTCGCAGATCGCGCATGCCCAGGGCATCGCCTCCAGCACCGCCGCCGGCATCCAGGTCTTTCTCGAGGATGGCGCCTGGACCAAGCGATTCCATCCCGGCTGGGGCGCGGTCGCCGGCATCACCGCGGCGACCCTGGCGCAGCACGGCTTCGTCGGGCCGGCGCGGCCTTACGAAGGAAAATTCGGGCTGTTCGACTCGCACCTGCAGGCCCACGCCAGCGAGGCCGATGTTTCGCTTCTCGACGAAGGTCTCGGAGAACGCTGGGAACTCGCGGAATCGGCGATCAAGCCCTATCCGGTCTGCCACTTCATCCATGGCGCGGCGGATTCGGCGATCGCGCTGCAGGCGCAGATCACCGATGTCGCCGCGATCGACAGCTTCCGCATCCTGCTGCCCGGCCCGACCATGAAGATCGTCGCCGAGCCTGCCGCCGACAAGCTGCGCCCCGGCAACGACTATGCCGCCAAGTTCAGCGCGCAGTTCGTCGTCGCCACCTGCCTGCGCCTCGGCCGCTTCGGCCTGGCGGAGCTGGAACCCGAAGCGCTGCGCGACCCCGCGACGCTGGCGCTCGCCGCCCGCGCCCGCTGCGAAGTCGACCCAGACAGCGCATTTCCAGAGACCTTTTCCGGCGGCGTCGAGATCCTGCTGAAGGATGGCCGCCGGCTGTTCCACCATGAGCGCGTCAATAGCGGCGCCGGCGCGCGCCGCCTGGACGAAGCCGGCGCCAGCGCCAAGTTCCTCGGCGCCGCCGGGATGGTGCTGGAGGCGGCCGCCGCGCAGCGCGCCTGCGAGGCGGTGCTCAGCCTCGAGGCGCGCCCGGTGCGGCAGACGATGCGGCTGCTGGCCAGGGCCTAGCGCGGCTGGCCGACGCCCGCCGCCTCCAGCACCTCTTTCCACCGCGCCATTTCGGCGGCGAAATAGCGCTGCGCCTCGTCGGGCTTGCTGACGAGGACACGCTCGGCGCCGAGCTCGACCAGGCGCTGGTGGATGGTCGGGTCGGTCAGCGCGGTGGCGAAGGCCTCGTGGATGCGGGCCATCAGCGGCGCCGGCGTCGCGGCCGGCGCCATCAGCATCTGCCACAGCGAGAAGGTGGCGCCCGGCAGCCCGGCCTCGGCGAGCGTCGGCACCTCGGGCATGACCTCGCTGCGGCGCGGGCTGGAGACGGCAAGCGCCCGCGCCTGCCCCGCCCGCACCAGGCCGAAGCCGGCGACGCCGCTGTCGAACATCATGTCGAGCCGGCCCGAGGCCAGGTCCGGCGCCGCCTGGCCCGAGCCGCGATAGGCCACCTCGTTCATCTTCAAGCCGGCTGCGCGAAGAAATCCAAGCGCCGTCAGCTGCAGCGCGCCGCCGCCGCCGGAGGAGCCGTAGCTGAGATGCCCCGGCGCCTCGCGCGCCGCGGCGACCAGCTCGGCCACGCTGCGATAGGGGCTGTTCGGCCCGACCAGCAGCACCATCGGCCCTTCGGTCGCGATGGTCACCGGGCGCAGCGCCGTGTCGGGGTCGAAGTCCAGCCGCGGATTGAGGAAGCGGCTGGCGACATAGCCGACATTGGTGAAGAACAGCACGGTGCCGTCGGGATCGGCCCGCGCCGTCGCCGAGGCGGCGATGGTGCCGCCGCCGCCGGTACGGTTCTCCACCACCACGCGCTGCGGCAGGCGCTGCGACATCAGCTCGGCGGCGAGGCGGGCCACGATGTCGGTGGAGCCGCCGGTGGAATAGGGCACCAGGATGCGCACCGGCCGGTCCGGCCAGCTTTCCTGCGCATGCGCCACGGGTGCTGCGGCGATGCCGGCGGCCAGCAGGGCGCGGCGCGAGAGGAGGGGCGCGCGCATGTCATTCGGCCGCCTGGCGCGCAGCGGCGGCGGCGCGGGCCTGGTCGCGGCATTGCGCCGCGCTCGGCCGCGGCAGGCCGAGATTCTCGCGCAGCGTGCTGCCCGCATAGTCCTTCTGGAACAGCCCGCGCCGCTGCAGCTCCGGCACCACCAGCCGGGCGAAGTCTTCATAGGCGCCCGGCATATGCGTCGCGGCCTGGACGAAGCCGTCGCAGGCGCCGCCGGTGAACCATTCTTCCATCTGGTCGGCGACCGATTGCGGCGTGCCGACGAAGGCATGATGCTCCTTGATCGTGCCGCGGCCGGAGAAATGCACGAAGTCGGCGACGCTGGGATTCTTCTTGCCCGACAGCGAGATGACCCGATCGCGGAAACCCTGCCAGGAGAGCGAGGCCAGCACCTCGTCGCTCATCGGCTGGTCGTAGGGCATCGAGGCCAGGTCGAAGTTCAGCACCTCCGACAGCAGCGTCAGCCCGTCGATCGGCTTCGGCAGCGCGTCGAGAAAGCCCTTCTTGTCGGCGGCCATCTGCTCGGTCTCGCCGACGACGATGTAGCAGGCGGGCGCGACCTTGACATGGTCGGGGTTGCGGCCCTCGGCGGCCACGGCGGCTTTCAGCTCGGCATATTGCTTCTGCCCGGCGGCGAGGCTGGGATAGACGACGAAGACCACCTCGCCCCAGCGCCCGGCGAAAGAACGGCCGCGGCCGCTCTGCCCCGCCTGCAGCAGCACCGGATGGCCTTGGGCCGAGCGCGGCACGGTGAAGGGCCCGCGCGATTCGAAGAACTTCCCGCGGTGGTCGAGGCGGCGCACCTTGTCGCCATCGGCGAAGCGGCCGCTGGCCTTGTCGAGGATCAGCGCATCGTCGTCCCAGCTGCCCCAATGGCCCATGACGACTTCCATGAACTCGTCGGCACGGTCATAGCGCAGGTCGTGCTCCAGATGCTCGGTGCGGCCGAAGTTCAGCGCCTCGGAATTGTTCAGCGAGGTGACGATGTTCCAGGCCGCGCGACCCTTGGTCATCAGGTCCAGCGTGGCGAAGACGCGCGCCACATGGAAGGGCTCGTAATAGGTGGTGGAATAGGTCGCGCCCAGGCCGAGCTTCGTCGTCGCCAGCGCCATGGCGAGCGCGATCGCCGTCGGCTCCATCTTCACCGCGCGCACGCCGTTCTCGACCGTGGCGCGGAAGTCGTTGGAGAAGATGTCGGGCATGGCGAGGCGGTCGTCGAAGAAGGCCATGTGGTAGCGGCCATCCTCCAGCACGCGGGCGATGCGCTGGAAGTATTCCGGCGCGGTGAAGTCGGTGGCCGAGGCCGGGTGCCGCCAGGAGGCCGGCAGGTTCGAGCAATTCTGCGCCTGCAGGAAGGCGATCATCGTCATCTGGCGGTCAGCCATGGTGCGTCTCCTTACTTTCTTGCTTGTTCAGACAGGAAGATCGACGTCGAGCAGCGGCGCGTGCTGCTGGCAGCCATAGACATCGGTGTCGCCCACCTCGCCGGAGGGCAGCAGCCGCGGCAGCGTCGCCTTGAAGGCCGAGGCCGCGTCATAGGGGGTGAACAGCACCTGATTCGGGCTGACCTGGTAGAGGCGCGCGAAAAGATCGGCGCTCAGCACGCCGCTGGCCTTGACGCGCTGGTACAGCGCCGGGTCGTCGAAGACCACGTCGATGGTCAGCTCGAAGGGCCCTGCATTCTTGCTCTTGCAGACGCGGGCGAGGTCGCGCAGGCGGGGCATCGGCTCAGACCTCCTCGTAGGCGATGGGGAAGATGGCGCAGGGATCGTCGAGCTCCAGAACGTGGTAGATGCTGAAGCGGTAGACGGCGCCGACCTCGACATCGGAGGGCGAGAAGGGGAAGGCCATGTTGCCCTCCCGGCAGAGCCGCCCGGGGAAGTCGGTATGCAGCATGTTGGTGCGCGCGATGCCGAGCACCGCCGTCGCCACCTCCTGCGTCGCGCCCACCACCTCGATGACGAAGCCTAGCTCATGCGGGGTATGGTCGCGCAGCGGCTCGCGCCCGGCCATGACGCCGTCGCGGCCATAGACGCGGAAAGTCAGCTGGTATTTTTCCGGTGTCGCGCCGAAGGCGGCGGCTTTCTCGGCGACGATGCCGCGGACTTCTTCCAGGAAGACGTCGATCCGGTCGATCAGCAAGGGATCGCGCGTGCCGCAGAAACAGACGCTACGGAAGCCGGCGCGCTCCACGCCTTCCAGCTTGACCGTGTATTGCTCCGCCGGCGTCCAGCGCATGCCGGCGATCCGCACCGCGCGGTCGCTCAGCGCTTCGAAGGTGCAATCCGAGGTGTCGAGCATGCCGCCGGGCTCCACATGGTGGATCGGGCTGGCATTCTCGTGCAGCGAATGGTTGGCGATGGACAGCGGCGTGCAGCGCCGGATCGGGTTCATCGGCTCGCAATCGACATGGTCGTCGCGGATGGTGACCAGCAGGCAGTCATGCCCCTTCGGCAGCGAGGGCGTGGCGCCGCATTCCAGCATCTTCCCCGCATACCAGGCGGGCGCCGGCGGCAATCCCGCGCGCAGGCAGGCGGCGGCCCAGGGCGCCGGGTCGCTGGAGCGGCCGGCCAGGATGACCTGCGCGCCGCCCTCCAACGCGCGCAGGAAGGGCTCGGGCCCCATCATGGCGACGATCCGCTCGGCGCGGTCCACCGCCTCGGGCGCCAGCGGCGGAAGGCCGGCCAACGGATGCACGCGGCCGCCGGCGATCTGCTGCAGCAGCATCGCGCGATCGGGCTCGGCATGGATCAGCGCCAGGCGGAAATGCAGCTCTTCCTCGGCGGCGATCTCGCGCGCCATCTGCGCCACCAGCTGCAGATGCGGCGCGCCGCCGCCGCCGCCGGCGGTGCCGATCACCAGCGGGATGCCGGCGCCGATCGCGGCCCGCAGCATCAGCCGCAGGTCGCGGCGGATCGCCATCGGCGAGCAGAAGGGTTTTCCCGCGCCGAGGTAATGCGGCCCCGGATCGACGCTGCCGCCATCGACGCCGATCATATGCGGGCGACGCGCCATGCCGGCGGCGAGCGAGGCCTCGGGAAAGCCATAGCCGAGGATGGCGCTGGTGGAGAGTAGCCGGATCTCGCTCATCGCGCGGGCTGCACCCTTCTTGGTCGTTCCTGAGCGCCGACGCTACTGCCGTTATGGACGTGTATGCAAGCGCGCACAGATAAATTGACACGGAGCAGGAACGGCGTAGAAGGGAGGGCAAGCGCCGCGCCGAAGCAGCGGCCAGCAGGCAGGGGAAGGACGCGTCATGGAGCGTAGCTGCGCGGGCAAGAGCTACCTGATCACCGGCGGCGCCAGCCTGATCGGCTCGCATCTGGCGGATGCGCTGCTGGAAGCCGGCGCCGGCGAGGTGCGGCTGCTCGACAATTTCTCGCTGGGCACGCCGGAGACCATCGCGCATCTCGACGGCGAGGCGCGGGTGCGCAAGATGCGCGGCGACATCCTGCGGCTGAACGACCTGATCGATGCGGCGCGCGATGCAGACGGCATCTTCGCCCTGGCCGGCTTCCTGACCATCCCGATGGCGCAGAACCTGCCGCTGGGCGTCGAGGTCAACACCACCGGCATGGTCAACACGCTGGAGGCGGCGCGCATCGCCGGCGTCCGCCGCGTCGTCTTCGCCTCCTCCGTCGCCGCCTATGGCGAGACACGGGCGGAGACGCTGGCGGAAGACGCACCCTCCGGCCTGTCATCGGCCTCGCCGATCTCGGCGATCTACGGCAGCACCAAGCTTCTCGGCGAAGGGTTAGGCCGTTTCTACCACCAGAAATTCGGCGTCGAGTTCAACGCCATGCGCTTCGCCTCGGTCTATGGCGAGCGGCAGCATGCGCGCGCCATGAACGCCAACGGCATCGCGACGATCCATGCGGCGCTGCGCCGCAACGAGCCGCCGGTGATCATGGGCGACGGGCGCGAGGTGCACGACTACATCCACGTCGCCGATGTCGCGGCCGGCTGCCTGGCCGCCATGATGAACGGCGCCGGCGGCGAGGTGCTGAACCTGGTCACCGGCATCGACACCACCCATACGGCTCTGGTCGAGGCCATGCTCGAGGTCTGCGGGACGGCGCATCTCAAGCCCGTCTACCAGGCCGACACGCGCGCCATCCGTTCGGCCGGCGGCGACCATCTCGGCTTTGCCACAGCGAAGACGCAGGAAAAGATCGGCTGGCGTGCGGCGTGCCCTTGCGCGAAGGGCTGCGGCGCTACGTCGCCTGGCGCGAAGCCCAGGCCTCGTAGGACCCACACGGGCATGAGAAAAACCCCGCCCGTTTCTGCGGGCGGGGTTTTCGCTGGCTCAGGCCGCCTGCAGCGATGCAAGCGCCTGCTTGTGGTTCATCCGGGTGACAACCTTGCCATCCCGCACCGCTTCCACGGCGTCGAGCGCCAGGAAATGATGCTTGCCGTCGGCGCTGTCTTGCGCCGTCAGCTTGATGCGGTTGCCATCGAGATGATCCACCGTCCCCACATGATTGCCGCAGGAGCCCACGACTTCCATGTGATCGGCGATCTGCTTGGTATCGACCATTCTGGTCTCCTCTTCTGCGTTGCGCCTGTCGGAAGAACCACGCCGGCCGCCCAGGGTTGTCAGGGCTCACGGCATTGCGAGTCTGATCACCGCGCCGCCAGCGCGCTGATCACCTGCCGCAGCTCCGCCACCGCCTCCGCCGGCGAGACGGCGCCGCGGGCCGCCGCTTCCGACAGCGCATCCGCCGCCCCCAGCATGGCCCAGAGCCCGGCCGCCGGCAGCGCGCGGCCGCCGGCGAAGGGCTCCAGCACGGCGCGGCAGCGGGCGATGAAATCGTCCTGGTAGCGGCGCTTCAGCGCCTCCATCTGCGGCGCGCCGGCCAGCGCCGCGGCGACGCCGGGGATTTCCTGCCGCTCGGTCAGGACGCAGCCGATATAGGCCTCGGCGATCACCGCGGCGCGGGCTGCCAGCGTCGCCTCGCTCGCCTCCAGCGCCGCCTGCAGCACCGCCGCCTGGTGCCGGTCGTAATCGGCGTAGAGCGCCGCCAGCAGCCCGTCCCGCGTCGAGAAGTGGTCGTAGACGACGGGCTTGGTGACGCCGGCCTGCTCGGCCAGGCGGCCCAGCGTCAGCGCATCCGTGCCCTCGGCACGCACCAGCAGGCGGGCGGTCTCCAGGAGCTGCGCCTGGCGCTCCTCGCGGGACAGGCGGCGACGGGGTGGAACGGTCATGCTTGACAGACAACCTACCAAAGGTAACTTACCAAAAGTATATAACGCTCATCCCCCGCTGCCAAGGAGGTCCCCCATGCAGGCGCTGATCGTCACCAGCCACCCCGCCGCCGAGTCCCTGACCCAGGCCGTCGCCCGGCAGATCGAGGCGGGCATCCGCTCCGTCCCCGGCCAAGCCGCCGAGCGCGCCGACCTGGCCGCGGAAGGCTTCGATCCGCGCTACACGGCGGCCGACCATGCGCAGTTCCAGCGCCGCGGCCCGACGCCCGACGACGTGCGCGCCGAGCAGCGGCGGCTCGACCGGGCCGACATGCTGGTGCTGGTCTATCCGGTCTACTGGTGGGCGATGCCCGGGCTGATGAAGGGCTGGATCGACCGCGTCTTCACCCAGGGCTGGGCCTATGACGAAAAGCCCGATGGCGGCATCGAGAAGCGGCTGGGGCGGCTGTCGGTGCAGCTGGTCGCGCTTGGCGGCGCCGACCAGGGCACCTATGCGCGGCATGGCTACGACACCGCCATGCGCGCGCAGATCGAGCACGGCATCTTCGGCTATTGCGGCGCGCCGGTGGTGGGGGCCGACTTCCTGCTGCACACCGACGCCGCCGGCCGCGAGCAGGCGCTGAAGCGCGGCTTCGCCATCGGCGCCGGGCTGCAGCAGGCGGTGCCGGCTACCTGATCGCGGCCACCGCGCCGAAGACCGCGCGGTCGACGCGCTGCCGCTCGGCCAGGACATGGTCGTAGAGCGCGCGGCAGGGGGCGGCGATCTTCTCGCTCGCCGTCTCCGGCACCACGTTGTTCAGATACTGGTACAGCAGCAGGTCGGCCTGCGGCAGCACACCGCAGACGCTGAAGCCCAGCGCCTCGACCGGCTCGCCCAGCGTCGCGGTCGCGGGATCGGCCAGCGGCAGCCGCAGCAGCACGGTCGCCACGCCCTCCAGGCAGAAGCCGCGCAGGAAGCCGGCGATCACGGCGACGGCATCGGAACCATATTCCTCGACGGTCAGCACCACCGCGCCCCAATCGGCCTGGCCCTTGGAGACATCAAGCCGCGTCTCGCCGGCGCTCAGCACAGCGCCCGACACGAACGTCACCGGTTCCTGCAGCGACGCGTAGATCTGTGCCACCATTGCCGCATGCCGCGCCGGCGCATGCAGCGCCCGCGGTGCCCCCGCCTGCAGGCTGCGATAGAAAAACACCTCCGACTGGCGGGCGCCGCTGCCGGCCAGGCTGTCGTCGATCGCCCAGTCGGTGCTGACCGAGGCCAGGGTGACCAGCACCGGCACCCCGCCATAGCGTAGCGCGCCGCGCTGGGAGATGGTGTGGGCGGTCACCGCATTCACCGTCCAGCCGCGGCAGCCGCGCGCCCGGGCGATGGCCTGGCCGGCATCGAGCAGCCGCGCCATCAGCAGCGGATGGCCGCGCCAGGCCGGCAGCACCACCAGGTCGGTGCATTCGGGCACATCGGGGCCGTCGGCGAAGTCCAGGCAGGCATGGCCGATGATGCTGCCATCCTCGGCCTCGGCGACCAGGCTCTGCATGGCGCCTTCGGCATGGCGGCGGATCAGCCCGTCGACGTCGTAGAGCGCGTTGTCCGGCCGGGTATAGCCATAGGCCAGCCAGGCGCAGCGGGCGATGCCCACGGCATCCGCGTCGCGGAACGGCCGCACCGTGAAGGCGCCGCGGGCGCGGGCGCCGGTGGCCTCCTCCACCGGCGGCGGCGCGGGCGGCGCCACCGGCAGGCGGAACAGGAACTCGAACATCTTGCCGTCGCGGCCAAGCGCGCGGTAGCGCGCCTCGTCGGCCATGCGGAAGGCCAGCAGCAGGCCGAGCTTCCCGGCATCCTCGCCCGGCTGGTAGGGCAGGCCCCAATCCTGCACCCGCAGCGAAAGGGCCGCACCTTCCTGGACCGCGGTGACGCGCAGCCGGCCGTCGCGGCCCTCGGGATAGGCGTGGTGGACGGCATTGGCCACCGCCTCCTCCACCGCCAGCTCCAGCCGGTCGCGCTTCGGCTCCGGCAGATCGAGGGCGGCGGCCAGGGCGGCCAGGGCCGCGCGGGCGACGGGGATGGCATGCGGCCGGGCGGGCAGGTCGAGGGCGATCAGATCGGGCATCGCAGCCTGCATGGCACAGCCGGGCGCGCCTGTCGCGTGACGGTCCGGTCACAGGGCAGCGCGCCGCGCAGCTTCTGCCACCCGCCGCGCGGCGGACAGCGCTTTCTGCCGTGGCGGCCGCCAGCTCGGCAGGAAGCGGCGCGGCGGGGCCGATAGGCTGGCGGCGGCGGCGCGGGACGCCCCTGCCCGCAAGAGAAGGACGCCAAGGAATGTCGCTGCTGGTGACGATCAGGACCGCCGATCTGGGTGCCGGCGTGCAGAAATCCGCGCCGGCCGACCGGCTGATCGAGGGAAATCCCGAGATCACCGTCTGGGACCAGGATGCCAGCCATGGCGGGCGGGTGCGCAGCGGCGTCGCCGATCTGGGCGTCGGCACCACGCGCTCGATGAAGGGCGGCGATTGCGAGGTGGTGCATATCATCTCGGGCGTCGCCGAGCTGACCGAGGAAGGCGGCGAGACCCGCACCTTCCGCGCCGGCGACAGCTTCGTCATGAAGCCGGGCTTCACCGGCGTCTGGAAGACCGTCGAGACGGTGCGGAAGGTGTTTACGGTGATCAGCGGCGCCTAGCTCGCCAGGAAGCGCTGCGCCGCCGCGTGCAGCACTTCCATGCCCAGCACCAGGTCCTCGCGCTTGGTGTCCTCGGTCCAGTGGTGGCTGATGCCGCCGATCGAGGGCACGAAGAGCATGCCGACCGGCAGCTTGCGCGCCAGGATCTGGCTGTCATGGATGGCGCCGCTCGGCATGGCCTGCCAGGCGCCGGGGCAGAGGCTTTCCGCCGCGCCCTCGAAGGCGGCGACGATGGCCGGGTCGGACAGTGCCGGGGCGGAGCGGCTGATCTCCTCCAGCACGGCGGGGCAGCGCTCGCGGCGGTTGCTCTCCTGCACCACGGCGCGCAGGCAGGCCTCCATCCGGTCCATGACCTCGACCGACAGGTCGCGGAACGAGAAGACAATCTCGGCGCGGCCGGGGATGATCATCGGCGCGTTCGGCTCCAGCGCGATGCGGCCGGTGGTCCAGACGCTGCGGGCGGCGGCGACGCGCGGCATCTCGGCGTCGACCATGCCCAGCAGCCGCACCGCGGTCAGCCCGGCATCGCGGCGCTCGCGCATGGTGGTGCCGCCGGTATGGTCCTGCTGGCCGGTGACCACGATGCGGAACTGGCGAATGCCGACGATGCCGGTGACGACGCCGATGCGCAGGCCCGCGCTCTCCAGCTGCGTGCCCTGCTCGATATGCATCTCCAGCGCGCCCTTGTAGCGGCCTTCCTCCAGCTGCGGCCGCGACCGGCCGGCCAGGCCGATCTCTTCCAGCTTCGGCCGCAGCGCCTCGCCGGTGAAGCGGTTGCGGGCGGCATCGATCTCGGCCTCGGTCAGCGCGCCGACCAGCGAGCGGCTGCCGATGAAGTCGCCCCAATGCGCCTCCTCGTCGGCATAGGCGCAGACATCGACCGGCAGCCCCGACCGCGCCAGCTCCAGCGCGGCCACCACGCCCAGCACGCCATCCAGCCAGCCGGCCTGGTTCTGCGTCTCCAGGTGGCTGCCGGCCAGCAGATGCGGGCCGGCGCCGCGATGCCGGCCGAAGACATTGCCGATGCCGTCGATGCTGGCCTCGAGCCCGGCCTGCTCCAGCTGCGCCGCCAGCCAGTGGCGGGTCTGCATGTCCTCGGGGCCGAAGGTCGGGCGGTGCACGCCGCTCCGATAGGCGCCGATGCGCCGCAGCGCGTCGAGATCCGCCAGAAACCGGTCCGTGCTCAGAGCCATCCGCCCGTCATCCTTGTGTCACACGGCGCGCAGGATAGGCGCGATGATCCCGCCGCGACAGGCCGGGACGGCCCTGCGCGACAGGCTTCGCGCCGCCGCCTGCCGCTTCTCTCGGCGGCGGGAACGGCGCCTGCCCAGCAAGCGGGCGGACAAGCGGGCGAAAAAAATTTGCGCCGGGACCTGTACGCCGGCCCGTCTCGTTCGTCTTCAACACAGGAGCATCATCACGGGAGACCCTGCCGCATGAGCGGATGCGACAATGCCGATCCCGCGCCGACCGTTGGCGCCGCGCGGCTGCGGCTGGGGGTGCCGCGCTCGACGCTGTATCGCTGGCAGGGCCAGGCGGAGGGCTTCCGCATGCCGAGCTTCACCGAGGTGCTGGCCGAGAAGGCCGAGCTGCGCCGCCGGCTGAAGCAGCTCGATCGCTAGAGACGATAGAAGCGCGCGGCAGTGTCGTGGAAGGCGTTCGCCCGCTCGGCCGGGTTCCAGCCGCGGCTGATCCGCTTGAAGGCGTTCCACAGCGGCACATAGCCGCAGGAACCCTTGTCGACCGGGAAGTTGCTCTCGAACATGCAGCGCTCGGCGCCGAAGGCCTCGACGCAGGTTTCGACATAGGGCCGCCAGGCCTCGGCCAGTTGTTCCGAACCCGGCGGGTCCTGCTGCTCGTGGAAGCCGAAGCCGAACAGGCGCATCCCCATCCCGCCCAGCTTGATCGACAGGTTGGGGCAGTGGGACAGCTCGCGCAGGGCCGCGCCCCAGGCCGCGCGCACATGCCGGCCGCGCGTCGCATAGGGGCCGATGCCCAGCGCGCCGCCGACATGGTTCAGCACGATGCGCGTGTCGGGAAAGGCATCGGCCAGGTCGCGCAGCTCGGCAAGCTGGGTGTGGTAGATCCAGGCCTCGAAGCTCAGCCCCAGCGGCGCCAGCTGAGAAAAACCGGCGCGGAACGCCGGGTCGAGCAGCAGCATCGGCGGCGGCGTGCCGGTCGAGCCGCGCGCCGCCGGATCCGGGTGATGCGCCGCGATCTGGCGGATGCCGCGGAACCGCCCCTGCCCGGCCGCCACATGCGCCTCCAGCACCGGGCGGATGGCGGCGCCAGCAGTCAGGTCGGCATAGCCGACGATGGCCGCGGCGACCTGGGTGCCGGCGCCCTGCTCGCGCAGGAAATGCGTTTCTCCCACAGGGCGGAGCAGCGGCTCGCCGTCGGGGAAGAAATGCGCCATGCATTCGACCGCGACGCTGGCGCGGATGTCGTGGCCCTGCCCCGCATCCTCGAGGAAATCCGCGCGCAGATAGACGTCGCCCGGCCGGTTGCGCAGGTGGTGATGCGCGTCGATGATCGGCAGGTCCGGCTCCAGCGCCGTCTCCGGCCGGCGCGCCAGCCAGTCCGGGCGGACCGGCGGATGGCGCAGGGCGGCGGCCCCGCTCATTCCGGACGGATGCCGGCGTCGCGGATCAGCGTCGACCAGGTGGTGGTCTCGCGCGCCAGCAGCGCGGTCAGCTGCGCGCCATCCTCGGGCAGGACGGAGACGCCCTGGGTGGCGAGGCGCTGCACCAGGGCCTGGTCGCGCGTCGCCGCCAGCATCGCCGCCTCCAGCCTGGCCAGCACCGGCGCCGGCGTGCCCGCGGGCGCGAACAGCCCCTGCCAGAAGGCGACGTCGAAGCCCGGCACGGTCTCGCCCACCGGCGGCAGGTCCGGCAGCAGCGCCAGCCGCTGGGCGGAGGAGACGGCCAGGCCGCGCGTCACCCCTTCGGTGATCGGCGGCGCGGCCTCCAGCGCCGCCGAAAACATCGCCTGCAGCCGGCCGCTGCGCAGGTCCATCAGCGCCTGCACGCCACCGCGATAGGGGACATGCACCATGTCCAGCCCGGTCCGCGCCCGCAGCAGCTCCATGCAGAGATGGTTCACCGCGCCGATGCCGGAGGAGCCGAAATTGATCTCGCCCAGATGCGCCTTGGCATAGGCGATGAACTCGGGAAGCGTCTTCGCCGGCACCGAGGGATGCAGATGCAGCACCATCGGCGTGCGATAGCCCATGGCGATGGCCACCAGCTCCTTCTGCGGCGCGCGCGGGGTCAGGGCCGGCTGCAGCGCCGGGTTGATGGCCAGCGTGGGCGAGCCCATCAGCAGCGTGTAGCCATCCGGCTTGGCGGTCGCGACCGCGGTGCTGGCCGGGCTGGTGGCGCCGCCGGGGCGGTTGTCGACCACGACGTTCTGGCCCAGCACCTGGCCCATGCGCTCGGCCAGGACCCGGGTCGCGGTATCGGTCACGCCGCCGGGCGGATAGGCGTTGATCAGCGTCACCGGCCGGGTCGGGAAATTTCCTTCCTGGGCGCGCAAGCCCATGGGCGCCAGCGCCAGGCCGGCCGCCATCACCCCGCGCCGCGAGATCGCGTTGGACATCTTTCTTCCCTCTCTGCGGCGGCGCCTCGATGGGCGCCGCTCTTGGCCGCCAGTTGAGACCGGGCAGGCCGAGGGGTCAACGCGTGCTGCGCAGATGCGCCAGGAAAGCCCGCATCGCGCCGGAGGGATGCCGGCGGCTGGGATAGTAGAGAAACCAGCCGGGCAGGCGCGGGCTCCACTCGGGCAGCAGCTCGACCAGGGCGCCGCTGTCCAGATGCGGGCGGACATACTCCTCGAAGAGATGCGCGACGCCCTGGCCGGCCAGCGCCGCCTGCAGCTCCTGATGCGCCGAGCCCAGGGTCAGCCGCCCCTGCGGCTCGAAGCCGACGGCCTCGCCGTCCTTCTCGAACTGCCAGGCGACCAGCCCGCCTTTGGGGAAGCGGCGGCGGATGCAGTCATGCCGTGCCAGGTCCTGCGGCGTCGCCGGCAGGTCGCGCCCGGCCAGATAGGCCGGGCTGGCGACGATGGCATAGCGCAGCGGCGGCCCGATCGGCACCGCCACCATGTCCTGCGCCACCTGCCGGCCGAAGCGCACGCCGGCATCGAAGCCCTGGCTGACGATATCGACCAGGGCGGCGTCGCTGATGATCTCGACCTGCACCCCGGGATGGGCGCGCATGAAGTCGAAGGCCAGCGGGCACAGCACATGATCCGCCGCCGGCCCCGGCGCATTGATGCGCAGGCTGCCGGAGGGGCTGTCGCGCAGCCGGTTCAGCCCGTCCACCGCCGCGCGGATGTCTTCGAGTGCCGGCGACAGGCGGTCGAACAGCGCCGCCCCGGCCTCGGTCGGCGCCAGGCTGCGGGTGGTCCGGTGCAGCAGCCGCAGGCCGAGCGAGGCCTCCAGCGCCGCCACCGCCTGGCTCAGCGCCGAGGAGGAGACGCCCCGCTGCAGCGCCGCCGCGCGGAAGCCGCCGGCGCGGACCACGGCGGCGAAGGCATCCAGCCCGTCCAGGCGCAGCGGCTTCATTGCGGGTCTTTGCTTATCAAGCTGATCAGGAATGCGCAGCTTATCCGCGCAATGCCACGATGTCATCTGGGGCGGGAACCCGCCGCAGGAGGACCGCATGCGCCCGCTGACCCTGAACCGCCGCCGGATCATGCTGACCGCCCTGGCCGGGGCCGCCGCGCCG
Organism: Teichococcus deserti; assembly: GCF_001982615.1. Classification (GTDB taxonomy): domain Bacteria; phylum Pseudomonadota; class Alphaproteobacteria; order Acetobacterales; family Acetobacteraceae; genus Pseudoroseomonas; species Pseudoroseomonas deserti. The sequence continues at coordinate 1,430 of NZ_MLCO01000079.1, read as the reverse complement.
GCCGGGCGGGCCACCGCCCAGGCGGCGCCGCCCGCCCCCGGCAATGCCGGCGCCTATCGTTTCCGCATCGGCGACATCCGGGCGACCGTGCTAAGCGACGGGCTGATCGGCGGGCCGCCGGCCGTCTATGCCTTCGACGCGCCCGAGCTCGAGCTGGCCGAGGCGCTGCGCCGCGCCTTCCTGCCCGCCGACCGGCTCACGCTGAACCTCAACACCCTGCTGCTGGAGACCGGCGGCCAGCGCATCCTGGTCGAGGCCGGGGCCGGCCAGACCATGGGTCCGGGCGGCGGCCGGCTGTTCGCCAACCTCGCGGCGCTGGGGCTGGCGCCCGGGGATATCGACGCCGTCGTCGTCTCCCACCTGCATCCCGACCATGTCGGCAACCTGCGCGACGCGTCTGGCGGCCGCGCCTTCCCCCGCGCCACGCTGCATGCGCCGCGCGCCGACTGGGCCTTCTTCGTCGAGGGCGATCCTGATCTGTCCTACATGCCGGTGCCGGCCGAGTTCCGGCAGCGCTTCGGCGCCGCGATCAAGAGCAGCCTGGCGCCACTGCGCCGCGAGGTTTCCTTCTACGAAGCCGGCCAGGACATCCTGCCAGGGCTGACCAGCCTGCCGGCCGCCGGCCATACCCCCGGCATGGCCGCGTTGCTGGTGCATTCCGGCGCCGCGCAGCTGCTGCTGACCGCCGACCTGGCCTATCACCCGGTGGTCAATATCGACCGCCCCTGGCGCCCGGGGCCGGACCGCGACCCCGCCGCCGCGCTGGCCTCCCGGCAGCGGATCTTCGGCCGCGCCGCCGCCGAGCGGCTGCCGGTGCTGGGCTTCCACTATCCCTTTCCCGGGCTCGGCCATCTGCTGCGCACCGACCAGGGCCATGCCTGGGTGCCGGCGGCCTGGCAGTTCTGAGGCGCCGCCGCGGGGGGAGAGGATGGCCCGGCCGACCAGGCAGGCCTGGCGGCCGCGCTGACGCCGACCGTTCGCCCGGCGGATTGACCCCAGCAAAAGATGGGCGGGGCGGGCCAGCCCGGCTATGTGCAGCAGACCGGTGCCGCGGCGGCGCCGTGCTGGAGGCGATCGATGCGGGACCGGAAGACGATGCTCCTGCGCAGCGCCAGCATCCTGCTCTGGGCGCTGACCCTGGCCACCCTGTTCCTCTCCGCCACGGTCAGCCCCGCCGGCCGCCTCCATGCCCTGCTGCCGAGCGAGGGGCCGCTGGCCGCCATCCGGCCGCAGCACCTGCTGCTCGGCATCTCGGCCGTCAGCCTCCTCGGCTGCTTCGTCGTCGGCCGGGCATTGCGGCGCCAGGGGCGGCCGCGCGGCTGAGCCGGGCGGGCCTGCCTCGGCGGCCGGTGGTGGCCTCCAGCTCCGCCGGCCAGCGGGCGCCCTCGATCGCGGCCGAGGCCGCCGCGATCGCCGCCAGGTCGTCCGCG
>NZ_MLCO01000078.1 GCF_001982615.1 Teichococcus deserti | reverse complement strand
ATGTCGGAGTGGTGCGGGGGATGTGGAGGGGTAGGGGTAGTTGAAGCTTTTGTATGGATAGAGTGAAGCGAACTGTCTAGACACGTAAGATCGGCGGCAGCGTACAGCTTGGCGATCTCAATCGTTTTGCGGTCGGTATGGAAGGGGTAGGGGAACGACCTGAGGTAGAACGCGTGGGATCGTCGGCACCGTCAGATGTGTATAGGGGACAGATCCAGCGCGACGCGCCCCGCCTCGGCGAAGGCGGCCCCCACCTGCTGCGCGATCCGCGGCCCGGTGGTCGACAGGTCGATGAAGCGCCGGGCCCGCTGGCCCTGCAGCACGCCATCCGCCCCCAGCGCCACGGCCCGCACCACATCCGGCGTCGGCAGGCTGCCCAGCACCACGTCGGCCAGGTCGGCCACCTCGCGCGGGCTCTCGGCGCGGCGCGCCCCGGCGGCGACCAGCGGGGCGACCGAGGCCTCCACCCGGTCGCAGACCACCAGGCTGTACCCGGCTTCCAGCAGGCGCAGCGCCATGCGGCTGCCCATCTGCCCCAGACCCACGAAGCCCAACACCGGCTGCGTCATCACGTCTTCTCCCTGGGCGCTGACGGCCCTCGCTGCCGGTCTAGGCAGCGGCGGGATGGCGCACAAGGCAAAACATGATATCGATAACAGGAAATCAGGAGCTGGCGCGCTGGATGATCTCGAAGCGCAGGTCGATCCGCACCTTCTCGTCCGAGCGGCCCTGGATGCGGTCCAGCAGGATCTGCGCTGCCCGCCTGCCGATCTCGGCCCGCGGCAGCCGCAGCGTCGTCACCGGCGGCACCATCTGTCCCAGCAGCTCGAAATTGTCGAAGGCGGCCAGCGCGACGCGCCCGGGGACCGCCCAGCCGCGCCGCTGGCATTCGAAATGCGCCCCGATCGCCAGCACGTCGCCGGCGAAGAAGATGGCATCCGCCTGCGCCCCCTCCACCAGCCGCACCACGGCTTCGGCGCCCGAGGGCAGGCCGGGCGGCATCTCCAGCATCAGCCGCGGGTCCTCGGCCAGGCCCAGCTCCGCCAGCGCCGCGCGGAACCCCGCCTGCCGCGCCCGGCTGCGGTCGTTGTTCGCCGCCGGCAGCGTCACCAGCGCGATGCGGCGATAGCCCAGCCGATGCAGATGCAGCACCATCGCCCGCGCCGCATCCTCGTTGGAATAGCTGACCACCATGTCGATCGGGTCGGGCGCCATCTCGCCGGTCTCGACCACGGGCAGGCCGGCGCGGGCCAGCATCTGCCGCGCGCCATCCGCATGGCGGGTGTTGTGCAGCATCAGCCCCGCCACCCGCTGCGCCAGGAAGGCGGTGATCAGCGCCGCCTCGTCCTCCTCGCGATAGCCGCAATCGGCGACCATCAGCTGGTAGCCCTGGCGCCGCAGCACCTCGGAGACGCCCTGGATGGTCGGCGCGAAGAGCGAATTCTCCAGGCTCGGCACGATCAGCCCGATCACCCGGCTGTTCTGCGAGGAGAGACTTCCCGCCAGCCGGTTCGGCACATAGCCGATGGCCGCCACCGCCGCCTCCACCCGCCGCCGGATCTCCGGAGAGACCTTCTCCGGATCGCTCAGCGCGCGCGAGACGGTCATGGTCGAGACCCCCGCCTGCTGCGCCACGTCGCGCATCCGCGCCGCCGCCCCCCGCTTGCCCTCGGCCTCCGTCACGGTCGACACTCCGCCTCACTCGAGAAGCGCCCCGGAGGCAACCGGCGGCGCAGGGAAGGAACCCAGGCCCCATGACCGAAACCGATGACGACGTCTATGCGATTCATGCCGTCAAATACGCGCATCACGACCGTCCGGCCTATGAGAATTTCATCGGTGCCGATCCGCATGACAATGCCAACATGCCGCTGGACTATTTCGTCTGGGCCATCGTCGGGCGGAGCCGGACCTTCGTCCTCGACACGGGCTTCGACGCACCCACGGCGAAAAAGCGGGGCCGCACCCTGATCTGCACCCCGGCCGAGGGCCTGTCCCGCATCGGCGTCCAGGCGGACCAGGTGAAGGACGTGGTGCTGTCGCACATGCATTACGACCATGCCGGCAACAGCGACATGTTCCCCGCCGCGCGCTACCACCTGCAGGACAAGGAGATGGCGTACTGCACCGGCCGCTGCATGTGCCACCAGGTGCTGCGCGCGCCTTTCGAGCCGGCCGATGTCCAGGCCATGGTCGGCCGCCTCTTCGAGGGCCGGGCGCGGTTCCACGATGGCAGTTCCGACCTGGCCCCGGGCATCAGCCTGCACCATGTCGGCGGCCATTCGCTGGGGCTGCAGGTGATGCGGGTGAAGACGCGGCGCGGCTTCGTCGTCCTCGCCTCCGACGCCACCCACTTCTACGCCAATTTCCGGCAGCGCCGGCCGTTCCCCATCGTCGCCGACGTGGCGCAGATGCTGGAGGGCTATGACACCCTGCACCGCCTGGCCAGCTCGCCCGACCATATCATCCCGGGGCATGACCCGGCGGTGCTGGACCTCTACCCGGCTTCCGCCCCGGGGCTGGAAGGGCAGGCGGTGCGGCTGGACGCCGATCCCGTTTGAGCCAGGGCGGAGCCTAGACGGCGCGCACCCAGCCGCCATCGACATCCAGGACCGAGCCCTGGATGTAGCTGGCCTCGGGCCCGAGCAGGAAGGCGGTGGCCGCCGCGATCTCCTCTGGCGTGCCGAAGCGGGCGACGCCGGTGGAGGCCGCCAGCGCCGCCGCCGCCGCCTCGGCATCCAGCCCCTGCTCCTGCTGGACGGTCGCGATCCGCGCCGTCAGCCGGTCGGTGCGGATGCTGCCCGGGTTGATGGCATTGACCCGGACGCCGTCGCGCACGCCGCGATCGGCGAGCGCCTTGGTCAGATTGGCCATGGCCGCATTGACCGCGCCGCCCACGGTGAAATCGGCGCTGGCCACCCGCCCGCCGACCCCGGCGATCAGCACGATCTTTCCCGAGACCTTCTGCAGATGCGGCCAGGCGGCGCGGCACAGCCCGACGCCGCCGAACAGCTTCAACGCGAAGCCCTGCTGCCAGGCATGGTCGTCCAGGGACAAGAAGTCGCCGCGCGGGGTGGCGCCGGCGCTGTGCACCAGCAGGTCCAGCCCGCCGAACCGCTTCACCGCCTCGGCCACCGCGGCCTCCGCGGCGCCGGCGCCGGCCAGGTCGGCCGCAAAGGCGGCGCAGCCCGGCAGGGCGGCGGCCTCGGCCTGCAGCGCCTCGGCCGAGCGGGCCACCAGCAGCACGCGGGCGCCCTCGGCGGCGAGCCGCCGGGCGATGGCCAGGCCGATGCCACGGCTGGCGCCGCTGACCAGGGCGGATTGTCCAGAAAGCGTCATGCGCGTCGCTCCAGCAGAGAGGGGTAGGGCCGTTCCCGGCATCCTGTCACCTTGGCGCCGGCTTGGCACGAGCGCCCGGGGGGCGCAGGCCGGCGGCCCGGCAGCGGCAGGCGCCGCGGCCGCGTTCCGTCGCCGCGTCCACCCTCGGCCGAAACCACAGGGCGGCCTGCCGGCTTTCAGCCCAGCCCGACGCCAGTCCCGGTGCTCGGCCCGCCGGAGACCTGCCATGGCGCCGCCCGAGAAAGCCCTGCAATCCTGCGCCGGCAACAGCCATCTGCGGCAGATCGTGGCGGGGGTGAGCGACGGGGTCATCCTGGTCTCGCCGGACCACCGCATCGTCTGGGCGAATGACCGGGCGCTGGCGGTGCACGGGGTGGAGACGCTGGCCGAGCTCGGCGGCACCGCGGCCGGCTACCGCGCGCGCTTCGAGCTGCGCTACCGCAACCGCCACCCGCTGGGGGCGGGGGAGTATCCGATCGAGCGGGCGCTGGCCGGCGAGAGCCTGGACGAGGTGGTGGTCGAGGTCGCCGCGGCCGGCGCGGAGGCGCCGGGCTGGACGCATCAGGTGCGCAGCCTGGTGCTGGTCGACGCGGCGGGCGAGCCCGAGCTGCTGGTGCTGATCATCGACGACCAGACCGAGCGCTACAGCGCCGAGCAGCGCTTCGAGCGGGCCTTCAACGCCAATCCCGCCCCGGCGCTGATCCTGCGCCTGCAGGATTTCCGCCATATCCGGGTCAATCGCGGCTTCCTGGAGATGACCGGCTACCGCGAGGAGGATGTCGTCGGCCGCTCGGCCTTCGAGGTCGATGTGCTGGAAGGCGCCGCGCGGCGGGAGCTGGCGGTCGAGCGGCTGGGCGAGGGCCGCACCATCCCGCAGATGGAGGCGCGGCTGCAGCTGCCCAACGGCGCCGAGAAATGCGTCATCGTCGCCGGCCAGCCGATCGAGATCGGCGAGACCCGCTGCATGCTCTTCACCTTCGCCGACCTCGACGGCCGCCGCCAGGCGGAGCTCGCCCTGAAGCAGTCGGAGGAGCGCTTCGCCCTGGCCTTCCGCCTGGCGCCCTATCCGATGCTGCTGGCGGCGCAGGAGGGGCTGCGGGTAATGCTGGCCAACGAGGCGCTGACCCGCGAGACCGGCCATGCCCAGGTCGACGTGGTCGGCCGCGACGCGCGCGACGTGCCGCTGTGGAGCGATCCGGCCGCGGACGAGGCGCTGCAGGCGGCAATGCGGCGGGAGGGCAGCCTGCACGACCTGCCGCTGGCGCTGCGCCACAAGGATGGCCGCGCCCTGCCCAGCCTGGTCTCCGCCGAGGCGGTGGAGATCCGCGGCCAGCCCTGCGTGCTGCTGGCGGCGCATGTGCTGCCGGCGCGCGACCACAGCCGGGCGGAGATCGCCGCGGCGGTGGCGGCGGTGATGACCGATCCCGAGCTCATCGCCGCGGCGGTGCTGGACCGGCTGGCCCGCGGCAGCCGAACAGAGGCCCCGGCGGCGGCGGTGGTGACCGGGCTGGCGCCGCGCGCCCGCGAGATCCTCGCCCTGGTCTCGGAAGGGCTGGACGACGCCGCCATCGCGGCCCGGCTCGGCCTGTCGCGCATCACGGTGCGCAACCACATCAACGGCCTCTACCGCCGCACCGGCGCCAACAGCCGGCCGCGGCTGATTGTCTGGGCGCGGGAGCGCGGCATCGTCGGCGCCGCGGCGGCGGCGACGCCCGCCGCCCGGGGCTGAGACCCGGCTGCACCAGCCATCCTGGTGCAGCCGAACCAGCCGGGGCCGCGACCCGGCGGCCGGCGGCGAAACCCCGGTGCCGGCGGCTGGTTGACATGCACCACCGGGGATCATGGTGACCCCGCCATTCCGAAGAGGTGCAGCATGGACAAGGATCGGATCGCCGGCGCGGCGAAGCAGGCCGTCGGCAGCGTCAAGCAGGCGGTCGGCAAGATGACCGGCGACGCCAAGACCGAGGCCGAGGGCGCCGCGCAGAAGGCCGAGGGCAAGGCGCAGAACGCCGCCGGCGGCGTGAAGGACAAGCTGCGCGACGTGGCCGGGCGCTGATCGCCTCGATGAAGCGCTGATCGCCGCGGCCGGGCGCCTGCCCGGCCGCGGCATGTCGGCATGGACTGTTCTGACCTGGCCATCCGCCAGAGGAGACCCGCAGTGGCTGTTGTCCATTCTCCCTATCCCGCCCAGGACCCGCTGGTCGTGGCGGGCGGCGCCGTGCCGTTCCATCGCCGCATCTCCTGGGGCGCCGTCCTGGCCGGCGCCGCCATCGCCATCACCACGGGGCTGACGCTGAACCTGCTGGGCGCCGCGGTCGGCGCGACGCTGGTGGACGCGACCGCGCGCGACACGCCGGGCGCGACCAGCTTCGGCATCGGCGCCGCGGCCTGGCTGCTCGTTTCCAACCTGATCGGCCTGGGGCTCGGCGGCTATGCCGCGGCGCGGCTGTCCGGCAGCCCGGACCGGACCGACGGCGCGCTGCATGGCCTGACCGTCTGGGCGACCAGCATCCTGGTCTCCGCCCTGCTGCTGGGCAATCTGGCGAGCGGCATCGCCCATACGGCGGTGAGCAGCGCCTCCTCGCTGCTTGGCGGCGTGGCGCAGGGCGCCGGCTCGGTGGTCTCCACCGCCGGCGAGCAGGCGGCGAACCGCACCAGCAACCAGACGCTGCAATCCGGCGCCCAGGCGCTGGTCGACCGCGTGCAGAACGCGCTGAGCGGCGGCGGCGACCCGGCCTCGATGACGCCAGACCAGCGCAAGGCGGAGATGGCGCGGCTGGCCGCCAAGCGGGTCTCGGATGGCAGCCTGACGGCGCCGGACCGCGAGCGCCTGACCGCGCTGGTGGCCGCCGAATACGGCATCAGCCCGCAGGAGGCGCAGCAGCGCATCCAGCAGGCCGAGCAGCAGGTGCAGCAGGCCACGCAGGAAGCCGAGCAGCGGGCGCGCGCCGCGGCCGACGCCACGGCCAAGGGCGCCGCCTGGGCGGCCTTCTCCGCCTTCGTCACCCTGCTGCTGAGCGCGATCGTCGCCCTGCTGGGCGCCCGCCGCGGCACCAGCGCGCTGCGCGCCTCCAGGCTCTGAGGCCAGGCCCGGCGCAGGTCGTCCCCGTCAGGGGGCAGCCTGCGCCGGCATGTCGCCCGGCGCGGCAGGATCGCGCGCCGTCACTCCAGGGTGATCCTGGCGTCGCGCACCACCGCGCCGATCTTGTCGCGCTCCGCCAGCATGAACTGCGCCAGCGCCGGCGGATCGGCGGTGGCGACCTCGGCGCCCATCTCCAGCAGCCGGGCGCGCTCGGGCGCCGCGCCGATGATGGCGTTGACCGTGGCATTCAGCTTCGCCACCACCGCCGGCGGCATCCCCGCCGGGCCGATCACCGCATACCATTCGTCGATGGCGAAGCCGGGCAGGCCCGACTCGGCGATGGTCGGGATCTCGGGCAGGTAGGGCGCCCGCTCGGCCGAGGTCACCGCGATGGCCCGCAGCCGCCCGTCGCGCACGAAGGGCAGGGTGGAGCTGGCATTGCCGAACATCAGCTGCAGCGACCCGCCGGCGAGATCCGCCAGCGCCGGCCCGCCGCCGCGATAGGGCGCATGGGTCATGCTGGTGCCGGTCGCCAGCTTGAACATCTCGCCCGAGATATGCACCGCCGAGCCGATCCCCGGCGAGCCGAAGGCCAGCTCGCCGGGCTTCTGCTTCGCCAGCGCGATCAGCTCGGCGACGCTGGTCACCGGCAGGCGCGGATGCACCACCAGGATATTGGCGACGCGGGCGTGGAGGGCGATCGGCGTGACGTCGCGGATCGGGTCATAGGCCGCCTGGCGCTGCATCGCCGGCATCGAGATCAGCGTGCTGGTCACCATGCCGATGGTGTGGCCGTCGGGGGCGGCGCGGGCCAGCTCCACCGTGCCGATGGCGCCCGAGGCGCCGCCACGGTTGTCGATCACCACCGGCTGGCCGAGGGCGGCCGCGAGCGGCGCCTGCAGCTGGCGCGCCAGGATATCGGCGGTGCCGCCGGGCGGCCAGGTGACCACCAGGCGCAGCGGCCGGCTGGGCCAGTTCTCCTGCGCGCGGGCGAGGGCAGGGGCGGCCAGCGCCGCCGCCAGCAGGGCACGTCGTTGCATCTGTCTTCCTCCCCTGTCGCGGCCGCGCCTCTTGCCTGGGCATCGGTCCGCGGGTCTCAGCTCAGGCGGCGGACCAGCCGCCATCCACCGGCAGCGCGGCGCCGGTCAGGTCGGCTGCCGCCTCGCTGCAGAGCCAGGCGGCCAGCCCGGCCACCGCCTCCAGGCCGATGAAGCGCCCGGTCGGCTGCTTGCCGTGCAGCACCGCGGCCGTCGCCGCCTCGCGCAATTCGCCGCGCTGCATGGCGGCCTCGATGCGGGTCTCGATGCCGGGCGTCAGGCTGGTGCCGGGGCAGAGCGCGTTGCAGGTGATGCCCTGCTTCGCCGTCTCCAGCGCGACGGCCCGTGTCAGCCCGATCAGCGCCGTCTTGGTGACGACATAGCCGACGCGGTCGACGGCGCCGACCAGCCCGTAGATCGAGGACATGTTGAGGATGCGCCCGAAGCCCGCCGCCTGCATCGCCGGCAGCGCCAGGCGGATGCAGTGGAAGGCGGCCGAGAGGTTCACCGCGATGTCGGCGTCCCAGTCCTCCGCAGGCATTTTTTCAATGGGCCCGAAATGGCGGGTGGCGGCGTTGTTGACCAGGATGTCGATGGGGCCGACGCCGGCCATCAGCGCCGCGATGGCCGCCGGATCGGCCAGGTCGGCGCGGTGGTAGGCGACATCCACCCCATGCCGCGCGGCAAGGCCGGCGCGCACCGGCCCGGCCTCGTCCGCTGTCGCCAGCCCGTGCAGATGCAGCGCGCAGCCCTGCGCCGCCAGCACCTCGGCCACCGCCAGCCCCAGCCCGCCGGTCGAGCCGGTGATCAGCGCCCGGCGGCCCTGCATCGAACGGCGCATCGAACCCTCGGCTTCACCCAATTGACCGTCCCTCCCGGATAGGCCACCTTGATATCGATAACATCAGGGCGCGGCAAGCACCCGATCACCGGAGAGGATCCTTCCACCATGCCCCGCATCCCCCGCCGGCCGCTGCTCGGCGCCGCCGCTGCCCTGCTGGCCTGCCCCGGCCTGCTGCGCGCCCAGTCCCGACCCGTGCGGCTGCTGGTGCCCTATGCCCCCGGCGGCGGCACCGACATCTTCGCGCGGGCGCTGGCCGAGGGCCTGACCGAGACGCTGGGCGCGACCGTGCTGGTGGAGAACCGCGCCGGCGCCAATGGCTCGATCGGCTCGGAGGTGGTGGCGCGGGCCGAGCCGGACGGGCAACTGTTCCTGGTCGACACCGGCAGCCATGTCATGAACAGCTACACCATGCCGAGCCTGCCCTATCAGCCGCTGCGCGATTTCTCCCCCGTGGCACTGCTGTCGAAGTTCCCGCTGCTGCTGACAGCCTCCGCCAGCGCGCCGTTCCGCGACGTCGCGGGGCTGATCGCCGCGGCCAAGGCGAGCCCGCGCAGCATCGGCTTCGGCACCTCGGATGCGGCGATCTCCTATGCCGGCAACCTGTTCACGCGCCTGGCGCAGATCGAGATGGTCGAGGTGCCCTATCGCGGCGCCGCCCCGATCCTGAACGACCTGGTCGCCGGGCATCTGCCGACGGGGTGGAACAGCACGGTGGCCGCGGCGCAGCATCTCTCGGCCGGGCAGATCCGCGCGCTCGGCGTCACCACAACAGCGCGCAGCCCGCTGCTGCCCGAGGTGCCGACCCTGGCCGAGGCCGGTATCGCCGGCTACGACTTCGCCGGCTGGTACGTCATGGTCGGGCCGTCGAAGCTGCCGCCCGCCATCGCCGCGCGGATGCACCAGGCGGTGCTGAAGACGCTGGAGCTGCCGCGGGTGCGCGAGCGGCTGCTCTCCATCGGCGCCGATCTCGGCGTGCTGGGGCCGGAGCCGCTGGCCGGCTTCCTGCGCGAGGAGGATGCGCGCTGGGCGCAGGCCTCGCGCGACGGCCTGATCAGCCGGATGCCGTGAGCATGACGCAGCAGGATTACGCCGGCGCCGCGCTCGGCCGCTTCATCGCCGATTTTCCCGCCGACGGCTTCTCGCCCGCGCTGTGGCATGAGGGGCGGCGCTCGCTGCTGAACTTCTTCGGTGGCGCGCTGGGCGTGGCGCAGGACCCGGCGGTGGCGACGGCGCTGAAGGTGATGGCGCCCTTCTCGGGGCCCGAGCGCGCCACGCTGATCGGGCGGCCGGAGAAGCTCGACGCCATGGGCGCCGCCTTCGTCAACTGCATCGCCGCCAATCTGCTCGACTTCGACGACACGCATCTGGAGACGGTCATCCACCCGACCGCCGCCGTGGCACCGCCGCTGCTGGCGCTGGCCGAGCTGCGCGGCTTCTCCGGGGCGGCGGTGCTGGAGGCCTTCCTGATCGGCGCCGAGGTCGAGTGCCGCATCGGCGTCTCGGTGTCGCCCGGGCATTATGCGCGGGGATGGCATATCACCTCGACCTGCGGGGTGTTCGGGGCGGCGGCGGGCTGCGCGCGGCTGCTGGGGCTGGACCCGGCGCAGAGCTGGACGGCGCTGGGCATCGCCGCCAGCCAGTCGGCCGGGCTGGTGGAGAACCTGCCCTCGGCCGCCAAGAATGTCGGCATGGGCAATGCGGCGCGCAACGGGCTGCTGGCCGCGCTCTTCGCCGAGGCGGGCTATGGCGCGGCGCCGGCGGCGATCGAGGGCAGGCTGGGCTGGGCGCGCGCCATGGGCGACGCTCCTGACGTGGAGCGCATCACCGGCGGCCTTGGCGCGCGGTGGGAGATCGCGCGCAACACCTACAAGCCCTATCCGGCGGGGATCGTCTTCCATGCGGTGATCGACGCCTGCCTGGAGCTGCGCGAGGGGCTGGGGGAGGTGGCGGACATCCTGGTGGAGGGCGACCAGCTGCTGCTGGACCGCGGCGACCGGGTGCTGCGCAACGAGCGCGACGCGCGGGTCAGCATCCATCACTGCGTGGCCGTGGCGCTGTCGCGCGGCCGGGCCGGGGTCGAGGATTTTTCCCTGGCCGCGGTGCAGGACGCCGAGGTCGCGGCGCTGCGCGGCAAGGTGCGGGCGGGGCTGGATGCCTCGCTGCCGCGCGGGGCGGCGCGGGTGAGCGTGGTGCTGGCGGACGGGTCCCGGCGGGTGGCCGAGGTGCGGGCGCCGCGCGGCAGCGAGGGCCGGCCGATGTCGGATGCCGAGCTGGAGGCGAAGTTCTTCGCCAATGGCGGCTCTGCGGCGCAGGCGGAGGCCGTCTGGGGCTTGGACCGGGGCGCGTCGGTCGGGCCGATGATGCGCCTGTTCGCTGCCCGATAAACAAAGTTGATGGGGGTGTGGGGGATGAATTCATTCCTCCCCCACGCCTGCCTACCTGTTCCTGGCCAGCATCCGCTTGGCGGCCACATAGCCCCAGGTCATGTTCGGCCCGATGGTGGTGCCGGCGCCGACCGACCGCGTGCCGAGCGGATTGGCCATGGCGACGCCGGCGCAGAACAGGCCGGGGATGACGCTGCCGTCGGCGCGCAGCACCTCGGCCTGGTCGTTGGTGCGCGGACCGCCCTTGGTCGCCAGGATCGAGCGGTTGAAGGGCATCGCCAGGAACGGCGCGGTCGCGATGGGATCCAGCCCGGCGCGGCGGCGCTTGTCGATGGCGGCGGCGTCGCGCCTCGCCGGGCGGCCGAATTCTTCGTCTTCGCCCGCGGCGGCCGCGGCGTTGAAGCGCTCGACCGTCGCGCGCAGCGTCGCCGGGTCGATGCCGATCTTCGCGGCCAGCGCCTCGATGCTGTCGGCGCGGCGCAGCCAGGCCGGGTCGTGCCGCGCCGCCCAGCGCACCAGCGGCAGGCGCCGCAGCATGGCCGCGTCGCTGATCACCCAGGCGGGCAGGTGCTGCGGCTGGCCGTCGGCATCGCGGCTGTCGATCAGCTCGCCGATGTTGAAGCGCAGCTCGTTGACGAAGCGCTTTCCCTTGCGGTTGACCAGGATGGCATTGGGCTCGGTGTGGAAGGGCACCGGCATGGCCAGGATTTTTCCCTGGTACCGCTTGGGGATCGAGGGGGTGAGGGTGGCCTGGTCCATATGCGCGAGCGCGGCGCCGACGGCCGCCGCCATCTTCTGGCCGTCGCCGGTGTTGCTGTCCGGACTGCCGAGATAATCCACCGGCCCCGGAAAATGCCGCTGCAACAGGGAAGTGTCCCATTCGAAGCCGCCGGTCGCGATCAGCACGCCGCGGCGGGCGCGGTATTCCCTCCGGACGCCGCGCTGCTCGACGATGGCGCCGGTCACCGCGCCGGTGCCGTCGGTGGTCAGCGACAGGGCGCGGGCGCCGCGCTCGATGCGGCAGCCGCTGTCCAGGCAGCCGCGCAGCAGGCCGATGATCAGCGCCGTGCCCTTGCCGCCGGTGCTGGTCAGCACCCGCCAGAGCAGCCGCGGCCAGAGCTGGAGGGCGGTGCGGATCGGGTGGTGATAGAGATCGGTCTCGACGGCTTCGTGATAGGTGAAGACCTCGGGAATGGTGGAGCGGCGCACCGAGAAGCCCAGCCAGCCGAGCTGCCAGCGGCTGAGCGGCAGTGGCGACATCATCCGGCCTCGAGGCTTGGCGCCGGGCAGGTCGCGCAGCGGATCGGGCTCGGGGGTCAGGGCGAAGCGCAACGGGCTGTGCGCCTCGACGAATTCCAGCATCTCCGGCGCCGTCGCGACGAAGCGCTGCCAGAGGGCGTCTTCCGTCTTCGCCCAGCCCTCCGGCGCGGCGGCGCGGATATAGGCCAGGGCTTCCCCGGGGCTGTCCTCGATGCCGGCGGCGCGGGCATGGTGGCTGGCCGGGATCCAGGTGCCGGCGCCGGACATGGCGCTGGTGCCGCCCAGCACCTCGGCCTTTTCCAGCACGGTGACGGACAGCCCGCCGACGGCGGCGGCCAGCGCCGCGGTCAGCCCGGCGGAGCCGGAGCCGAGGACGAGGACATCCGTGTCGATGGGCGGAAGCGTGCTCATCCCTCGCTTCTAATCGGTTTTCCCAAAGGGTAAAGTTTCAGCGGGCGTAAAGCTTGCCCTGCCCCCGGAACGAAGGCAGAATCATCCGCCCGCGACAGCGCCGTTGCGGAGGCTGGCGGGACACAGAGAACGGCCCATGAACAATTGCAAGCATCCGGCGCCGTTCCGCGGTAGCATCGCCGCATGAGCGACATCAGCAGATCGGGCCGCCGCCGCCGGCTGCCCTGGGACTTCCACCCGTCCCTGACCGAGGAGCGGCTGATCGCCGCCGCCGGCCTGCTGGTGCGCGGGCGGGAGGATGCGGTGTCGCAGGCCGACTACTGGGCCGGCGACGATGCCTGGTCGATCGGCTGCCGCGCCTATTCCTTCACCAAGCACCAGGTGCGCGCCGCGGCCGAGAACGGCCGCTACCACTGGCTGAAGGTGCTGGACCACACGCATCACTTCGTCTTCATGATCGACGACGTGCCAGTGCGCTTCTACCGCGGCGACGCCGAGGATCCGAGCAAGCGCACGCTGCTGCGGCAGCAGCTGGAGGCGAACCAGATCTCCATGGTCTTCGGCCGGGAATTCGAGGAGGAGGGGGTGATGTTCCGCCTCGCCATCGAGACCGACGAGGACGGGCATGTCAGCCGCGTCGTCTTCCTGGCGCTGCGCGGCGAGCAGGGCGTGGTCGAATGCTTCTGGCCGGTGCCGATGGCCGAGCGTGCCGCGGCCAAGGTCGAGGCGCCGCGCGGCCGCCGCAACAGCGCCGCGGCCCTGCAGCTGCCGCTGCTGCCGGGGGCCGGGCCGGCGCTGCCCTCCGCCGCACAGGGCAAGGCCGGCCGCCGCGCGGGCGGCCGGCCCGCGCCGTCGCGGAAGACGGGTTGAGAGCAGGAGACTTCAGCTGCTGGTCCGGTTGCGGATGATTTCTTCCCCCATGCAGAGAAACGCCGAAATGTTATCAGTCATAAGGTAAGGAATAAGGCGTTCGACATCGTCATCGGGGAAATTCCACCACTTGAGAGCAAGGAGCTTCTGTAGGGTTGCCTCATCGAAGCGAAACTTGATGACTTTTCCTGGATTGCCCACGACCACGGCGTAATCTGGAACATCCTTTACCACGACTGTCTTCGCACCGATGACCGCACCATGGCCAATGGTAACGCCGGAGCCGATGAATGCATCTACCCCAATCCAAACATCACTACCTATGATTACATCACCTTTGGTATCATGATCCTGCAAGTCGGGCGGTAAGCTGATCCAGTGCTTCTGTAATGCTTTGAACGGATAGCTCGTAACGGTATCAATCCGATGGTTGCCGAGCGCTACCTTGACGCCGGACGCGATAGAGCAGTACTTCCCTATACTGAAACGGGCCATGTGCTTCTCTATAAAGGATGGAATTCCGTAAGTATGCTCTCCTACGTTCCAGCCGAATTTAGCAATTTCCCCTCGCAGTGCAATGCGTGTTTCATGTCTGATACCTCGTTCCGTCCCTCTTTCTGTCAAGCGAAGAGTAATTGCAGGATTAGGCAAATGTATTCCATTTAATTGGATCTTGCCATCAATTATTTCGAATTGATCAAATATTATTGTGACTTCATGCTGCCAGTTAAGCAATCTTAAATTTCCGTTTTCGATTCTCCAGTATCGTTCATTCTTATGGTTGTAGCCTTTTAAAGTTCCATCAGGAAGAAATCTAAGTACTTCTGTAACGATCGGCCCATTTACTTTTGAGAATTGCCAGAATCGACCATTAATATTGCTATATGTGATGTTCATTCATTACTCGCAATGATTATTTCATGTAAGAGATGCCGTATCATCATTTATTTCTTCGATCAAGGATTTGATCTGTCCGTCCACGCTGTACGGCCCTCCAGCGGATAGGCCGGGTCGTTGTAGCCGGGCGTCGAGGGGTGGCCCGGCGGCACCAGGCGGTCGACCAGCGCCTCGTCCTCGGCGGTGAAGCTGTAGTCGAGGGCGCCGAGATAGTCCTGCCACTGCGCCTCGGTGCGCGGGCCGGCGATGGGGGCGGTGACCAGGCTGTTGTTCAGCACCCAGGCGACGGCGAACTGGCCTGCGGTGATGCCGCGGCTCTCGGCATGGGCGCGCAGCGTCTGGGCGATGGCGATGCTTTCTGGCCGCCACTCGGTCTCCATCATGCGGCGGTCGGCGCGGGCCGCGCGGCTGCCGGGCTCGGGCGCCGCCTGGCTGGCGTATTTGCCGGTCAGCACGCCGCGGGCCAGCGGGCTGTAGGGCACCACGCCCAGGCCGTAATGCGCGCAGGCCGGCAGGTGCTCGACCTCGGGCATGCGGTTCAGCGCGTTGTAATAGGGCTGGCTGACCACCGGGCGGTCGATGCCGGCCTCGTCGCAGAGGCGGCAGATTTCCGCCACCCGCCAGCCGCGATAGTTGGAGACGCCGAAATGGCGGATCTTGCCGGCGCGCAGCAGCTCGGCCAGCGCCCGCACCGTCTCGGCCAGCGGCGTCGCATGGTCCTCCTTGTGCAGGTAGAGGATGTCGATGGTCTCGGTGTCGAGGCGCTTCAGGCTGTCCTCGGCCGCCTGCAGCACGTGCCGGCGCGACAGCCCGCGGTCGTTCGGGCCGGGGCCCACCGGATTGGCCAGCTTGGTGGCCAGGATCCAGTGGCGGCGATCGGCGCGGATGGCGCGGCCGACCACCTCCTCCGACCGGCCGCCATTATAGGCATTGGCGGTGTCGATGAAGTTGATGCCGTGGTCGCGGGCATGGTCGATGATGCGGGCGGAGGTGGCCTCGTCGGTGGCCTCGCCGAACATCATGGTGCCGAGGCAGAGCGGCGAGACCTTCAGCCCGCTGCGGCCGAGGTTGCGATACTTCATGGGGCTTCCTTCCTGGGGGATCAGCGCAGCTCGCGGACCGGGGCGCCGGCGCGCCAGGCGGCGATGGCCTCGACCATGTCGGGGAAGAACTGGGCGTAGCTGCCCTCGGTGACATAGCCGAGATGCGGGCTCAGCACCGCGTTCTTCTCGGCGCGCAGCGGATGGTTCTCAGGCAGCGGCTCGATGTCGTAGACGTCGAGGCCGACGGTGATGCGGCCCTGCCGCAGGGCGTCGAGCAGGGCGGCCTCGTCGACCAGCGGCCCGCGCGAGGTGTTGACCAGCACGGCGCCTTTCTTCATGGCCGCCAGCTCGGCGCGGCCGACGACGCCGCGCGAACGCTCGGACAGCACCAGGTGCAGGCTGACGACATCGGACCCCGCGAACAGCGCTTCCTTGCTCACCTGCCGCACGCCGACTTCCGCGCAGCGCTCGGCCGAGAGGTTCTGGCTCCAGGCCACCACCTCCATGCCGAAGGCGCGGGCGACGGGCACCATCTGCGCGCCGAGCCGCCCGAGGCCCGCCAGCCCCAGCACCCTTCCATGCAGCACGCGGCCGATGCTGGCCTGCCACAGCCCCTGCCGGATGCGGGCATCCTCCTGCGGGATCTGCCGCATCGCCGCCAGCATCAGCGCCCAGGCGAGCTCGGTGGTGGCATGGAGGGATTCGCCGCCGCGGGTGTGGCAGACGGTGATGCCCTGGGCGCGGGCGGCGGCCAGGTCCAGCGCGCGATTGTGCGCCCCCGTCGTCACCAGCAGCCGGAGGTTCTTCAGCTGCGCCAGCAGCGCGGCCGGCATCGGCTGGCGCTCGCGCATCAGGCAGACCACCTCGTAATCGGCGAGGACTTCTGCGGCCTGCTCGCCCAGCGGCTGGTCGAAGAAGTCGATCCGGGCCTGGTCGCCGAGGGACTCCCAGTCGGCGAGCGTCGCGCCCACCCGCTGGTAGTCGTCGAGAACCGCGATGCGCATGGCTTTTCCCCCTCCGGCGTCGGGCGCGCATCCTGCGCCCGGTTCTACCGGCCCGCCAAGGGGGTAGGTCAGCGAAGCGGCCGCATCCAGGCGACCGGCCGGAGGATGACGGCCGCGCCGGCGACGAGGCGGGTGGGCGCCAGCCTCCCGGCATGCTCTTCGCCGCCACGCCGCCCGGTCCGGGGCAGGCCGGCCGACTGCTCGACCGCCTGCCCGGACCGATCGAAAGACGTTACTCCGCCGCCTGGCGCCCGGCGCCGACCAGGCCCTGGCGCTGCGCTTCCGCCAGGCCGATGTCGAGAACCTCGGCCACCACCGCGAAAAGCTCGTCCACCTGCGCCCGGGTGATGATCAGCGGCGGGCAGAAATACACGGCATCCGGGCTGGCGCGGACGATCAGCCCCTTTTCCATCGCGGCGTTCTGGATCAGCGCGCCGATGCCGGCGGCCGCCGGCAGCACCGTGCGGCTGGCCTTGTCGGTCACCAGTTGCAGCGCGCCGATCAGGCCGACGCCGCGCGCCTCGCCGACCAGCGGATGGTCGAGGAAGCTGCGCAGCTTCGCCTGGAAATGCGCGCTCACCTCGGCGACATGGCCGATGATGTCGCGCTCCTCGTAGATCTTCAGCGTCTCCAGCGCCACCGCCGAGGAGACCGGGTGCCCGGCATAGGTGAAGCCATGCGCGAAATTGCCGAGCTTGCCGGCATGCGCGGTGATGGCCTCCGCGATCGGCGCGCTGATCAGCGTCGCCGAGATCGGCAGGTAGGCCGAGGACAGCGCCTTGGCCACTGTCATGATGTCCGGCTCGATGCCGAAGGTGTCGCAGCCGAACATCTGGCCGGTGCGGCCGAAGCCGCAGATCACCTCGTCGGCGATCATCAGGATCTCGTATTTCCGCAGCACCGCCTGGATGCGCGGGAAATAGTCCTTCGGCGGCACGATGACGCCGCCGGCGCCGTTCACCGGCTCGGCGATGAAGGCGCCGATGGTCTCGGGGCCCTCGCGCAGGATGAGGTCCTCCAGGTTCTTCACCAGGCGGTCGGTGAACTGCGCCTCGGTCTCGCCCGGCTCGCCGTAGAGATAGTGGCTGGGGCAATCGGTGCGCAGCACCGGCCCCATCGGCAGGTCCCAGTCGACATGGTTGTGCGCCAGGCCGGTCAGGCTGCCGGAGAAGACGGTGATGCCATGGTAGCCGCGGTGCCGGCCGATGATCCGCTTCTTCTCCGGCCGGCCGAGGGCGTTGTTGTAGAACCAGACCAGCTTGGCCGCCTGATCGTTGGCCTCCGAGCCGGAATTGGCGAAGAGCACCTTGGACAGGCTCTTCGGCGCGATCTTCAGCAGGGCTTCCGCCAGCTCGATGCTGGGCTCGGTCGAGCGGCCGTTGAAGATGTGGTAGGTCGGCAGCTTCTCCATCTGCCGCACCGCCGCCTCGACCAGCCGCTTCTCCGAGAAGCCGAGCGAGGTCGACCACAGCCCGGCCATGCCCTCGAGGTAGCGCTTGCCGGAATCGTCATGCACATAGACGCCGTCGCCCTGGGCGATGATGGTCGGCCCGGCCTCCTTGTGCTTCTCCAGATTGGTGTAGGGATGGATCAGCGAGGCGACGTCGCGGGCGGCGAGCGAATTCGGATTGCTGGTCATGGCGCGGGCTCCCAGGGCGGCTTGCGTGATGAATCGCTAGCCCGCCGGCAGGGCGCCGTGACAGGGCCAGTTGCGCGAATTCAACCCTGCCAGCCGGCCACGACCTCGGGACGTTTTCTGGCGGCCGCGCGGGTCTCCGGCCGCAGCGTCTCCAGCGCGCGCCCGAGGCCTGCCAGCCCGGGCTCGATCCGCTCGGTGCCGATCGAGGCGAAGCCCAGACGGAAACTTCCCAGCCCCTGGCCCGGCTCATCGTAGAAGAATTCGCCGGGCTCGATCAGCACGCCCTGGCCGCGCGCGATCTCGGCCAGCTGCCGCGCCGACACGCCGGACGGCGCCGTGACCCAAACGCTGCTGGCGCCGAGCCCCCGCTGCGTCCGGCAGCCGGGCAGATAGGCCGGCAGCAGCCGGTCCATCAGCCGGGCGCGCTCCGCCAGCACCAGGCCCACCCGCCGCAAATGGCTGCGGTAGTGGCCGAGCCCGATGAAGCAGGCCAGGCTGCGCTGGTTGTTGCCGGGCGGGTGCCGCATGATCAGCCGGCGCAGCGCGCGGAGCTCGGCGATCACCGGCGGCGGGGCGACGACGAAACCGAGCCGCAGCCCCGGCGACAGCGTCTTCGAGAAGCTGCCGACATGGATCACCCGCCGCGTCGGGTCCAGCGCCCGCAAGGGCGGCGGACGCGTGCCCTCGGGGAAGAGGTCGGTGTCGTATTCATCCTCGACCAGGATGATGTCGCGGGCGCGCGCCAGCCGCAGCACCGCCTGCCGCCGCTCGGCCGACATCATCGCCGAGGTCGGGCTCTGGTGGCCTGGCGTCAGCAGCACCAGCTCGCAGCCGGCGAAGGCGGCATCCGGCACCGCGCCCTCGGCATCCACGGCCAGCCGCTGCAGCCGCTCGGTCTGCAGCCGGGCCATGCGGCGGAGATCCGGATAGCCCGGCTCCTCCATCCCCACCACCGTCTGCCGCCCGGCGAACAGCCGCAGGATCAGGTACAGCGCCTGCTGCGCGCCGAGCGTGAACATCACCTCGGCCGGCTCCGCCCAGATGCCGCGGCGCGGCAGCACCTGCTGGCACAGCTGCTCGATCAGCGCCGGATCGTCCTCGTCGATGCGGTCCACCGCCCAGCTCTGGATGGCCCCGGCGCTGGAGGCGAGTTTCACCGCCTCCCGCCATTCGGCCGCCGGGAACAGCGCCGGATCCAGCTCGCTGGACAGGAAAGGATAGCGGTAGCGCTGCCAGTCCACCGGCTTGGAGGAATGTGCCGTCCGCCCCGGCCGCACGGCGAAGCGCTGCTCCCAGCCCTCCTGCGGCGCCGGCGCCGGCGGCAGCCCGGCCGGCGCGGCCTCCTGCGGCGCGACATAGATGCCACTGCGCTCCCGCGCCAGGAGCAGCCCCTCGTCGACCAGCTGCTGATAGACCTCGACCACGGTGATCCGCGCCACCCCCAGCAGCCCGGCCAGCCGCCGCCCCGAGGGCAGCCGCGTCCCCGGCGCCAGCCGCCGCGCCGCCATCGCCTGCATCAGCGCCCGGCGGATCTGCGGCTTCAGCTGCCCGCCGGCACGGTCGATGCCGGCGAACAGGCCGGTCCATTCAAGCTCGGGGTCGCGTGCCATGGCGGCGATGATCGGCAAACTGCCGCCCCGGAGCAAGCGACCTCGACAGCCGCGCGAGGCCGGGCTCTGATGCGGCACCCTCGAAAGGAGCAGCCCGCCCATGCCCATGATCCGCGTCGAAATGTTCCCCGGCCGCACCGTCGAACAGAAGCGCGCCCTCGCCAAGGCCCTGACCGAAGCCTTCGTCACCCATGGCAAGACCACCCCGGAAGCGGTCAGCATCATCTTCGTCGACGTCGCCAAGGAAGACTGGGCGACGGCGGGCGTGCTCGCCAGCGACAAGCAGTAAGATCGGGGGGAAGTATCCCCCCGAATCCCCCCTCTATTTCTATCAGAAAGAAAAACATGGCCACGGCGCTGCTTTGGGCAGGATTCTTTCTGGTCAACTTCAACATCGCCATGATGATGCCCCTGCTGCCCTTCATCCAGGAAGCAGGTCACCTCACCACCCATCAGGCCGGCCTCGTCCTCGCCGCCTTTCCCGTGGCCGCGCTGCTGTCCAACCTGGCGCTTGGGCCCTGGATTGACCGCTTCGGCCGCCGCCGCTTCATCCTGGCCGGCAGCGCCGCCGTCGCCGTCACCCTGGCGGCCACGACGCTGGGCAGCGGCGTCGTCTGGCTCACCCTCTGCCGGGCCGCCACCGGCCTCTTCATGCCCATGATCGGCGCCTGCCTCTTCGCCGCCATCGCCGACTACCTGCCCGAGGACCGCCGCGCCCGCGCCGCCGGACAGGTCACCACCGCGGCGCCGATCGCCTTCCTCGCCGCCATCTCGCTCGGCGTCATCCTGGGCGGCCTGGTCGCCTGGCAGGTGCCGCTGCTGCTGGCCTCGGGACTGGCGGTGCTGATCGCCCTCGGCGCCGCCCGCCTGCCGCCTACCCCTGTCCATGCCCTGGCCAGCGGCCGCGTCACCCCCGAGACCTACCGCCGCCGCCTGCTGTCGCTCTCGATGAGCCGGCAGACCCGGCTGCTCTTCACCAGCTACTTCGCCTGGTCGGCCGCGGTCTTCGGCTTCCTCGGCCTCTACCCGGCCTGGGCGGTGCAGCGGGGCCTGGCCGGGCAGGGGGCCGGCACCATCGGCACCCTGCTGCTGCTGGGCGAGGTCGGCGGGCTGCTCGGCGCCCTGCTGGCCACCCGGGTGCGCCACGGCCCGCTGCGCTTCTGCGGGTTGGCCGGGCTGGCCACCGCGCTGACCGTCGCCGTGGTGCCCTTCGGCGTCGATCTGCCCTGGTACCAGGCGCTCGCCTATGGCGGCTTCGCCTTCGGCCGCGACCTGATGCTGGCGCTGATCCTGGGCGGCGCCATGCTGCTGGTCCCCGCCGCCGAGCGCGGCAGCCTGAACGCCCTGCTCAACGCGATCTACCAGACCGGCGCCACGCTGGGCGGCATCATGGCCGCCTGGCTCTACGCCTGGCGCGACGATTTCTGGGCCAATGCGCTCTTCGCGGGTGTCCTTTTCTTCATCTCCGCCCTCCAGCTGCTGCGCATCGGCGACGCCCGGCGGCGCTGAGGCAACCCGCCGGCCCAAGGCCGCGTTGCCGCTGCGGCAGGAGGGATGCGCCATGCGCCTTGGTGGACCGGAAAGCGGCAATGTCGAGGATCGGCGGGGCCGCGGCGGCGGCGGCATCGCCATCGGCGGGCTGGGCGGCGTCGCCATCCTGCTGGTCTGCCTGTTCCTGGGCATCGACCCCTCGGTGCTGTTCAGCGACAACCAGTCGCCGGCGCCGACCCAGCGCGAGGCGAGCCGGGACCCGGGCGCGCGCAACGCCGCCCCTCAGGACGATGCCGGCCGCCGCTTCATCGCCCAGGTGCTGGGCGAGACCGAGCAGGTCTGGACCGCCCAGTTCCAGGCGATGGGGCGGCAGTACCAGGCGCCGGTGCTGGTGCTGTTCAGCGGCGCGACGCAGTCCGGCTGCGGCGGCGCCCAGGCTCAGATGGGGCCCTTCTACTGCCCCAACGACCGGCGGGTTTACATCGACCTCGATTTCATGGCGCAGCTGCAGCAGCAGCTCGGCGCCCGCGGCGATTTCGCCGCCGCCTATATCGTGGCGCATGAGGTCGGCCACCATGTGCAGAACGAGCTCGGCGTGCTGCGCCGCGCCGATGAGCTGCGCCGCGGCAACGACGCCAATGCCGTGCAGGTGCGGGTCGAGCTGCAGGCCGACTGCTTCGCCGGCCTTTGGGCCAAGCGCGCCAACGACGCGCGCCAGATCCTCGAGCCCGGCGATGTCGAGGAGGGGCTGAACGCCGCCGCCGCCGTCGGCGACGACCGGCTGCAGCGCCGCGCCGGCGGCCGGGTGCAGCCCGAAAGCTTCACCCATGGCTCCTCTGAGCAGCGCGTGCGCTGGTTCCGCCGCGGGCTGGAGAGCGGCGCGCTCTCCGCCTGCGACACCTTCTCGAACGGGCGGGGCTGAGCGCCCGCCCGTCCGCTTTCCGGCTACTTGAAGCTGCCGGCCAGCGCCTCGGTCACCTTCCTGGCGAAGCCAGCGGGGTCGCGCGGCGCGTCGCCATCCTGCAGCCGGGCCAGGTCCAGCAGCGTGCCGGCAGCCTCGGCCAGGTCGGTCTCGCCGCTTTCGGCCAGCCGGCGGATCAGCGGGTGGCGCGGATTGACCTCCAGCACCGCGAAGCTGCCGCCCGCGCGGCCGGCGCGGCGCAGCAGCCGCTGCATCTGCAGGTCCGGCCCCATCGCCGAGGCCGAGAGCAGCACCGCGCTGTCCACCAGCCGGTCGGACGCCCGGACCTCGGCGACCTCGTCCTTCAGCGCCTCGGTCAGCTTCGGCAGCAGTGCGGACAGATCGGCAGCCTCGGCGGTCTCGCCTTCCAGCGGCAGCTGGCTCAGGTCGATATTGCCCTGGGTGATGCTGCGGACCGGCTTCTCCTCGAAGCGGTCCAGCCGCTCCGGCCAGAAGCTGTCGATCTGGTCGGCCAGCAGCAGAACCTCGACGCCACGCGCCCGGAAGCCCTCGAGCTGCGGGGACTTCGCCAGCGCCTCGGTGTCGTCGCCCACCAGGTAGTAGATGTCCTTCTGTTCGGGCTTCATGCGGGACACGTAGTCGGCGAGCGAGGTCCAACCCTCGACGGAGGACGACCTGAAGCGGATGAGCGCCGAAAGATCCTTGCGGTGCTCGGCATCCTCGTAGAGGCCTTCCTTCAGGATCGGCCCGAAATTCTCCCAGAAGCCGGCATAGCTCTCCGCGTCCTTGGCGCGGCTCTTCAGCTCGCCCAGGACCTTGGCCGTCACGGCGCGGCGGATGCGGGCCAGGACCGGCGTCGCCTGCAGCATCTCGCGCGAGACGTTCAGCGGCAGGTCCTCGGTGTCCACCACGCCGGTGACGAAGCGCAGCCAGGGCGGCAGCATCCCCGCCTGGTCGGTGATGAACATGCGCCGGACATGCAGGCGCACGCGGCTCTCGCGCTCGCCCTCGACCGCCTGGAACGGCTTCATGCCGGGGACGAAGAGCAGGGCCGAGAAGTCCAGCGCACCCTCGGCCCGCCAGTGCAGCGTCGCCCAGGGGGTGTCGAAGGCATGGCTGACATGGCGGTAGAACTCGGCGTAGTCGTCTTCCGAGATCTCCGACTTCGGCTTGCGCCACAGCGCGGTGCCGGCATTGGCCGGCTCCTCCTCGCCGTCATGCACCAGCACGATGGGCACGGTGATGTGGTCGGCCCATTTGCGGATGATGGTCTGCAGCCGGATCGGCTCCAGGTACTCGCCGGCATCCTCCTTCAGGTGCAGGACGATGTCGGTGCCGGGCTCGGCGCGGCTGGCCGGCGCCAGGGTATAGTCGCCGCGGCCCTCGGAGGCCCAGCTCCAGGCCTCCTCGCTGCCGGCATGGCGCGAGGTCACCTCGACCCGGTCGGCCACCATGAAGGCCGAGTAGAAGCCGACGCCGAACTGGCCAATCAGGCTGGGCCGGTCCTCGGCCTTGGCATCCGCCACCTTGCTGGCGAAGGCCAGCGTGCCGGAGCGGGCGATGGTGCCCAGGTTCTGCCCGAGCTCCAGCTTGGTCATGCCGATGCCGGCATCCGAGATGGTGATGCTGCGGGCCGCCTTGTCGGGCAGGATGCGCAGCTTGCTGTCGGCCGGCAGCGCGAGCTCGGGATTGACCAGCGCCTCGAAGCGGCGCTTGTCGATCGCGTCGGCGGCATTGGCCACCAGCTCGCGCAGGAAGATCTCCCGCTCCGAATACAGCGCGTGCACCACCAGGTCGAGCAGCCGCCCGACCTCGGCGTTGAATTCATGCCGCTCAACAGTCTCGCTTCCCGTGGGCTCGCTCACCGATGCATCTCCTTGCGCGGTCGTCTGGCGGGCCACGATATGCGGGAGGCGCGGGCGGGATTCAACGGGGGCGGGGCACCGCGGCCCTGGCCTTGCGCGCCGCTTCCGGGCATGCATCCGGGATGCAGCCCGAGACCCTGACCCGCGACCCCGCAGATGCCGCCCGGCTGGAGGCCATGGCCGAGCAGCTGGCTGCCAGCGGCGACTACCGCGTGCTGCGCCGGATCTCTCCCCGTGCGCCGGTCACCCCGCCCGAAGGCGTCCCGGTGCGACAGGGCATTGTGCTGGACCTCGAGACCACCGGCCTCGACCCGGCCCAGGACGAGATCACAGAATTCGCCATGCAGCCCTTCCCCCACCGCCCGGCAGG